>NZ_CP013070.1:324000-648000 GCF_000264945.2 Sphingobium indicum B90A
CGATGTCTTAAAAACTGACGAGGCATATTCGGAATGGCTCGCGAAGCACTATGGCGATTGCCCTCTCGATCAAAAATTCCCTTGCCCTTCGGCGAGTAGCGTACGGCGCTGGGTCCGCCGATTGGAGGGATGTAAGCGCGTTGGGGCGCTGGCCTCGTCTGCAGGGCGTCCACGCGGGCATTCTCAGCTGGCGCCGGAGATCGATGCTCTGACGACGGAGGCAGCGCTCCGATATTACGAGCCGGGGGCCAAAATCGTCGCGGTCCAGAGCTGGCTGCATAAAAAAATTGACGAGCTCAACGCCTGCCGTTTGAACACATCCGGCAAAGCCGCTACCTTCGCGTATCCTTCCAAAGAGACTTTGCGCAAACGTGTCCATCAATTTAGGTGTCATGAGACGGTAAAGGCGAAATCGGGCACTGTTGCCGCTGATATCATGTTTCGCGGCTCAGGGGAGCCGATGCGAACCACGCGTCCGCTCGAACTTTGTTTCATGGACGCCACGACGCTCGAACAGACCGTCGTAATGGGTGATGATTGGGCGCTTCCCTCCAATAAGGCAAAGATTACATTACTTATGTGTAGCTTTACTCATGCTATAGTGGGTGGATCCGTATATGTGGGTCCGAACAGGCATGAAACGTCAGTGAATGCTATACTAGATTGCATGCTGCCAAGCTTCGTTCCGGAAGCAATGTTGAACGATTTTCCGGAGCTTGCCAATATCTTCGGCAGACCTGCTGCGATACTGCCCGACAATGAACAGGCTCTCATCGGCCCGAGCATGATTCCAGCTCTCAATGAGGCTGGTATCACGGTCATGTTGCCGCCGCGGAATACGCCTACAGCCAAGGCCGTCCTGGAGCGTGCTTTTCGCTCGATTAAGGAAAAGCTGGAAACGGTGCCGGGCACCATTTTGGGCCCTGGGCGCCACCAGAACTCCGATGATGACGGCATAGCGTCTGCTACCCTCAATCTAAACCAGCTGCGTGTACTGGTGTCTCAAATTATTGCGGAGCATAATGTAAGTTCATCGAAAGGCTTGGGGGGACGATCTCCTCTTCAGGTCTGGATGAGTAGCGCCAACCGGTTCGCTACCCCGATGTTCGAAGACATCAATCACATTCGACGCGTGCTTGGGCGAACTACGACTGCTCTTTTGACACGAGACGGGATCGAACATGACGGCATTCGTTACCGTGATTCACAGAAGGTAACCGGATTGCTCGAGAGCCTGGGCCGATTGCCGAGAGCGAAGGAACGGAAGGATGGATCTCGTGTCATTCGAGTCAAAATCCGTCGCTATGACGGGAACCTCGACACCATTGATGTGTATGACGAGAATACGGGACAGTATGTTACTCTCCCGTCTACACAGCCAGAATATACTCACAATCTAACGGCGTGGGATCATCAATACTTACAGCGCGAAGCTAAGAATAGCGGAAAGGCGTTCAAGAGCCAGAACGACCGCTTGAATGCAAGGGCGCATACCCTGCAAATGATAGATCAATTGGCGCCCAAGCTGGCGTTTCAGCGGCGGCGCAACATGCAAGCCTTTTATGAATCGTCAAAGCTCCAGAATTTGACAGGTCGTGCCTTGATCCCGTTTCCTAGCGACGCAATCACTTCACCGCAGGGAACCTTTGAAAGCCAGCGAATGGATGATGGCCTTCCGCCAGAA
The DNA here is from genome assembly GCF_000264945.2 of Sphingobium indicum B90A. NCBI lineage: Bacteria > Pseudomonadati > Pseudomonadota > Alphaproteobacteria > Sphingomonadales > Sphingobiaceae > Sphingobium > Sphingobium indicum. The sequence continues at coordinate 325,685 of NZ_CP013070.1, forward strand.
GTCATAAAAGGGCCGATGCCGGGGATCCAAACGAAATATCGGGCTCCGGCCCGATCTGACGACTACGGCCGTGTCAACTCAGCTGTCCGAGCCGACGAGCTGGATTGGGGTAGTGTGCAGATCGAAGATATGACTGGAGACCCCGAAACCGGCTTGATGAGTGTGGACGACTATATCGATGAGGATGATGCCTTCCGTGATGGGGATGTATGATGTCTGACCGACCAGAGGCAGAGGGTGGCTACTCCGTCCGCCCAACCACGGGACATTTGTTGCCTCAATGGGATGATGCTGGCACTGCGCGCGAGAGCTTCGCCCAAAAGGCGTATGGCGAGATCTACGTGCCCTATCCACCCCAGACCGCTATCATGCAACGCATTGAAGCACTCAGAAGCTCATCGCTGGGCCGCCGAGGTCAACCGCTTCCCGGACTCCGCTTGTCGGAAGTCTCCCAAGCCGGAAAAAGCGCGACGCTACAGCGTTACATGTTTGACCTTCATGAGAAATCTCGGGCTGACGGCGACTACAACCCGAACAGAGTCATCTATGTCGGACTGAAGCGACGCATTACATGTAAAATGTTGTACCAACATATCCTAAAAACCTTAGGAGATCCCAATGCGGATCGAGGTAACCTCGAAATTTTGTCACAACGCATGGAAGAATTTCTTCCTCGATTGGGCGTCGAGCTGCTCATCGTGGATGAAGTCCAGCATCTGGCGAATAATCGTGCGGACAGCAGTCAGGTTACGGATGAACTGAAATCCTTTTTGGACGCGGGTCTTGTACCTGTTGTGTTTGCAGGCAACGATGAATCGCTCAGATTCTTTGAGGAAAATAATCAGCTCTCTGCTCGTCTAGGCATACCGCTCGAACTTTCGCCTGTAAGCGTAAAGAGCAAATCTCAGACCTCCGCCTTCAAAACATTCGTGGCGAAGCTTGACCGAGCGGTTCATGCTGCCTGTGGGATGCGTCAGTTGTCGAGATTTGACGATGCCGGCATTGTGAAGGGGCTATACCTTGCTTCTGGGGGCCACATCGGGCGTGTTTGCCGCATTGTTGGTGCAGCACTCAGCTTTGCATCTCGACGCGATGCTGACTGCATCGAGGTCCATGATCTCTCCCTCGCTGTTCGCGGGTTGGCGGTTCCATCTAAATGGACTCAGGATGACCCATTCGACAAAGGCCGCTGACATGGTGAGCAGCAGGTCAAAACCGATGTGGGCCAAAGAACTCGGATCAGCGGAACCCCTCGCGATTTCGCTCAAGCCGACCGCCGGGGAGAGCCTTATAGGGATGATCGCGCGGGCAACCCGTGAGAATGTTTTGTGGGCAACGAGGATCATTTTGGGCCGGTCTGGTTATTCTGCCGGCCCTGGTGCCGTTGGGATGAAGGGAATTGATCATGCGTCGCTGATCGCGCTGCAGCTTGGATGTTCGGTTGATGACGTGCGACTGCGGTGCCATCCCTACCTGCTTGAAGGTGCGCGGTCGGTGATTAAATGGGGCGGTTTTGGGCTCTATCGGGGCCAACTTATCGTTAAAACAAGGCGTGTTTCTCCTGCTTCTCTAGAAGCAGCCGATCACCATAGGGCGGATTGGATGAATGCTTTGCTGCCCTATTGCCCTGAGAGCTTAGAGCGACTCATTGATACATGTGTCTTCTGTGGGTCGCTCCAACGATGGCGCAACAGCTGGGGCATTGGATATTGCGATCAGTGGAGTTGCCGCAAAAGGCTTGAGCATCCCACGGGCGAAATTCTGAGCGGCTCAGACGCCCATCAATATCGCAGGTTTGCCGCGCTCGTGGCGGCTGATCCGAAAGTGAGGCGTGCCGCAATCGACCGCCTTCCTCCGGCGTTGAAGCATATCCCCTCAGCGGCGTTGGCGAATTTCATTCCCAGACTGGGAATGGTTTTTCGTTCGACGAGTGATTGTGCAAATATGAAGTTTCTCAATCAGATACCTCCGGCTGAGCTTGCTGCAGGCGCGGCTATGGGGATGGCTCTCATCGACGATTGGCCTCGAGGCCTTAGAACGTTCACCAGCGATGAGTTTGCAAAACGCGAGCGTAATGGCAATGCGGCGACGAAAGCGTTCCGTGATAACTTTCGCGAGCTAGGTCGCGCCTGGGTGCCTGAACAAGCGAAGGCCATTCGGGACGCCGTACCCGAAATTTATAGTTATAGAGGCGGGAAATGGATTGCGATGCGCGACCCCGTCATGTCCTCCAAGGCAGCGAGCGCGTTTTTGCGCATGTCCATCAGGGACCTGGTCAAACTGCGGGAAGCGGATCTGATTAAAAATCGGTCCACCGGACCAAAGAGCAGACTTCTCACCCTCTATGACCGCTCTGCCGTTGAGGAGCTCGCTCGAAAGCGAAATGCTTCAGCAATTGCCGCAAGTGTAGCTGAACGCCTCGGCGTTCCTTTCTATGCCGTAGAGCAGCTCGCTTGCCTTCGCTTTCTGGAGGAGGAGCGGGATCCGTGTATCAAGTTGCTGAATCCGACATTGCGGATAGTCACGCGAAGTGTGGATGAGCTTCTTCATAACCTTCGAGAGGTATCGGCTGGGGGAACCCCGCCCAGAGATGCAGTTCCCCTTCGAACTGCTTTGAAGGTGGTGGGAGGATGTTTCAAACCTTGGGGGCCAATCGTCGACGTTCTTCAACAAGGATTATTGCCGTTTTGGTTTGATGGTAAAAAACGATTTGCAGATTCTGTTCGAGTCATGTTGTCGGATTTCGTTAAGTTTAGACAAGTATCTTTCGATTATACCGAATATCCCGAATTTCTTTTCAAGGGTGGTCTCTCCCAACGTGACGTGATCGAAGTGTGGAACATTTCAGCTCCCAAGATGATGCATCTCATGAAAACGGACGTGCTGAAATGGAGACGTGTAGGTCTTGCGCTTGAAGCGGACAGCACTGCTGTTTTGGAAGTGGCTCGAAAAGTGATCTCATACGGCGAAATCGCGTTGAAAATGGGCGTTATGCCAACGTCGGCGAGAGCGCGAGTGAACCGAAAGAAAATTCCACGAGTGCTGTTTGGTGTTTCTCGAGAGAAATTCGATTTAGAATTTCCAGAATACCTGTAGTTTAGCGTGCGCGCGGGATTTTTCGAATAGACGGAGAAATGGACTGCGCTGATCGAGCCGACGCGCAACGAAGCTGACTATTATCGGGGCTAGCTGGGCCTACCAGCGGTAGAGGTGTGCGTGTGCGATCCCCATTTGCGCGCTTTGGGCAACCAGCTGACGCCGGATAAATGTTTGCAACTGATCTACGCAGAATGTTTCAATGCCGCTTGCAACGGGAGAGCCGTTCATAAAGATAATAAGTCTGCTCGCTGACCCCCATCCGGCGGCACGCCTCAGCGGTCCACGCCCGCTGCGCCAGCACAATCTCAACTTCACACACCTTGCCGATGATCTCTTCCAGCTTGTCCTTCTTGCTTGGCATTCAATATCCCCTCCGTGGTCCAGATTATCATAGTGTCTGGGCCACTCAGCGGGGCAGATTCAATAGTAATCCGTTCCCGTTTGGATCGCAGTCATGCCGCGCGACGGCCCTTCGTGAACGCGGCCGATTCTCCCGCAATATTTTGCGGTCTGCCCTGAAAAACATTCGTTTGCGACGCGAATGGAGACCGACCAACTAAGAGAACCCATCATAGTCAGTCTTGTGGATTTGCAACCCGGATAGGAGAGGATTACCCATGAAGGCTCGGCGATCGAACCAAGCACGCGCAAGTGTCCCTTTCCCTTGGAGCGGCGTGCTATGGACCTTCATTATCGCGGCCGCCTTTTTTGCGCTTCATTATCTGTTTCGTCATGGAGTCATGACGGAAGAGCAAATCATGCTGCTGACCTACGCCGCAGTTCCCATTGCCACCTTCCTCCTGTCTGGGCGAGGGCAGGGTCGGCTTCCAGGCTAGACGACTGCGACGCATACGCAGACATCTGCGCGAACTGAATGTTCGGGTTGGTATAGGTCGGCTTGCCGGCTAATCATCCGAACGGCCACAAATTCGCACTGTTGTATTCACCTCAAGAACTTTGCGTATCAGCTCCAAAAATTTGATTTATGGCGCGTCTAAGTTTGCCGCTAGGCACCGGCGAAATTGCAGGCGGCCAGAGGGCAGATCGACGCCGCCCCAGCCAGGCTGATCTCCGCAAGCCTTGACGAAGCGGAGGCGAATGCTCTGCGTGAGGCGGAGACTGCATTGACCTCCTATTCTGCAGGACTGGACCAGCAACGGGCGCTCGAGCGCGCGCGCCAAAACGCGGCGCTCGTCGCGAAGCGCACGGCACAACTACGGCTCGGGGGCAAGATTGCCGAACTTCCCGCACTGAAGCAGAGCGTGACCCGATCGCGGAAGAACAGGACGCTGGCAGAGGCGAGGGGGTGATGAATGATGATCAGATCACGCTCTTCCTGGCTTGGGAGGCGGATGGTCCCAGGCGCGTAGTGACAATGCGTCAGCGCTCGTCGACCTCGCGATCAAGGACGAGCGAAGTTGCACTTCCGTCTTGCAGGCGTATGCAGACCTCCCAGACAGCGTCGGCCGGATGATAATCGTTGATGGTGATCCGCTCGGAATAGGTGCAGTGGGCAAGGCTTGGATCGTGAATGTCGCCGACGCACTGTGCCCCAGCCGCCTTGAGTATGTCGAGCGCAGTCCAGAAGGAGGTGCCAGGCGGGATGGCCTGCGTGAGCGCTGCCTTGGCGCTGTCCGTGTCGCCGGTCCACTGGTAGCCTCTCTCGAGCTTCTCGAACGACAGCGGATCGCTTACCGCGAGCGCGGCGGATGACACGGACGTCGCGGCACACACTGCGGCGGTCATCATGAACATACCGAACCTCATATAGACAATGGGTCCTTTTCGGCCGCGCGCGCTCGCAAGGCGGCGATACAGATAGCGATGGCTTCAATGCGATGGATCCCGATCCATTCTCCCGACCGGCCATACACATGAACTGCTGCTTTGCCTGTCTCCAACCAGCAGCCAGGAGGTACAAGAGTGATGGCGGCCGATCGAGATGCCGAATAGCGGAGCGCCCGCACGTGCGTTCCGTCCTCCTGACGCCAAACGCCTTGGTCAATCGCCGCCAATTCACCAAGCCCCGGGAAGACAGCGAGCGCGATCTGGACGTCGAGGCTGCGATCCGCAGCACCAGCTTGCTGGCACACTTCGATGGCGGACTTCAACCTTCTCTGTGCGACATTCATATGAGGCCTTCAGGAAATGCGATCACTCGGCTCTCGATAAATGGGGCGCGTCATAATGGATTGGTTATCGGTCCACATATCGTTCTGAGCAGCCCGTCGCCGATCGCATATACCCATCCGTGAAGAGTCAATCTGGCCCCACGCTTCCAGGCTCCGCACACGATCGGATTTCTGGCAAGCGCTGAAACCTGGGCGATGATATTCCGCTCGCACAATTGGTGGGCATCGGCGGGGTCGTGATCGAGGGAGCGGACTGGCGCAAGCCATTCGCCGACCGCATCATGCGTTTCTGGCGCCATGGCAGCTTGTATCCCACCGCACCCATAATGACCGACCACAAGGACATGCTGCACCTGAAGAACATCGACGGCAAAAAGCAGGGCAGCTGCGAAGTTCGGATCATCGGCCACAGCGAGGTTCGCAATATTCCGGTGAACGAACATCTCTCCTGGATCAAGATCCACGATTTCCGTAGCTGGAACGCGGCTGTCCGAGCAACCGATCCAGAAATAACGGGGATGTTGCTGCCCAACAAGGCGGCTGAAGAAATTCGGGTCGTCCTTCGTCTTAGAGCTTGCCCATTCACGATTGCGCGCAAGCAGGCACGAGAGGTCGTCGCCTTCCTGCTTGATCTCGGAGGAAGGATCTTTCACGTCATGCCGCATCACTGCCCATTTCCACTCGGCTGGAGATCAACGATCCGCAAATAGGGCTTGAGCGTCTTGTACCCTTGCGGAAACTGGCGCGAGGCTTCTTCGTCAGACATTTTGGGGGAGATAACCACGGGTTCTCCCGGCTTCCAGTTGACCGGCGTCGCAATGCTGCGGGCATCGGTAAGCTGCAGGCTGTCGATCGCGCGAAGAATCTCGTAGAAATTGCGGCCAGTACTCGGAGGATAAGTCAGGATCAATCTCACCTTCTTAGCCGGATCGATCACGAAAACGGATCTTACGGTCACTGTAGGATCGCTTTGTGGGTGGACCATGCCATAAAGTGAGGACACCTTCTCGTCCGGATCGGCGATCATCGGGAAATCAAGGGAGGCGCCCTGAGTTTCCTCAATGTCCCGCTCCCATTTGTAATGGGCAAAGACCGGATCGACGGACAGGCCAATCGGCTTGACGTCGCGCTTTTCCCATTCCGAGCGAAGCTTGGCGACCTCCCCCAGTTCAGTGGTGCAGACGGGCGTGAAATTCTTCGGATGACTGAACAGCACGCCCCAACTCGCCCCGAGCCAATCGTGAAAATGAATTCGGCCTTGCGTCGTGTCCTGCTCGAAATCTGGGGCAGTCTGCCCGAGCTGAATCGTCATAGCGCCTCCTAGGTAGAAGCGAACAATGACGCAGAAAATACAGGAATGACAAACGAATGTTATTCCTGTTTAGAAGCAAAATATTTGATCTGTTGGACCCTGGATGCGATGCAATTGCGTGATTTCAGCGTGGTCGAAGCCGACGAGAAGCGCGTCGTCTATCAAGCCGGAGGGGCCAGCGATCCTTAACGTGGTCGTGCCTCGGCGCCAGCGCGACGACGACTGACGTTGGTTGTTCGGAGGAAACGAAACCGACTCCCCCACTGCGGATTGGTTGCCGAAGAAAGCGTTACCTTCGGAAAGTGGACCCATGATCGGATTGTCGATGACAATCCTGCCGCCAGTTAGAATTCTGAAACGTCGAAACTCGGTCGGTTATGAGACTTGCATGTCCGCTCTACCTGATCTGGAGGCTTCGCGAGGGTAGCAGATCTCGGCTCCTTTGGCGCGGTGCGCGAGCCCGTGCTCGGCTGCGCCCTTGACTAGTCGAAGAGGATCGACGCCGAAGTGGGGCAGCGGATCGAGCAAAAGGTTCGCATGATGCGCGCCACAGTCAGCAGCCGCCTTCGTCTGCGCCCACTGGAGGCGCAGGCTTGCAAGCTCAAGGCGCGTCATCAGAGCCGATGATCCCGCCTTCGCTTTCCAAGCGCGCAATCTGCCGCACGTCCTGGCGTGTGAACTTCAGCCTGACTCCGGCCCCCATGCCGTCCGCTTCTTCAATAATTACCACACCGAAGTGTTCCAGGCCGCGGTGCACCGCCTCGGCATCCGGATTCGACTGGATCCAAGCGCTGCCTCCTCGCTCGATCAGCTGCAGCACTTCGACAGATATCCCTGCCGCTGCCGCGAAGTCCGACTGGCTGACGCCTACCAGAGCACGGGCTGCCGCGAGCAAACGGCCGGTGAGTCGAATTCTGTCATTCATGATCGCGGCGCCTTTCTTTCAGGAATCAATCGGCCCGGTTGCTCATTCTATCGTAGCGGCCAGCACCGCGATAGGATGACTGAAAGTGCAGCGGACCACTAAGATCTTGGGAAGGGCAGGCGGGCGTATTCCAGAGAAGTGACCCAAGTTGAACGCCCCCGCCGCAGGTCGCGTGTTGCAATGACGCCACTGCGGTTCTGGCTTACGCTGACCGCGCCCAGGCCTCGAACCAATTGCCGTGTATCGCAGCGCGAGTGGCTGATCGCTCACGCGCTTCGCTGGCGAACGGGAAGATGTCTGCCAGCATATTGCCGAGCTTAGGGGCTAGTGTGCGCTGAAGTCTCCGCTTCGCGCGCAAATGCCGGGTCTTAACGGTTGCCGCATTGATGCCGAGCGTTTCGGCGACCTCGCCAACATCGAGCTCCTCAATCTGTCGTAAGACAAAGACCGTGCGGAACTGGGTTGGCAGCTGATCGATCGCGTCATCGATCATCTGCTTGATTTGGCGACGCGCTAGCGCGCACTCGGGAGAGCCCGGCATCGATCCGCGCATCAGGTGTTCGCTGTAGTCTTCCTGCTTGGAGGTTGGATTCTCTTCGAGCCATGCTCGCTGCCGGCGGACACCGCGGGAATGCGCATGCGCCGCGTTGGTGACGATGCGGGTCAGCCAGGTCGAGAGCGTCGATCTTCCCGCGAAGCCGCTGATTCCTGCAAATGCGTTGAGATAGGCGCTTTGCACCGCATCTTCGGCGTCTTCGCGATTTCGCAAAATCCGCCATGCGGTCCGAAGGAGGCGCTGATCATTATGTCTCATGACGAGGCGCAGCGCCTCAGGATCACGCCGCGCGACCCGTGCGGCCAACGTAAGGTCAGAGCGGTTTTGATGGCAAGGTTCGATTCCTGTAGTCATGCAAAGCCTCCGAGCGGCACGGTGGACCAAGCGGTTGTCAGTGCATGGGGAAGGAGTTGGCCCTTCCGACTTTGGAAAGCGCAAATACAACAAGAATGGAGGTAGCCGCTGGGGCGACATGTCGTCGAACGAATGATCCTATGATGAGGCTCAAGGGCAAAACAATCGATCACGACTGCCTCCATTAAAGCGCGCCTCCCATGGGGGATTGGCGCGCTTCCCGATCGGCCGCACCAGGCACAGAACCGGGCGCGCAACCTTCATTGAAGAGCAAATTGTCGCGTCAGATCGGGCGATCTGACGCGGCGGCGACTAGAGCTCTGGACCGTTCTGTCGCTTTACCGACGCCGCGACCCAGAGCACGGAGGCGTGCCGTGCTGCTGCCTGGATGTATTCCAAGGCGTCGAACAGTTTGGAAACTGGCCATCGCACTTTCAACATTGTTCCGATCGCTCGATTTTCAGCGAGGCGTCTACTCCGGTGAAGCCAAAAACCTTTCTTGCAGTTCCCATCATCTGCCTGCTATTCAAATCGAGCAAATGAATATTATTGCCAATTAAGATGAAAATGCTTGATATTATCGAACACGGCGGAACCCTGCGTGCGATCGTGTCGTGACCGGCGGCGCTCGCATCGATCCGGCTGCGGGGTAAATTGCTCGACGACGCTCAGCTGATCAATCCCGCGGATCTGGTCGAAGCTTATTTTACGGGTGTTCCGGAACCATCGCAAGCGTAGCAGCGCTTCCATTTCGGCACCTCCGGTCACCGTGGCTCCGCGTTGCGCAAGTCGTTCAATGAGTCGCATATCCTCGCCGTCGCCCAAGGGATCTGTCGCCATCGCGAGCGGTGCGGCGTCCACGGCCCGCTCTTCCTCGGCATCGCCCGCTCGGCGGAGCTAGCGTCCGTTACTGGACAGAAATCGTCGACCGGTACGGGATCAATGGTCATGTCGTCGAGACACCATCGACCCCACATTCCGCTTCATGACCGCCAATTGGGAGGGAAAGATCCGGATGGATTGCTCCTCACCACATGCCATGTCCCGCCTGATTGGCATGCGCGACCGCTTTGATCTGTGTTTGCTGGCGGTCAAATCAAAGCGCCAATGGGATACGATCCTGACCAGATCTATGAGGAGGTGACCCACGAGTTCGGCCAGTGCTGGCACGCGCGGATCGACGCGCCGGCGGCACAGCAATTGGATCTGTTGCGCGGCGTCACCGCCGACAAAGCACACTGTGGCGCCGGACATCTGCGCGCGATCCAGCGCGATGATCAGAAGATCGTCGAAGAACTGTTCGGCCAGGGCGGGAGCGCCAGCACTCGAACCAACTGCGAGGCGGGCTCAATCCGCGGCAATAGCGGGGTAGACGAGACCGCCCGCGCCAACCCGTGCAGCATCGCTCATGACCGCCGGTTCGATGCGTGAGGTCCCCAAGAGATGGAAGACGTCCTGCTTCATGTGAAGTAGATAGTCAGCCACGATCCGACGATGGCATCGCCACCAGACCGCCTCTGCACACATGATCGCGCAGCGGCGGCCGGCGGCAAGTTCGAGCAGGCGATCCAGCCCCGCGCGAAACTCGGCCGACAATGCGTAGTCGGCATAATTATGGAAGCTCTGGTTGATCCAAAAGCCGTTGACCTCGCACGGAATGGTCTTAGACTTCTTGCGCAGGCCGCCTAACTCCAGGATATGCTCGTACCCGATTTGGTAGGACGCCAGTGCAGCGGGCAGCGTATCGCGATTATATTCGGGATTGGCTCGGGAGCGGGAGATGCTGCGAATATCCACCACGAACTGCACTGTGCCGACCCCCAGCAGTTCGGTGAAGCCCGCTATCGATCTCGTCGAATGCCCGACGGTGTAGATGGGATTCGTTGCGGACATCGAATAATCAGCGGCCGGCAGTCACCGCGCCGGCGCGATGCTGCTCCAATTCTCCCAGTTCAGGCCAGGACTGCCGGATCACTCTGCGCAGTTCCGGAAGGACCTCCTCATCGAACCAGGGGTGTTTTCGCGCCCAGATTGTCACGCGCCACGACGGGTGCGGAAGGGGAAAGCATGTCGGCAGATAGGACGCGAAATCGCGGACCCGTTCGGTAACCGAGCCGGGGCCCAGAACGTGATTTTGCGCATGGCTTCCCACCAATAGGGTCAAGCATAGCCGGGGCATGGCTGCGAGCAGCCGGTCCCTCCACAGCCGCGCGCATTCCGGGCGCGGCGGTGCATCGCCATTTGCGGCACGCCCCGGGTAGCAAAGACCCATAGGAACGATGGCGATATTCGTCGCGTCATAGAACTGATCCTGGGAAACTCCCATCCATTCGCGCAATCGATCGCCCGACAGGTCAGAAAAGGGAACGCCGCTTGCGTGAACCCTGATACCGGGGGCCTGGCTTGCGACCAGGATGCGCGCGGTCGCGGACATCTGTAAGACCGGCCTCGGTCCGAGCGGCAGTACGTTGCCGCATGCGCGGCAGACCCGGACCTCTGCCAACAACTGGTCCAGATCGCTCATGCGTCTAGCGCCGTGAGAGACATGCCGTGAACATGGACTTTGTCCGCCGAATGTTTCCTGAGAATTCCGATGGCACGTTCTTCGGCGGCGGGCTCCCGCGTTCGCACCCATAACAACAGGCCGCCGCGTACAATCTGCTCCTGAAGGTAATGCGCATGATGATCTCCTAGCCGTTGGGCGAGCATAGACCCGACGAGCCCGCTGGCACCTCCCGCGAGTGCCGCACCCGTGATCATTGCAAGCAGCGTTCCCCCCGAAGCGACGATGGCGCCCACCGTCGCAAGCGCCCCCACATAAACGAGTGCTCCAATGATTCCCCCTTCCGCGTCGCCAATCGCTTCGGTCGATACAAAGGCGGCGCGGGGCACTTCCGGGTCGTCGGCGAGAACGTCTACTCGGGAAAAGCGATGGCCCAGCTTCTCCTCGACCGCGCGTTCGCTTGCTAGCAGGCTGAGATCGGACCGATGGAATCCCGAACTGAGGAGTTCGTGAACGGCGCCCTCCAGCCCTTGCGAACTATGAAAAATGCCGACCGCTTCTCGCGAAAAGTCGGCGGAGTGATCGATCGCCATGAAGTTCCTCCATAACCGTGGGTGTCGGCACAGTGGCCAGAAAGAGATTGGGCGTCATGTCTGCCGTTCTTTCAATCCTTCGACGACAGCAGGGTCCGAGCACCGACGACGTTCTCCTTTTTTTGCCGAACAGCCGATCTTTCAAATTCGAGCTCGGCTCGCAGACCGTCGAGATCGCGGTGGAGCAAAGCAACCGCCATCTTCGTGCCGCCGCGCCGATAAATGACCGAGCAGTTCCGCGCCTCGAGATCACCTTCCACCAGGATCTCATCCCAGTCTGCTCCATGTCCCACATAGGCGATCCCGAGATCATATTGCTCGGTCCAGAAGAATGGGATGGTCGCAAATCGTTCATGGCGGCCGAGGATGTTGCGAGCGGCGGTTTCGCCTTGGCGCTCGGCAACGACGAAATGCTCGACGCGGATCCGCTCGCCGGTGAAGGGATCGGGCCAGCGTGCAATGTCGCCTGCGGCGAACACATTGGGCGCGCTCGTTTCTAGGTATTCGTTCACCGACACGCCACGATCCATCGTAAGTCCAGCTTTCTCGGCGAGCGTCGTCTCGGCGCGCACGCCGACGCCTATGACGACCATGTCGGCCTCGATCGTTACCCCGTTCGCCAGCGTCACCTGGACACTATCTATCTCGGCAGCTGTCGTCCCCAGATGGAACGTGACGCCGTGGCCTTCGTGCAAGGTTTGGAGAAACCTTCCAATCTGGGGCCCTAGGACGGTTTCCATCAAAGTGGTCTCCCGCCCGATCACATGCACGTCGATCTCTCGGGCGCGGAGCGAGGAGGCGACCTCGAGACCAATAAAGCTTGCACCGATAACGACAGCGCGCTTCGCTGCCTTTGCAGTCTCGACGAGATTGCGGCTGTCGGTAAACGTGCGCAGGTAATGTACATGCGGGAGCGAGGCGCCGGGTATATCGAGGTGCACGGGCTGGGCCCCGGTAGCAAGAAGCAGGGCGTCATAGGAAAGGCGGCTGCTGTCTGCCAAAATGACCTGTTGTGCTACCAGATCGAGCGCGATCACCGGCGCGTTCAGGCGCACATCGATTTCATGCTCTTGGTAGAATTCAATCGAGCGGAGGGGGATCCAATCCTCTGGGGCCGTGCCGGCCAGATAGTTCTTGGAAAGATTTGGCCGGTCGCACGGCAGGGCATCGTCGGCACTCAGCAGTGTGATGCGACCAGCATAGCCTTCCCTGCGAAGCGTTTCTGCTGCGGCGTTGCCTGCCGCGCCGCCGCCGACAATGACAACCGTTGCCGGCACCGAATTGCGGTCGGCGAGTACAGGAGTAATCGGCTCATCCAGCTTTTCGCGAATATAAACGATCCCGCGCGCCTCCTCCACGCGCCACCGTGCCAGCGGATCTCGCGCTGGGGCGCGGATCACGTTGCCCGTGCGCAAGTCGAAACAGGCATGATGCCAGGGACATCTGATTGTCTCATTTACAAGGAGCCCTCCGGAAAGGGGGGCGCCATAATGTGTGCAAAACGCGCCGACTGCAAACAGCCGATCGGCACGTCGAACCAGCAGAATGGCTTCACCGCCCGCATGGCCTTGCAGCATCGCTCCTTCCGGCAGAGACGAGAGTGGAATGCCAAGGCTAAGGTCCGGCCCGGATAGTGCTGACGTTTCATTGGTCATGCGATGCTCCTCGCGTTGTTGGCGCGCTCGCCCGATTGCCCCAATCATGCAGCGGTTTTGATTGCACACCTTTCTACTATTGATAGCACCCGATTGGATTCCCGATTATTGCCGTTCAGTCGGATATCCGTGGCTAGTTATGATGAAACTGGCGAGTCCCAGTTAGTTTAGTCGCGCTTCGGCGGCTCTGCCTCGAGCCTTGCAACATTCCTCAGTTTTTACCCTCCCGCGCTTCATCCTCATCGCTGTTAGCTCACGGGCGGCTTGCTTGAGCTGGTCGAGTTGGGTTTTTCGCGAGGTATGTGATGACATCAGCTCGATCTTGTGGCGACCCAAGGCGAAATCCCATCAAGGTTCCCGGCACCATGAGCGTCGGTGCGGTTAGCCAACGATCGAGATTGGTCGGCGTCCAGACGATCCGCGACGCGCTCAGCGCCTTTGAATAGTGAAAGCCGGGAGCGCTTCCGGCCCGCCGCCCGACGACACCGCGATGCAGAGGCCCGACACGGTTGCTGTCAAGCGAGTGGCAGCCTCCACATTTGGTCTGATACACCTCGGCCCCACGAGCCGGGTCCCCACGGGACGACCCGGGACTTGCGAGCAGCGCACCGCCGAAGGTCATTGTTATCCCGACAGCGAGTGCGCGTCCTACCGTTCGGAGAGCGAAGGGACCCATGCGCCTTATCCGAAAATCGGTGCCTTTTGCGGTATCGGCTCGTTCAAGACATTCCCGAGTATCGCTGCGTGGAATGCCTCGTCGCCGGCGATCCGGGCAGATAGCAGATGGAACTCGGTCGCCGCGAGCGACGGTATGAGGCCCAGATAGGCATTTGTGGCGCCGCGCTCGAGCTGCAGCGCCAACTTGAGGACGTCAGTCTGGTTTTTCAAAGCGGCAGCGCCAAGCGCAGCAGCGTATTCAGCCGTGGGCTTGCTGACGGCGGCTTGGCCGCCCAGGCGCCGGATCGCCGCTGCCAGATCGTCGCGATGCATCTTGTGGTGGCTCTGAAAGGTGATGCCCACCTTGAGGACATCCGGTGAAAGCAGCCCGCTCTCCGCGGCAACCTGGTAGGCTGCTATGCCTTCATGTTCTAGGGCCAGGGCGGCATTGAGCAGCTGCACGTCCTGTCCGGGCCGGTCGGACTGCTTGGCCTCCGCTGGGATGCTGCCGCCCAACAAGGCGACCAGCCCGGCCGCGGATAGCGTGGTGATGCCACCGGTCAGGATTGAGCGGCGGCTGTTACTTGGCAACTCGGTCATCTTCCTGTCTCTCCATTGCGATCAGTTGGGGGTTCGTTCGGAACTGCTGCATCAAGCGCGCGGTGAGCGCCTGGCAATCTTCGCCGGCAAAAGGGAAGGTTCCCTGCAACGCGGTGCGGATTTCCGGGTCGAGCAATTTTTGGAGCCGCCGCCGTGCGCGTAGATGCCGGGTCTTCACCGTTGCCTGCGGAACCTCGAGCGCGGCTGCGGCCTCTTCGATGCTCAGGCCTTCGATATCCCTCAGGACAAAGACCAGGCGAAAATCGAGGGGGAGGGCGGCGATCGCCGATTCCAGTATCTGGCGCAGCTGCTGGTGTGCCAGAACGTATTCGGGTGATCCTCCGGCCGTGGAGCCGCGCATGAGCTTGTCCCTATACTCATCGAGGACCAGTACGGAGTTGCCGTCAAAACAAGCCTTTCGCCGCCGGGCTGCCCGCAACCGACCGAGCGCTTCGTTGATCACGATGCGGGTTAGCCATGTGGAAAGGGATGATCGTCCGCCGAACTCGGCCATCCCGGCGAAAGCGCGAACATAGGCGCTTTGCAGGGCATCTTCGGCCTCGCTGCGATTGGATAGAATGCTCAGCGCTGCCCTAAAGAGGCGCTGGTTGTTTCGCTGAACGACGATCGTAGCTGCGTAGACATCGCCGATGACGATCCGGGCAGCCAAGGCCACATCGGTTAACGTGTCCAGATCAACTTTCGGTCGACCCATGATTGCCGTCTCCATTTCGTGCATTTGATGACTTTAGTTGCGAAAGGTTCCCGTCGCGGTGGAGGATTATTGAAGCCCGCCGCAAAGTGCGGCTGGGGCGTCGCGACCTTGGTGAAATAACTGGTAGAACGGACCGGTTATCGCCGGTCGGCGGGCCATATTCCGGGGCGAGGCATGGTCGGCGCGATCGGATGGCGCAGGGCGGCATTTGGGGAATGAGAACTGATGGGACTTGGGCGACCAGTTGGCGAAGGATTGCCTCATATGATGAACAAAGTTGCTATCAAATGACAATAATATTCCCTCGACTTCTGTTCAACCGAGGCGCATCCTCCGCGTGATAGATTGGCTGCCCAATTGACGCTGGGCATCCAGGCCGGGGAGGGATCCTGGTATGCCGCTTGAATCTCCTGTGAGCCCTTCGCGCGAATGCGATCCTCCAGACCGTTCGTGCGCGCTTTCGATGGCGAACAATAGCGAGCTTAATCCTCAAGAGTTGAGCTCGCCTGCCATTCAGCGAATGTTCGCCTTGGGACAGATGAGCCGAAGCTTTGTGCACGATTTTAGGAACATCCTCGCCGTGATCTCAGCAGGACTGAACTTGGCAAAACGGCATGAGTCCGATGTCGCCTTGTCAAGCAGGTTTCTTGCGGGAGCCCAAGAGGGAGTGGACCGCGGGTTGAGGATGACGGCGCGGTTGCTTGATTTTGCGAGTGGGCACGACTGTGAGGTCCAAGCGGCAAACGTAAATGACGCCTTGCGGCAATTGCAAACGCTGCTGCGATATGCTGTGGGTCCCGATATACGCATTGTGCTGCAGTTCGATCAGGATGTTCCGAATTTTGATTTCGATCTTCCTCAATTCAATGCAGCGATTATGAATCTCGTTGTCAACGCTCGAGACGCGATGCCGGATGGAGGGAGCATTCACATCAGCACCGGTCTAGTCTTTCAGGCAGCCTCGCAAGGCCCAACATCGAGGTCTTATGTCCGAGTTCGCGTGAGAGATGACGGTATGGGCATGACTGCAGACGTCAGGCGCAGGATCTTGGACCCCTTCTTCACCACGAAGGCTGGAACCGGCACTGGATTAGGCCTCCCGCAGGTGGACAATTTCGTGAGACAGGCTGGCGGTTTCATGAGAATCGACACAGCACTCGGCGTAGGCAGCACTTTTGATCTGTTCTTTCCTTATGATGCAATCCCGCGGGAGGAGCGCAAGACCATCAGTCATTTGCTTTGAAAGATGGTAGAAAAGCGCGGCCGCAATCCCTCTTTCGCTGCATTGACCGACCTGCGTCAGCTCAGCGTGTCTTGGCATTACGATACGAAATTTAGCGTTCCAATCGGTCTTTCGCGGTGGCCCGTCCGAATAAGTGATCGTCAGAAATAATTCGTCAGCGTTAGATCGATGTTGCGTCCACTAGCAAGACCAAGGCGAACCTTGCTACCTGCAGCGCGAAAACCAATGCGTTCGCCAGGAACCGGGTAACCAGCGCTGATTGCGCGGCCATCGACAGTCACAACCACGTCGTTGAGGCGCAAGCCGGCGTGCCAAGCAGGACTCCATGGTGCGACGTGAGAGATAATAAGTTGCTGTTCTTCTCGGCGGCCCGAAATCCCCAGCCTGTCTCTCGGGATTTCGGACGTCAGGATGTGTGGGTCCACCTTCGCGTCCAATGACTTCCCACCCAAACTCAGAACCATGCGAAACGCCTGGAACAGGGGCCATCCTAAAGATATGGGTTCTGCTAGCTTCCAGTTCTCAACTGCCTGAACCGGAACATTATACAACTCGAATGCGCCAATGTTCACGCTCCGAAGTGAAAAAACAACATTGGTGAGGGCGCCTTCCAGACTGATGGAAACCGCTGAAGACTGGCGCCGGTTGTCGAGAAAGCCATGTTCCCGGGCATAATCCGCCGCCATTGTGATGGGTGTGTTGCTACCTGAGTCAAGCAGGGCTCTTTCTCGCGCCCTTCCTTCCAGTGCCAGATCGATCGATGGAAAGGCCGCGCGTTCACCGTGCAGGGCGACTGAAAGATCCGCCTGAAAATCTCGCCTTGCTCCCTTCGAAATCCAACGAATGCGATTCCCGACGAAATCGAAGTCCACATCGACCTTCTGAAGCACATCCCGCCCCACGATCAGGGGGATATGTTGCCGCGAAAGCGCCTCTATTTCCGCCATTCCATAGCTATCTATAACGAAATTGTTCAGAAATGTGCCTGCCAGTTCCATTCGTTCGGTGCGATAGCTGAGACCCGCAACTCTGCGGGTAAAGGATGTCACGGACGCCTCGCCCAGCGGTACAAGGCCCAACTCCCTCGCCAGGCCGTGATGGATAATGGATCGAGAGGTGCCACTGTCGACGAGAGCAGGTATATTCCGATCATTCAGTTTTACCGGTGCGAAGATCATGTGACGATGCAATAGATCCATCGGCTCCCATGCATCATCGATCTCATTTCTCGCTCGTGGCGGAACCGTACTCTTGGAAGTCAATGATGATTTACCAAAAATCCGAAATAAATTCATCACTGACAACTTTATCCTGATATATGGTGTAAATTCTCGTGTAAATTGTTATCGAAAATAAAAGAAGTTTATCACGTTATCTTTTATAAATGTTTGTTAAATTCGTCTTCACAGGCATGTTGAATGTTATGGAATTTTTGCTTCCGATATATCTGCACCTTATAAGTAGATCGCCATCGACACGCTCGGAAAAGCTAGTGCGCATGTTCGGGGGTAGCCGTTGAGTGCCGTTTCCACTTGGAAGCGCTTTGACGATGCCCATAAAGACTTGAAGATCGGTATTGCTAGCGCTCACGAAAATCGACCCCGCTTTAATGGAAACTCCGCCAAACTGCGCCACTTTCTCGGCCTGTGAGAAACTGGCCCGGCAGATTCATCCTTTAATGACGCTGTTCAATTCAGACGTCTTGCGTTGATGTAGAGGGCACTTCCGCATTGCTTCGGCTGTTGTTTGGAGCGTTGGAGAGCTGGTTCCTGTACTTCTCGATTTGAGGAGCTTCGAAAAGTCGCTGAATTTTCAGTTTGAGCACAGGCGTGGGCTAGATCGCTTCTTGAACCCGGTCATGAACTGGAAATGGGGGTTCCCCGTGCTTAGGCGTCGCAATCTGATCGCTAATCAGAATGGCGAATTTAGCACCAGCATAGCAATTGCTCGGCTGATGCCATGCACGCGTGACGACTCTGATCTTGCCATCGATTTCTACCTGCTCTCCTGGAGTAGGAGAGCGCGCAAAATGGAAGCATCCGGCGGGTGTGGCATTCTTATGGTCGCGACCATCGAAAACATCTATTAGCATCTTGCTTCCTCTTCAGTCGACCGAAACAGTTGACGGCGCCCGGGTATCAGCTGCAATATCGACGAATTGATATCCTGTAGTCTACGAATGGCGCCTCTCCAGTGCAGCCGGGATGGAGCGCAAGCCTGCTGTTACAAGCACAAATGCGTCCCTCCCGATCTTTTGTCATCGTCTCAACCTGCTTCCCTGCTTTTCGTTCGGCCTCAGTTGGTCCTTCCTGACCGCAGACTTAAATGAGTCGGAAGCGGGCGGCCAAACGGAATATATGTCAAAGGGTGGGGGAATCTCACGCGTTCTGGCGCCCGTCCTTCGCTGTGTTGACCATTCAATGGTCAATCCGACGACAATGCCGATGCAAACGGCAGCGGTGAACGTCATCGCAGCGATAGAGAGCTCTATGCCAAGAAACCCCCGATCATGAAAATAGAGGATGGCGAACCCTACACCCAGCAGGAAAGAAAGCGTGCCAAGGGCCATGTACAGCTCGAATTTTCTCGCGGGGCGCCCGGGTTTGAATGGTTCAGGGTGTCTCACTGTGCGTTGTACCCAAGCGTCGCTGCTCTTTTAGTGTTGTTGCATGGACGAATGTCTCGCCTTGCGCTCGCATCATCGATCCATTAGCATCTATAAAGCAAATGAATATTATTGCACGTTGGGTGTAAGGAATTTGCTGTATGGACATCAGCGCGGCCCGGACCTTCCTGGAAGTTGTCAAGACAGGCAGCTTTGTTAGCGCGGCGGCCAATCTCCATTTGACTCAAACGGCTATCAGTGCCCGGATCCGGGTGCTGGAGGAGCAGCTCGATCGACCGCTGTTCGTCCGCAACAAGGCAGGTGCCAAACTCACAGATGCTGGAGAGCAGTTCCTGCGATTTGCAACCACCTTGGTTCAGGTTTGGGCGCGGGCGCAACGCGCGGTCGCATTGCCGCCCGGTCGGGAAACGATCGTGACCGTGGGGGTCGAACTTAGTCTATGGAGCCCTCTTTTGCGACACTGGCTGCTTTGGATGCGGCGTGAATGCCCAGAAATAGCCGTAAGTACGCGAATTGATGGCTCGGAGCGACTTATGGAGCAGGTGCAATCAGGTTCGCTGGACGTCGCGGTGCTCTACGCGGCGCCGAGGCGGCCCGGGATCATCGCGGAACTCCTATTTGAAGAGAAGCTGATCCTGGTTCGCACGACACCGACGAACCGGCCTCGCGCGCGCGAGGACCATGTGCAAGTGGATTGGGGCGAGGAATTCGCGGCAAGCCACCAGTCAGCCTTTCCCGACGAAACCAACGCCGTGGTGTCGATCAGCTATGGCCCCTTGGCTCTTGACTATATCTTTGCCACAGGCGGAAGTGGCTATTTCCGCCAGGGTTTCATCCGGTCTTATCTTGACGAGGGGCGTCTCGCGGTCGTCCCGAACAGCCCGGAATTCTCTTACTCCGCCTATGTGGTTCATTCGACTAAGGCCGACCAAGAGGTGATGAACCGCATACGGGCGGGCCTTCGTGAGGCTGCGGCGCTTTCGGTGTGAGAGGTGATCCATGATATCAGACGAGCCTTCTTCTCCGGTTTGCTTCATTTCCGAGGCCGACGACGTCTATATGGGCTATGCTGGCCGTGACGAACTTCTCAAGAACCTTAACGAGTTGCTCGAGGCCGAGCGAGCGGGAGCAAAGGTAGCGCTAGCCAGCAGCAGGATTCCCGCCACGCCTGCGTATTCCGCGCTCATGCTCAGAGTTCGCGCCGATGAAGCGCGCTGGTGCGCGATGCTTGCCGAGCAGATTGGGCGCCTTAAGGCGACACCGTCGCGCAAGACGGGAGCGTTTCGGGAAAAGGCGCTTGCGATAGTTGATCCATATGATCGCCTGAATTTCCTCAATCGTGGCCAAGCCTGGGTCGTTCGAAGGCTGGAAGAGATGTTACCGCGGGTCCGAGATGAGCATCTGCACGGCGCTCTTAAAGAGATGTTGGAAAGCCATAGGAGCAATATCCAGAAAGCGGCCGACCTCCTTGACGCTGACTCGGTCACGCGTTGAGTCCCGAATGACACGCTGATTTCGCCTGCGCGATGCTCCCCAGTGCCGTGAAAAGGCAGGATTTTCGCAGCGGGTCTAATGCTCGGTGAGCCAGAACTTAGGTATCCCGATCACTGCATTGTGGCCTTGAGTGAGCGCTTATCCTGCGTTAGTGGCCATCAAATTTTGCGAATATAAATGCAAGTTAAGGACAGGGAAATTGTAGCATGGACATCGCGATCGCGCGAACCTTTCTCGAGGTTGTGAAGACAGGCAGCTTTGTGGGTGCCGCCGCCAATCTCAATCTCACTCAAACCGCGGTCAGCGCCCGCATCCGGGTTTTGGAGGAACAGCTCGACTGTCCGGTATTCATCCGCAACAAGGCCGGAGCCAAACTGACGCCTGCCGGGGAGCAATTCCTCCGGTTCGCGACGACGCTTGTGCAAGTCTGGGCCCGTGCCAGACGCGCGGTCGCTCTGCCACCAGGACGCGAGACGGTGGTTACCGTGGGAGCGGAGCTCAGCCTCTGGAATCCGCTCCTGCGCCACTGGCTCCTTTGGATGCGGCGCGAATGTTCCGAAATTGCCGTTCGCACACAAATCGATACAGCCGAGAACCTGATGGAGCAGGTCCAAGATGGATCGCTCGATGTCGCGATTCTCTATGCCGCGCCGCATCGGCCCGGTGTGGTGGCCGAGTTGCTGTTTGAGGAAAAGCTAGTGATGGTGAGAACCACACCCACCACTGTTCCTCTGTCGTCGCAAGACCATGTCCAGATTGATTGGGGTGATGAGTTTGCGGCGAGTTTCCAAGCCGCATTCCCCGAGCATCCCAATGCCGTCGTTTCAATCAGCTATGGTCCTTTGGCGTTGGAATACATTCTGGCGACGGGCGGGAGCGGCTATTTCCGAAAAGGCTTCATCCGGTCCTATCTCGAGGAGAACCGGCTTGCCCTGGTCCCCAGCAGCCCAGAGTTCTCTTATTCCGCTTATGCTGTGCACTCCACCAAGGCCGATCCGGGCGTAATGAACCGTATTCGCGAAGGGCTTCGCGTCGCCGCCAAGATCGCTGTTTGATCGCCAAGATTGCCCAGCGAGGCGCTTGGGGTTGAGCAGGCGCGGATGAACGGATTGCGGTACATGTGAGCCCGCTGGGCTGCTATCCTCAGGACGCGGGATTGGTTCGGAAGACAAATCGGTTACGGCCGGTTTCGGCAAGCCGATTTGTACTGCGCGCCTTGAGGAGATCCTGACGCGACAAGATCCCGAGCACCTTGCGGGTTTCGCGATCGACGATGGGAATCCGGCCGATTCCTGTTTCGATGATCAGATCGGCCACGACGCCGCTGGGCGTGTCGGGATAGGCGACGGGTTGTGTTGAATCGGAAATGGCATCGGAGAGCAGGGTCTTCGCGAGGCTGTGGTCGATCTGCCAGCGCAGCGCATCGGTTCGGGACACGAGACCGATCAGCCGCCCCCCGGCATCCACGACCGGATAGCTTCGATGTTCGGCCTGGGTCGTGAAAAAGGTGAGCGTCTGCTCGATCGTCAGGCCGCCGGAGAGCGTCTGCGGATGTGGGGTCATAAGCTGGGCTGCCTGCAGGAGATCGAGCGGATCGACAGTATATTCTTGAAGGATATGGCGTCCGCGCCGCGCGATCTTTTCGGTGAGGATCGACCGGCGCATCAGCAAGACGCTGATTGCGTAGGCGGCTCCGGCGGCGGTGATGGTGTAGGGGATCGCTTCGAAATGCCCGGTGAGTTCGACGGCGAACAGCGCGCCGGTCATCGGCGCGCGCATCGCGCCGCTCATGATACCGGCCATGCCGATCATCGCCCAGAAGCTTGCGTCGCCGGGGAGGAACTGACCGATGAGAAAGCCGGCCGCGCCGCCGAGGATGAGGAGCGGCGCAAGAACGCCGCCTGACGTTCCCGAGCCCAGCGCGACGAGCCAGACCACCGCCTTCACGGCGAGGAGCGCGACGACGACCTTGAGAGCCAGCGAACCCGTCAGCAGCGCTTCGATGCTCGCATAGCCCGCACCCAGGACATGGGCGTCGATCAGGCCGCCCAGACCAACGACGATCGCGCCAATCGCCGGCCACCACATCCAATGGACCGGCAATTTGTGAAACAGATCTTCGATCCGGTACAGCGACGTCGACAGCAGCATCGCCTCGAAGCCGACCAGAAGGCCGATGCCGGCGGCGGCGAGCAGGCTCCAGCCTGAATCGGGCACGGTCGCGGTCATCGGAAACATCGATCCCGAGCCAAGGAAAAGGGGCCGCCATGCCAAAGAAACGATCGTCGCGACGACAACGGGTACGAAGCTGCGCGGTTTCAATTCGAACAGGAGCACCTCGACCGCCAGGAGAATGGCCGCGAGCGGGGTGCCGAAGATCGCGGTCATGCCTGCGGCGGCGCCCGCGACGAGCAGCGTCTTTCGTTCGGCGGCGCTCAGATGGAAACATTGGGCAAAGAGCGACCCTATGGCGCCGCCGGTCATAATGATCGGTCCTTCGGCGCCAAAAGGCCCACCGCTGCCGATGGAAATCGCCGAAGAGAGCGGTTTGAGCAGGGCGACCTTAAGCGAGAGCCGGCTCTCGCCGAACAGGATCGTCTCGATCGCTTCGGGAATGCCATGCCCTCGGATCTTGTCGGACCCAAATCGCGCCATCAATCCGACGAGTAGGCTGCCGATCACCGGGATAACCACTACCAGCAGGCCGACATTGCTGTCCATGATGACCGAATGGGCCGCCGAGAGCCGTCCGAACCAGAACAGGTTGGTTGCAATCGCGATCAGCTTCACGAGCACCCACGCGCCTACCGCGCCGCCGGTTCCCACAACCAAAGCCATGAGCGCCAGCAGCGGCATCCGCAGATCGACGGAATGGTCTGCCAGTTGATGGGTCTCAACGACTCGCGTCGGCGTTAGGGACATAAGCGGGCATAACCTCTTGCTGTTGGAGGGGTCGCATTATATCGTAATGCGATATGATTCAATGCGGAGAATGGTTGTGCGCGCAAAGGACGCATTATTGGCCGATGAAGATTATCGTGCTTTGGCGGCGTTTCGGCATGAGATCCGGCGCTTCCAGGCGTTTAGCGAGGCGCATGCGGGCATGCTCGGGCTGACCCCGCAACAGCATCAGGCCTTGCTTGCTATTCGCGCTGCCAATGCTAACCAGGCGACTGTCGGCTATATCGCCGAGCGGCTGGTCCTGAAGGCGCATAGCGCGACGGGCCTGGTCGACCGCCTCGATGCATTGGGTCTGATCGTCCGGGAGGTGTCACCGGACGATCGTCGTCGTTCGCTCCTGCGGTTGACCGCCAAGGCTTATGACATTCTCGCCTCGCTTTCGACCATGCATCGCGAGGAAATCCGGCGGCTGCGGCCGTTGCTTCTCGAGATATTCGACAAACTCGATTGAACCGGCAGATCGGGTGATACGATCAGGCGGGGAGTGCCGGATCGAAGACAGGCTTGCGCTTTTGAAAAAAAGGCATCGATGCCTTCGGGTCCCTCCGGTCCCGCGAAGCCGATCACCGAGCGCCAGCGAGGCATCGAAGATCGGGGTGGCTTGGCGCAGCCAATGATTCAGCGTGTGTTTTGTCCAGCGCAGCGCGGCGGGCGGACGATCGGCAAGCTGGGCCGCCACTGCCACGGCTTTGCCCTCCACTGCCTCGTCCGGCACCGACATCGAGACGAGACCCATCGCGTCTGCTTCCTCGCCGCTGAATGTATCAGCGACACGAACCAGGGGCCGAGCGCCAGCATGACGTTGCCGAGCAGCAAACCCGTCAGATGACGTCCGTTCCAGTGGGAGGCTGGAACGGTATGGGCATGGAAGCGGAACTCATGCCCGGCAATATAGACGCCACCGAGAGGTTGGGCAGCGGCAATTCGCGCAACGACCCTTGCGCTGCGCGCCGCACGTCCATGAAAAGCCCATACGGTCGAAAGCCTGGTCAGGCATCCTGCTCGAAATGCGGCCCTTGCCCGGCAAGAAATTCCGCGAGGACGACCGCCTGGTTCGCACGCCTATCGTGCGCGCCATAAAGCAGGGTGGTGTCGTGGGCTTTGGCGATGTCACGAAGCTGGTCGACCGCCTCGACATTGGTCTTCAGCTCCGAGCGGTACCGCGTCGCAAACTCGTCGAACCGGGCGGGGTCGTGGCCGAACCATTCCCGCAGTTCCGCTGACGGTGCAATCTCCTTGAGCCAGAGATCGAGGGCCGCCTCTGCCTTGGACACACCTCTGGGCCAAAGCCGGTCGACCAGAACACGAAAGCCGTCACTCGGCAGCGGGGGCTCATAGATGCGCTTGATACGCAGCGTACCCATCAGGTGTCTCCAGGCGGTCTGTGCCCGATCCATGCGGGCGGGTCACTGGCGGGAAAGGACTCGATCGATGCTTCGTCAATGGCGTCGATGACGGTCCCGCTTGCGAGCAGGAGTCGGACCTGGCGGCAGATCTCGATGACGCGATCCGTATTAGCGGGACTTGTGCGATCGTTTTCGTCCGGCATCAGGCGAGTGCGGAAGCGCTCATGGACGACCTCTTCTGCCAGCACTTCGAGCGGACGATCCTCAGCGCGGTGGCGTTGCGCAATGTAGCGGACGGCATCGGCCAGTTCGCCGGGATCGATCGAATGATCACAGTGATGGGTCATTGGACAGCTCCCGTTCTGCTAGGAGAATGGCGATATCGGCCCCGACGCGCATGTCGTCCTCTGTCCCGAACGCATGTTTGCGCAGGCGGCCGCGGCGGTCGATCAGGATCAGCGTCGGCGTCCCCTGCATAGCATAAGCGGACATAGTCTGCGGGATCGGACCCGCAGGTCCAGGGAGATCGACACCGATGGGAAAGGTCAGCTGGAACTCGCGAATGAACACGGCGAGAGCCTGAGGCGTCATGACATCATGATGCTCGAACACCGTATGTATGCCAATGACGGCGAGCTGGGCGGGGTTGAAGGCGCGTGCGATCCGCTGAACTTGTGGGATGCTGGTCGTTACGCAGCCGGGACACAGCATCTGGAAGGCGTGAAGAGCGACGACCTTGCCGCGCAGGTTCTCGATGGCAAGCGGGCTCGAGCTATTGAACCACTGCGCCACGTGCCAGTCCGGGGCGAGCGAGGCGGCTGCGTTTTCCATCGAGATGTCCTTCCATGGTCGGGGGCTATAGTTGGGCCAGATTGAACAAGGTCACCATTCCACCGATAGCGATACCGAAGATCATCAGCATGACACCGGCGATACGCAGGACGTAGGTTATCGGCTCCTCATCCCTGTTCGCTGCGACGAGCGGGGATGTCGGTGGCGGTGGTCGACCTATGAGGCGCCTGACGAACGACTGGCGAAAAGCCATTGAAAAGCCTGTGATCGCTAGGATGACGGCGAAAATATCGACTAAGAATACATATCCGGGCATCGTTCCTGTTCCTTCACTGTCGGGCTGTCGGATCCATCATTCGCTGCAGGCCGAAAGGCCTTCCTCGAGGCCGGCGATCAGATCCCGTTCGGCCTCTAAACCAACGGAAAGCCGTAACAGGCTGTCACTAATGCCTGCGACGGCGCGCGCTTCCTCGCCCATGTCAGCGTGCGTCATCGTAGCCGGATGGGCCACAAGGCTTTCAACGCCGCCGAGCGACTCCGCGAGCGTAAAGAACCGCACGGCGCTGATGAACTTGCGAACGGAGGCAACGCCGGCGTGCAACTCGAAGCTCAGCATCGCGCCGAAGCCGTGCTGCTGCCGCGAGGCAATCGCATGGCTGGGATGCAACGGCAGGCCTGGGTAGTGAACCTTTACCACAGCAGGATGTTTCTCGAGGAAACGGGCAACCGCCATGGCGTTGATCTCCTGCTGCTCCATGCGCGGGAAGAGCGTGCGCAGGCCGCGCAATGTCAGCCACGCATCGAATGGAGCGCCAGCACTTCCGACAACATTCGCCCAATACCGCAGTTGCTCAACCTGCACTGGATCGGCTGCGACTACCGCCCCGCCGATCACGTCTGAATGACCATTGAGATACTTGGTCGTGGAGTGAATTACATAATCCGCACCGAGTTCGATCGGACGCTGGTTGGCGGGCGACAGGAAGGTATTGTCGACAGCAACCGCGGCGCCGGCCGTGTGTGCTTTGCGCGAGAGTGCAGCAATATCGACGACTCGCATTAACGGGTTGCTTGGGGATTCGATCAGAACCAGCGCTGGCGCTTCCTCCAGTGCGGCTTCGAATGCGCCCATGTTAGTTTGATCGACGAATCGCACGCTGCAGTGACCAAGATCTGCACGCGCCTTGAGAAGCCGCATGGTGCCGCCATAGCAGTCATGCGGGGCGAGGATCAGATCGCCTGCCCGGTGCCTGCCGACGAGGAGATCGAGCGCGGACATTCCGCTAGACGTGATGACGGCTCCGCCCCCCCCTTCAAGCTTGGCGAGGGCATCGCCAAGCAGTTCGCGGTTCGGATTTCCGGCGCGACCATAGTCATAGATGCGCGGTTCGTCATACCCGGCGAACTCGTAGGTGCTCGAGAGGTAGAGCGGCGGCGCCACGGCGCCGAATGCGGTATCGCTGGCCACACCATAGGCGGCGGTGATGGTCTGCGGCCGCGGAAGGCCGTCTGTGGGTTCAGTCATTGAAAAAGCGCCCTGCGGTTACCTCGCGGACGATGCCGGCGCGAATAGTGAAATCTCCAAAATGCTCGCCGGGCTGTCGCTCGCGGGCATAGCGGGCGAGGGCTTCAGCCAGCACCTCCAGGATCGTCGCTTCTCCGACATTCTCCCGGACCATGCGGTTCAGGCGCTCGCCATGGAAACCACCGCCAAGATAGAGATTATACTTGCCGGGCGCCCGTCCTGTCAGCCCGATCTCGGCGATATAGGGCCGCGAGCAGCCGTTCGGGCAACCGCTCATGCGCACCGTGATCGGTTCGTCGGAAAGGCCGCTTTCGGCGAGGATTTCCTCGATCTTGTCGAGCAGCGATGGCAAATAGCGCTCGCTTTCCGCCATCGCGAGGCCGCAGGTCGGTAGGGCGACGCAGGCGATCGCATTGCGCCGCAGGATCGAGAAGTGATCGATGTCCGGAAAGTGCTCGGCCAGGATGGCATCGATCGCCGCGCGATCCTCCGCCTGTACGCCGGCGACGATGAGGTTCTGGTTGGCTGTCAGTCGGAAAGTCCCGCGATGGACGCGGGCGATATCCCGAAGCGCGTCGAGCAGCTTGAGATTGAGGCGTCCGTTCTCGATGATGAGTGTGCGATGGTGGCGACCGTCAGGGGTTATGTTCCAGCCATAGCTGTCGCCGTTCGATGTGAACTCGAAGGCGCGCGCGCTTTCGAACGGGACGTCCATGCGCTGCTCGATCTCGGCCTTGATCCAGTCGAGACCCTTGTCGTCGATCGTATATTTGAAGCGCGCGCGCTGGCGATCCTTGCGGTCACCATAGTCGCGCTGGACGGCCATGACCGCATCGGCACAGGCAATGACGCGGTCGGCGGACACGAATCCAATTATGCTGGCGAGCCGCGGATAGGTCTCTGGAGCCTGATCGGTGCGGCCCATCCCGCCGCCGATCGCCACGTTGAACCCGGCCAGTCCCTCTTTGTCGGCAATCGCGATGAACCCGAGATCCTGGGCATAGACATCGATGTCATTAGAGGGCGGCAATGCGAAGCCGATCTTGAATTTTCGCGGGAGATAGGTTCGGCCGTAGAAGGGTTCTTCAGGCTCTGAAGTGGCGACCCGCTCGGTGCCGTACCAGATCTCGTGATAGGCTCGGGTCTTGGGAATGACATGATCACTGACGCTCTTCGCTAGGGTGGCGACCTCCGCATGGAAGCGTGAGCTTTGCGGATCGACCGTGCACATCACACCTCGGCTGTCGTCGCCGCACGCTGCGATCGTGTCGAGCAACGTGTCGTGCAATCCTTGAATGATGGGGCGCAGACTGTCCTTCAGGACCCAATGGAACTGAAAGGTCTGGCGGGTGGTGATGCGTAGCGTTTCGCCACCGTGCGCCCGTGCGAGCTCGTCGAGCTTGAGCCATTGCGCGGGCGTGCAGACTCCGCCCGGTAGTCGGACCCGGATCATGAACTGATAGGCCGGCTCGAGTTTCTGACGTCGGCGTTCGTCGCGCAGGTCCCGATCGTCCTGCTGGTAGATCCCGTGAAACTTCATCAGCTTTACATCATCGGCAGAGGGAACCGCACCGGTGATCTGGTCGAGCAGGCCACCGGCAATGGTGCCGCGCAGGTAGTCGCTGCGGTCCTTCATGCTCTCGTCCGGACCAAGCCGTTCGAGTGGCTGCGACAGGTCGCGCGTTCGGTCGATGACAGTCGCGTCGGTCATTTCAAGCCCCTTCAATAAACATCTCGCTGGTAGCGACGGTCGGCCTGGAGAGAGCGGACATAGTCCTCCGCTGCCTCGCGTCCGGTATGCGCTTCATGTGCCACGATATCGATCAGGGCTTCGTGGACGTCCGGTGCGAGATTGGCGGCATCGCCGCAGACATAAACATGCGCACCCTCTTCCAGCCAGGCGAAGATGTCGCGGCTCTGCGCCCTCATCCGGTGCTGCACATAGACTTTGTCGGCGCGGTCGCGCGAGAAGGCGACGTCCATGCGCGTCAGCATGCCGTCCTTGAGCCAGTCCTGCCATTCGCTTTGATAGAGAAAATCGGTGCGAAAGTTCCGCTCGCCGAAGAACAGCCAACTCTTACCAGAAGCGGCCTTCGCCTCGCGATCCTGCAGGAAAGCCCGGTAGGGCGCGACCCCGGTACCGGCTCCGATCATCAGGATCGGCGCATCGGTTGCCGGGAGCCTGAAATGCTGGTTGCTCTGGATGTAAACCGGCAGAACGGTGTCGATATCCGCGCGGTCTGCAAGGAGGCCGGAGGCAACCCCGCTGCGGGGTGTGCCGTGAAGGGTGTATCGCAGCGGCGCGACCGTGAGATGCGCTTCGTCGGGTGCTGCGCTCAGGCTCGACGCTAGCGAATAAAGCCGTGGCTGGAGTGGCCTCAAAGCCGAAACGAAGCTTTGTGGCTTGATGTGCCGCACGGGAAAGCGGCGGACGATGTCAATTAGGTGATGCGTGCGCAGGAACACCGAACGCTCGCCGGCGCGGTCCTCCTCCTGCAGTTGCTTGAGTAGCGCGACATCACTGACGAGCGTCCAATAGTCGAGGAAACGCGGCGTTGCAGCCGTTACTTCGAAGCGATAGGTAAGGGCCTCGCCGAGGGAGCATTGGTTGCCTTTGATCTCGAGATCGATCTCCGGCGCAAGTCCGAGGGCGTCCAGCAGTTCGGCTACGACAGCGGGATCGTTTGGGGTGGCGATGCCGAGTGCGTCGCCTGGTTCATAGGTGAGGCCCGACCCTGCAAGCGAGAATTCGACATGCCGGGTTTCCTTAGTGGAGCCGCGGCCAACAATAGCGACGTTCTCGATGATCGTGGCCGGAAAAGGATTGCGCTTGTCATGGACAGGCGCTGGAGCGCTAGCGGAAGAGCTAAGTGGGGCCGCGCTCGGCGGGTGATTCATTACTACGTCGGTCGCGAGTGCATCTGCAATCGACGCGATCCAGTCTTGAGCAGGTTCCTCATAGTCCACATCGCAATCAACGCGGGCGGCAAGGCGCTGAGCACCGAGTTCCTCGAAACGCTGATCGAGGCGCTTTCCAGCATGACAAAAATATTCATAGGTTGAATCGCCAAGTGCCAGCACGGCGAAGCGCACGCCTTCGAGTTTCGGCGCCTTGCGACCCTCGGCAAATTCGAAAAAGCCAGTTGCAGGTTGAGGCGGTTCGCCTTCGCCATAAGTGCTGACGATGATCAGTAAATCCTGCTCCTGGGCGAGCTGCCGAATTTTATAGTCGGCCATGTCTTGGAGATTGCAGTTCAGCCCTCTTTGCTTAATGGTGGCGTCGAGCATTCGGGCGAGTTCGGCGGCGTTACCGGTTTCGGTGCCATAGAGAATGGTGAGCGTGCGCGCCGCGGTAAACGACGCCGGCTGCGAAGGGGGCAATCGCAATCCGGCGTCGAGTCCGGCGAAATAGCCGCTGAGCCAACGTATCTGCATTGCGTCGAGTGACCACGTCAGTCCTTCGACCTGTCGCCATTGTTCCAGGGGCAGGGGATTCCCTGAAAGCTCAGATGCAGACATTCATTTGGTTCCTCGGCGCAACTTCCTGTTTTGGCGTCCATTTGATCCATCGGATCATCCTGTGCGCGTTCGCTGGGAAGCGTCTTTCGCTCAGGAACTCACTGTGGTCTGTCACCACAGATAAGGCAAATGATGATTATTGGTAATTCAGCGCAAATATATTGCTGCATCTGGCGTGAATGGTCTCGTGGAGGGAGCGGGTTTGACGCTCATCTTTTTAGATCAGGATAGAGCAAATAAGTTGCTGCTAATGTACAATAGCATTCGCTTGTCTGCCTTCAAATTTGGTCCATTATGAATGCGGCACCGTTGCATGACACGCGCAGTCAGATTGACCTTGTAAGTGGATGTTGGCGCGGATGTTCGGAGGAGCTGTGATGGCTTGGACCAATATTCTCGTACCGGTGTTAGGTACCTCCGAAGACGCTCAATCGCTCTCCGTGGCAAAGGCGCTCGCTGCGCCGTTCGATGCCACCCTCTCCGTAGTGTTTGCTGCACCATCACCGAGCAGTTTGTTCAACTGGGTTATGGAGGGCGGGGTTAGTGTGACGGACGTTGCCATAACGGCGATCGAGGAGGAGACGGCTCGCGCGCGCATTCGCTGCCGCGATCTTCTGGCGGACTTGGATTATCCCCAGACCATGTTTGAGCAGGTGACCACGGACGACTGGCTAGGGCTGAGGTCCGCCACCCGTTTGGCTGACGTCGTGATCTGGGATCGATCGGCTGCGGGGGGCGATGGCTTCTTTGCTGGCGCATTCCAGCAGATTCTGCTTGACGAACGCCGGCCCGCCTTCCTCGCTGACAAACCACCCGTCATGGGTGGGACGATCGCGGTCGCATGGGACGGCGGACGGGAAGCCTCGCGCGCCCTGCGGCGTTCGGTTCCGCTGCTCAAACAGGCCGATCGTGTGATCCTGGTGATAGTGCCTCATGGGATGGGGCGATCGTGCGATGGTGTGCGCGCAATCCGATATCTTAAAGATCAGGGTATTCGCGCCGATACGCAAGTCGTGTATACGCCGGGCGATGCCAGCTCGGCAATTGTCGATGCAGTCACGAAGATGGATGCGAATATCCTAGTCGCTGGTGCCTTTGGGCACCCACGACTCCACCGATTCATCTTCGGCGGCACGACGCAGTATCTGCTGGAAAGCAAGCGTCGCCCGCCATTATTTCTGTCGCACTGAGGGGGGGCATCACCTGCACTCACACATCTGCTAATAGCCAGAAGCTGCTATTTTTCGGCATCGATGGATGGGGCTGCGCTCTATGTCCACCGTCGAATGGTGTCGGGATCAAGTCGAGCATATATCGTAGTTCGAATTAAATATGTGAGTAGGTGTCGTTCTGCCCGAAAGGAGGAGGAAATGGCAAACCGAGATCCGCGTCTCGAGACGGTTGCAGGGCGATGCTCATGTTGACCGCCGTTCTCAAGTCTCTTGGTTTGTTTGCCGGAAGTATTGTAGCAACCGTTGGCGATTTGTTGGACCGGTTATATGTCGTTCCGCTTGGTTCGGCATCCCCAATGGGACGCTCGCCGCCGTGATGATGCTGCTCCTGTTCTTCCCGAATAGTTTCCAGGAACAGCGAGTTGGTGTGAACCGCCATCACATTCGCCAGCGTCGCGACGGTTGCACTTCGCTTGGTGGGAGTGACACGCCGACACCAAGGAAGTCTGCGCCCGATCGATTCGCGGGTGGGAAGAATTTTCAAACTCGGCCAGAGAGGAGAAGATCATGTCGCTCAATCCGCTTCGCCTGAGATATCCCGTACTCATTAGGTGCATGGGCGAAGGCAGGCGCCCCAGTGTCCGCGAGGTCAAATCGGTCGCAAAGCGCATTTTGCGCGAAGCATTTCCGGAGCGCGAAGCACGTCGGCAGAGCGACACGCGGCTTTATCGAAACATGCTGCGCATGGCCCGCGCCATCTTGGGATCGGAACCCGATAAACAGTGAACGGGAGCGGGTGGTATGATTACCAGTTCGGCTGTATGCGTGCTCCTCATCACCTGCGGCTTGGTTCTAGAACGCATTGTCCCCCAAAATCGGGCCGCCCACAACGAGCGCGAACATCACCGATTGTGATCTGCGGCTCCTTTGTAACGTTCGCATCCGTCTGGAGACGGCCTGCATGGACTTCGCGCGGGAGCAGGACAAATCCCTTGTCGAGATGTCGCAGATCGCGCGACGATCCATCAGGTGATCACCGCGTCGATCAGTTACGCATCTTCCTGATCCAACTTTCTCGCATTCAGGACAAGCGAAAGCGGAAGGGGGCACGCCGGCTACCCACGATGGCAGATCCAGATCAATCCCGTCATAAGCATGAGAGCGACTGCGGCGGTCGTCCACCAGCGTCGATTGGCAGGCTCAGTGAGCGCGAACATCACGGAATAGAGCATGACGACAGCCAAGATGACCAGCCATCCTAAGATCTCATCAAGGTGAAGGTCCAGCAGGTAAAAGCCGTGCGGCCCGGATTGAGCATGGGTCATGTGCCCTTCATCGGTGCTCTGCTGCTGCCAGGTCGTGAAGCCGCGTGACCATGGTTGCCATGATGCGGCGTACCGGGACCGGAGCGCCTAGCCTAGGATCGCACCACAGGTCTGCATAAAGGTCCGCATAGGTGCGGAGAAAGGCCAATTTGTCACGTTTGAGGGACAGGTCTTCGCCTTCGATTAATGCATCGACGGCATTCGCAGCGGCCATCACGGGCAATCCCGAACGCGGTAAATCTGCCATGACGACACGGCGCTGGGCTTCAATCGCAAAGCTCGGAAGACCCGTTTTGAACAATTGAATCATGTCCTCCCTCAGGTCCGTTCCTTCAAGCTGGCCCGCTCGCCTGAAGGCCAGCGCGAGCAACTGGTCATCAGCCAGCGGCGACAATTCCAGCCTTTCAATCCTGCTCAAGCCATCGTCCTCTAAGCGCTTTGCGATCAGGATACCCGAGGGCAGGCGCAACACATCATGTGCGCGCCGCGCAGCCTGATCGATCAGGCCGAGCAGGAGGCCAGCCTGGCACGCGGTATTACTTGACAATTTCTTCTCCCGGATGGGCTCAAACTGAAGATTCACGCCGCTGATGGCGGATCAGGGTTCGCTTCATCCTGGATAGGTGGGGAGGGTCTGCGTCGGGACGCGAAGGGCACGACAACCCTGTCATCCGAGGTCTGCGTCTTCTCGTTGCGCATCTCGGCTTTCGCGGAATCCACGTTTTGTCGATCGCTATTCATGTAATGCTCCTGGCGGCGAGCACCGCCTCCATTTACCTGTGGGAGAGTTGTGGCCCCGAGCCCCTCAATGGACTCGGGGAAGCTAGCCTCGGAGCTGGCGGCCCGCGTGGTGCGTCAAGCGCTCGATGAATACGACATTAGACATAGCACCGCTCAGGATGGACCAAATGACGTGAATGTCAATCCGCCGGCTGGCCTGATCTTGATAAACACTGCTGGGATACCAATGTCCTTGCCATGAGCAGCTTTCTTTCCCGACGCTCTCGTGAGCTTCACGCCGGCAGCATCGTCGCAGGCTCCTGAGCCCCGGCCTGTGCTGGCCTTCGCTGGTATGACCGGGGCCCACTCTGTCCCTTGATGTAAAGCCGCCCGCTGCTCGTTCCTCTCAACCGACCTGCCGCCGACGGCACAGACCGGAGGTAAGAATGTCGGACTCTTTTGTTGTTGAAGCCAATCGCCGCGTTGTAGGCATCGCGATCCGATGTCGTGGTGGCTATAAGTTTCATGCCTCAGAGCCGGAGTTCCGGCCACTCGAGAAGCGGACATACCGTCGCGCAAAAAGCCTAGCGCACAGCGTGGGGGAGTTTGCCCGGACGCTGTTAGAAGCGAGCGGTTCAAATAGGCGCCTTCTCCATTGACTGCACCTCTTTGGTCACGGCTTCGTCGGAGCTGCGTGCTTGTGCATTCGGCTCCGGCTCACCGACGGGCTTCCATGTCACAGTCCAGATCGAATGTGGCCGCCCATCCATCCCGAAGGGCAAACGCCGCCACGGACGTCGGGTGACCGCCAGCCTACCGCATGTTCGGCTTGCGCGCGGGCCTAAACCACCGGACTTGCCAAGATGGGCCGCGTCAGAACCCGCCACTGCAAAGGCTGATCGGATCGGGCGCACGCATGAAGGAGACAATATGGCTCTCCGACGACAAGCGAAAATGGCTGCGGCCATTGAAAATCGAGACCCGGCAACCACCGCTCTTCGCTGATCGGTTATCCTGAAGGCAGCACGCTCTGCCATCAAGCGTGTGCTTTGCCACTCGGCAGGGGGTACCCGCCATCGCCGCCGACCAGTGCAATCAAGGCGTTTTCCGTCGGATATTGCGCCACCAGCACCTGTCCCCCCGCTACCGCGCTGATCGGCTGGGCCGCCGCGCGGGATATGCAAAAGATGGTGCCGTGCCAAAGATTTTCGTATTCCAGAAGGAATCGGGCCAAACGGCGTCCAGCTTTTGGGGAATGCACCAGAACGCCATCGAGCCAGGGGAGCGCGGCACCAACTGGACGGAGCGTGTCGCTTGGCACGTCCAGACTTTCGTAAACGGGGATATGCCGCGCGGCAAATCCTTGGCTGACAAGTTTGCAAGTAAGGTCGCCGGCAGGTTCGGCAGCGCCAAGATGAACGACGGACGATCCTCGTGCCACACGGGATGCGAGGAGATCCTGTAGATCGCTGACGTTGCCATCGGCTGAGGTGACGTTGCGATAGCCTGCATCTCGTGCCGTCCGCGCGGTTCGTTGGCCCACGGCAAAAACCCGCACCTCAGCCATTTCCGGATCAAAGTGATAATTAGTGACGCCGTGCGTGCTAGTAAAGACTAGGGCGTCCGGCATCTTGGAGAGGGGGGCATAGGACACTGGCCGAATGTTGAGAACCGGCGCGATCAGCGGTTTGTGCCCGGCAGAGCGCAAATGATGACCCGTTAGGAAAGCATAGGGCGAGGACCGGGTAACCCAGAGAAACTGCGACGACATGTTCGGCTCCCGACAACGAATAGCGCGAGACAATCGTGGGGGGGGGGGGGCGTCCCGCACGAAATATGCACCGACGGCAGCAGCCGGTTAGGCAGCCTGGCTGAGCGGCGCGGCAAGATCCCAGTAGACGTCCCCCCAAGCTGCACAGAGATGGTCAGTTGCATCGGCTCCTAGCACATCCTGGAAAACTGGCTTTAGAACGTCTCCGGCAATCGCATAGCCTGAACGATGCATGTTGAAGCTGCCGAGCTGATCGGAAAGTCGTTCCTTGGCATCCGGGGCACCGATATTGCACGCGATGTCGCGAACAAATGTTGCGATGTTTGCAACACAGTGGGATTTCAAAGCCGCGTCTTCGTCATGGGTTGCGTTCGCCTCAGCAGATCTTTGCTTTAGTTGGTTGTAAATACCGAGTGCGATTTCATGGGCGGCATAAGTCACGAGGTGTGCGGAGTCGATGATTGTCGCGATGGTAGCTTCATTAAATTGTTTCACGATAGGCTCCTCACGGGCACCGCGCCGAAAAGCATCGGCGGTGGCATCCTCGAAAAGACGGAGAAAAGAGACGATGCTGGCCCTGACGGTACGCCGTCAGGGCGAATTAGCGCGCTAGCGCGCTGCTGCCGCGATGGAAGGTTTGACGGAAGCTGTGAACATCCTGAGCCATGCTCACACCATAGCGTTGCGCGTTTCGATAGACAAGGCGGTGAATCGTCCGCAGGTCGACCATGCTAGATGATTCCCTGCAGGTTGACGATCAAGTCCTCGAGTTCTTCCTCGCCGGTCCGAGTTATCGCCTGCTGCGTTGAACCATCGCAATCGCCGTTCGGATCGCTCCGGTCAGCTTGCAATTGCTTTACGAGCCGTATGGGAAAGACCCTTAACTCAGAAGACTCGTCACCCGCTCCCGGTCGCTTGCCATAGTGCGAAGCCATGGTGTCGGCATGAGGGTTGATGACTGCTCCTCAAGGGCTTCGATTGCGGCCGCCTGAGACATCCATGCCCCGGATGGCCAGCCTTTGGGGCGACCCACCGGGTTCGCCCCGACATAGTGAAGGATTTCAACTTCGCTGCCGCCGTCCACACGCATAGGTGAATCGGGAAATTAAGGTGCGGTCGGCTGATGTTAGGGACGAAATTCAAAGATCTTCAATCATTCGACAGTCTAGCGCGGCCCAAGCTTTCGAAAGAATGATAGCTCGAACAAAAACTGAAAGGCGTGCGAAATTCCCAGAACCCACATCGGAGGGCGTTCAACTAGCTACGTGCCTGAACGCGCGCTTAACTCTCTCGTCATTGTGGTCGGCGAACCCGTGTTAGCGCCGCGCTTGACTTACGCAGAATATATGGCATCATTTAACCATCATGAAAAATCACCGTACCATGCGAGCAGTTTTGCCAAAAAAGAAACCCATCTTCGGCTTTTGAGCCCTATTCGGCGGTCGCGCCGATTAGGGCATCGCATGATTTACTGCCGATCCAAGATTTAAATTCGGTACAAGTAAATTGGCTTCAATACGAAGTGCAGGTCGTTTTTCAACATTCTTGCTATCTCTCTCGTCGGTTAACGTGATGTGCGCGTTGCGCCGGTTGCCGGGGCGATAGCCGAGCAGGCCTCTCTTATGACGTTCGTCCCGTATTTCAGGATTCCCCCCGAACCAGTTTCTCAGCCCTGATCGAACGGCTGTGTTCGATCAGGTGCGTAAATGGGACAATCACCGTGAAGTGATCATGGTAAGGAGCATAGTCATGGGTAAGAAGAAAATGTCTGGGAACCGCGAGCCCCGCAAGCCGAAAAAAGAGAAGCTTCAGGAAGCGTCCGCAAGCACTGTCAGCAATGTTTTGAATGGAGAAAAGGCGTCAGCAAAGACGGCAAATTAATAGCCTCATTCCATTCGTTCCATTCCAAGAAAGGAGGAGCATATGTCTGCTCGTTTTCTCGGGCGATTGAAGGCGGCTCATGACAGGATCAGCAAACAGATCGAGTCCGAGAGCAGAGTTCTGCAGCCTGATGAGGCTCGGTTAAGCAAGTTGAAGAAGATCAAACTTTCGCTGAAGGATCGCATGACTCGCATCTCCGGGAGTCTGCCCACCTGACACGAGGCGAAGGCGGGCGACCATGTCGCCTGCCTTCGCATATCATATTCGATGGCGCCTGCCAGTGCGCCTGTTGGCGCCGTCACTCGGTGCACCCACACGGGAGCGCTCGGTCCTGCGCCGAAGTTGGCGTTCGCTACGTGGAGAGCGCCATGAGCAAGGCTGCCCGTCCGTTCAGATCACAAGTCATCAGAGTTCTTCACCGACCATTGGCACGCCTATTTACTTCCTGGCGTGTTGCATGGCCGGAACTAGTCCGACCTACAAATGCGGTCTCGGTAAATTCGAACCCCACAACGCCTAATTCCCTGTAGATAGCGTCTTATAATGTTACGTTTCAGAACCCTACCGAATATGTGAAGTCATCGAGCCGAATTATCATCGTTATCAGGCACGCACGCAGTCATGTGGGCATGTTATCGTTACCAAGTGCGTAAAAAAGCCCTTCGATCTGGCTAGGATCGGTCGCGAGTTCCGCGAGCGAATAGCGATCGAGGACAGAAAGGAAAGCTCCCAAGGCTTCCTTCAGGACTCCGGTCAACCGACAGGCTGGCGCGACGATACAACTCCCGCAGTCCACAAGATCGAATCCTCCTTCGGTGTGTCGCACTAATTCGCCAAGATTGATGTCGGCTGGATTTCTCCCGAGCCGGATCCCTCCTCCGCGTCCCCTGAGGGTTTCGATATAGCCCGTTCGCGCTAAATCGTTCACGACCTTCATCAGGTGGTTCTGCGATATGTTATAGGCTTGGGCCACCTCCGCGATCGACGACAGGCGGTCGGGTCGTGCAGCGAGATAGAGCAACACGCGCATGGAATAGTCGGTGAACAGCGTCAGCTTCATAACCGATTCGGCCCGTTCCCAGTCATGCCGAGATAATAGGTATTCTTGTTGCATCTTTCAAATGCGGCTTATAGATATATTTGGAATGCATGATTGGAGCATGAGTCGTGAATGACGTCTCACCTATCGATGAAGCCGATTTGGCAGGCCTAGTTGAAGCTTTCTATGCTCGTGTCCGGACTGACACCCAACTTGGCCCGGTTTTCAACGATGCCGTGAATGACTGGCCGGAACATCTGGAGAAATTGACCGCCTTTTGGTCGTCGGTGATGCTCGCGAGTGGACGCTACAAAGGTCAGCCCGTTGCCGCCCATCTAAGTCACAAGGCACGGATTTCTCCGGAACTTTTCGATCGGTGGCTTTCAATTTGGCGGCAGACAACGAATGAGATGATGGACGCGGACGCTGCCGCGGCCCTTCAAGCCAAGGCGGCACAGATCGCTGAGAGTTTGCAACTTGCCATATTCTTCCGGCTACCGCGCAATCCTGGGGGAGGAATGGCGGCAGAAAGGACAACGCGCGATGGCTGATATCCAACCTTATCGGTCCACGCCTATCTTCGATCAGGACACACTGCCTGCTGCTCTGCGCGCGCGACATGACACAAAGGCAGGTGTATGGGGGGTGATCCGGGTTCTGGAGGGACGCCTTCAGCTTACCTGTCTGAATCCGTTATCGGAATCTGTCCTGACGTCGGACAACCCGGGCATAGTAATGCCCCAGCAGCCACATTTCGTGACGCCTCTCGGCGCCATGAGAATGCAGATCGATTTCTATGATCAGGCTCCGTTTTCCTGACTATTTCCCCCCTTAAAGTAAACCGCAGCAAAGGAGATATCGATGTCGCAGCCTCTCAGCGAGCAGACCATTGCCCTTGTCAAAGCCACGGTACCCGCCTTGGAAGCCCACGGTCTCGACATCGTGCACGAGATGTATTCGCGCATGTTCGAGAACCCGCAGATTCGCGACCTGTTCAATCAGTCGCATCATGGCGATGCCGGTTCTCAGCCCCGGGCGCTGACGGGAGCCATTCTGGCCTATGCCAGCAACATCGACAACCTCGGCGCGCTCGCGCCTGCCGTCGAGCGGATCGCGCAGAAGCACGTGGGCTTGCAGATCCTGCCGGAACATTATCCCCATGTGGCTGAAGCATTGTTGGGTGCAATAAAGGCGGTGCTCGGCGACGCGGCGACGGACGATATTCTTGGCGCTTGGGGAGAGGCATATTGGTTTCTTGCCAATATCCTGATCGCCCGCGAAGGACGCGTCTACACTGAGCAGAAGGAGACGATCGGTGGCTGGAATGGCTGGCGCGATTTCCGCGTGGTGGAGGTTGTGCCCGAGAGCAGTGTGATCAAATCGTTCGTGCTGCGTCCCGTTGATGGCAAGCCGGTGATGGCGCACATACCGGGGCAATATCTCACCTTCTGGCTTGAGATACCCGGCCACCCGCCTGTCAAGCGCAACTATTCCATCTCGGCGGCTCCCAATGGCCGGACCTATCGGATTTCGGTCAAGCGCGAGCCACTGGGCCTCGCCTCCGGCTGGCTCCACGACGAAGCGGAAGCCGGAACTATTCTTAAGGTCGCTGCACCTGCCGGCGAATTCTTCCTGGCCGACCACGTCGAACGGCCAGTGGTGCTGCTGTCGGGCGGCGTCGGTCTGACACCGATGGTTGCCATGCTCGAGGCGCTGGTCGCGAGCGGGACGGACATTGCCGTTCATTATATACATGGCACCCACGACCGGGACACGCACGCGATGCGCGATCATGTCCGTGCTGTCGCCGCACGAGGCAAGGCAGTCAAGGTGACGGACTTCCACCAGACACCGCTCGCGGACGAGATCGAAGGCCGCGACTATGATGCGGCTGGTATCATCACCGACGAATGGCTGGTCGCCAACACGCCGGTAGCTGACGCTGATTATTACATCTGCGGACCACGTCCGTTCCTGCGTCATGCCGTCTCGACGCTTTCGCTGGCCGGTGTGGCATCAGCAAGAATCCACTATGAATTCTTCGGTCCCGCTGACGAACTGCTGGCGGCCTGATCGGACGACGATGGACGACATCACCATAGCGCGGGCTGTTCACGTCCTCGCGGTCTTGTTTTGGGCGTCGCATTCGTCACGCTCTTGGTGATGCCGTCCATCGATGGTAGCAATCCATTGGAGGAACGGCTCAGTGCCTCGCACCGGCTGGAGGAGCGCCATGCAGGCGCGATCTGGGTCTCGCTCGCCGGAGGCAGCGGCTTGGATGGCCTATCCTAGTGGTGGATGCATGCCATGACGGGTGTTGGCTCCTCTTCACTGCGATGCTGTTCGTGATCGAGCCGCTGTTTTTGCTGCACCGCATGCGGCGATCCAACAGCCATCAGCCGATTTCACGCGTATGGAGGGAATACATCTACTGCCACTCTCTTCGGGATCATCACCCTGGTTGATGCAGTCGCGGGCGTGGCGATCACGACCGGAATGTCTATCTGGGTCATGTATCGTTTCAACACCAACATGATGCCGACGGCTGCCAAGGTATGAAGCCAACGACCAGATCGCCGGGTTCACTAGGGGATTAACGGCGCCGTCACCACCGCCCAGTCATCAGAAGGGAAAAACCGCGGTGGTCGCCGTGATCGCGACGGCGAAGGTGATGAAGTTCAGCGGTAGCCCGATGCGCACGAAGTCCATATAGCGATAGCCGCCCATTTGATAGACGATAACGTTGGTCTGATAACCGAAGGGCGTTGCGAATGCCGCGCTCGCGGCCATCATCACCGCAACAAGAAAGGGACGGGGGCTTACTCCGAGGCTAGCCGCCAGTGCCACCGCTACCGGCGTGACGAGGACCGCGACGGTGGCGTTGGACAGAAGTTCTGTTAGGATCATCGTCAGCAGGTAGAGGACAATCAGCGCGGCGAGAGGGCTCAGCCCGTTCACGCTCCGGATCAGCATTGCGGAGGCTTCAGCAGCGAGTCCGCTCTGCTCCATGGCGATGCCTATCACCACCATACCGGCTATCAGGATCAGTATCTGCGGCCGCAGACCGCTATAGGCCTCGTCCGCGCTGATGATCCGAAGCAGGATGAGGAGTACGGCGCCGGAAAAGGCCGTTGCCGCGATCGGCGCGACATTGAGGGTCGCCAGCGCCACGGCGGCCACGAACACGGCAAGAGCAATGATAGCCTTGCCCGGTTGAAGCGACCTGGGCTCGGCGAACAGCGAGGGGTCGCCGACCTGCGCGCTGTTGATCCGTGCCTGCTCATTGAGGTCAGCGGGCGCATCGGACTGTTCCGTTTCGTGCCGCCCGCCCAGCAGCTTTCCGCTGAAGAAGAAGAGATAGATGCCGCCGGCGAGTGCCATGGGAATGCCAACTGGCGTGATCTCGAAAATGCCAAATCGCGGCTGGCCCGCCACCCGCGCCATGTCATCGACCAGCAAGTTGGTCGAGGTGCCGATCAGGGTGCAACAGCCGGTCAGGATGGTGATGTAGGATAGCGGTATCAGAAAGCGCTTTGGCGATAGATTGAGGGCCGTCGCGACATCGCGCACTACCGGGGCGCCGAGCACTAC
The DNA here is from genome assembly GCF_000264945.2 of Sphingobium indicum B90A. NCBI lineage: Bacteria > Pseudomonadati > Pseudomonadota > Alphaproteobacteria > Sphingomonadales > Sphingobiaceae > Sphingobium > Sphingobium indicum. The sequence continues at coordinate 367,791 of NZ_CP013070.1, forward strand.
GATCGGCGTCGAATTAAGAAAGCAGGACACGGCGCCGATCATCGAGAGCAGCAGCCACACGCCGGCTGTGCCCATGCGCCGACACATGGACACAGCCATCGCGATCGCGCGGTCTAGAAGTCCCGACAGTTCGAGCGCGTAGGCGATCACGAACAGGGAAGCGAGCGTGATGATCGCCGGGCTGGCAAAGGCTCCCTGAACATCCACGGGTCGCACCACGCCACTCATGAGCAGCACGGCAGCGCCGCTGAGCGCTATTATGTCAGCGCGCACTCGGTCCCAGATCAACGCGGAGACCACGCCGGCCAGGACGAGTAACGTCAGGATTTGGTCGAAGTTCATGGCTTTGCCTCGTCTGCCGGCGCTGGACTGTCAACGCTGCTCGCTCGGCGAAGCTCTATTGGGAGTGGAGTGGAAGAGCATTTTTGCTATCAGGTTCTGATGCGGGAACCAAGCGTCAGGTCGAGCCGGCTTGCCATTGCGGCGGGGCTGGCCTTAATCATCCTTGTGGGTGGAGGAGGTTTCCTGCTCGGGCGGGCTACAGCACCGAGATCGCAGCCTTCGGAAGCTCGGCCGAAGGTCGTGAAGGTCATTTCTCCGCCGCCGGTCTATGAGAATGTCCGTATTCTGGGCAGAGCCGACTTGCTCCAACTGGCCGCACGAGGCGCGGATGCCTACGCCTCCGCCCAGCCATGGCCGAGCGAGGTCGCCGAGGCGTCCGGCAAGCGGTTCATCCTGTCCCTGCCATTCGGCTGCTCTGGACCCGCGCCGGAGGACAGCGCCGATCCGATGCGGTGGCGATTTGAAGAGAAGGAGGGCGTCCTACGCGCTCAGGCGATGCCAACGCTGTGGACGGCAGAGGATTGGCGACTCCCTGACGAGAGAAAGGTGAGCGAGATTGCTGGCTTCTGGATTGAGCGACCGTGGTCATCCAGCGAGAGTTGCCCGCCCTCAAAGGTGACAGCGTCATTAGCCGCGACCGGCCATGAACCGGACCTGTCGGTTGCCATTGCGCGGTTCCGATCGAAGGAAGAGCAGGAGCGACCCGTTCGGAAGACAAGCGGATTTGAAATAGTACGGCGTATTGATGGCGATGAACTGGACGGCAGCCGTGGATTTCGCCTTCAGCTGACCGGCCGTCTCGGCGGGGGCGACGATCCGCTCCATTGCACGCAAACGGCTGGCCCCGATGAACGACCCAAATGCGTGTGGGCCGCGACCTTCGATGAAATCCGCTTGGAAAATGGCGCTACAGGAGCGGTGCTCGCCGTGTGGGACAGCCGGTCGGGCAGCGATCCTCTGCATTGAGGGATCGCGGACGCGTGATCAGGCGCGCTTGTCGGGCTCGTCTTGTGGCGTCCGCGCGCGCTGCTCTTCGCGTTCACGGTGAAGCGCCGCGCGTGCGAGCAGCATGAAGGCTACCGGGGTGGTGGAGGTCAGGAACAGGGCGATCAAAATCTCATGCACCGATATGCGGGAACGGAGCACAGAAAAGCAGGTGATGGACGAGGCGACGATCAGCCCCATGCCCAGCGTGCTTCCCAGCGTCGGCGGATGAACGCGCTCGTAGAAGCTTTGCAGTCGGAGCAGCCCGAGCGATCCGATCAGCGTCATCACCGCGCCGGACAGCACCAGCAGGCCGACAAGGAAGGCTGCCCAGCCCGGCAGGTCTGGTGCCTGGATCATTCGATCACCTCCCCGCGCATCAGAAATTTGGCGAAGCCTACGGTGCCGACGAAGCCGATCAGCGCGATGATGAGGGCCGCCTCGAAATAGAGCGCCCTGCCGGTCTGGATGCCGAAGGTGAGCAGAAGCAGCATGGAGTTGGTGTAGAATGTGTCGAGCCCAAGCACGCGGTCCTGTGCGCGGGGACCCCTGATCATGCGGTAGGCGGCGCATGCGAGCGCGAGGCCCAGCATCACCTGCGCCAGAGTGATCGACAAGGCGAGCAGCAACGTTGTCATCGGCCAAATATCTCCAGCAACAACGTCTCGTAGCGATGTTTGATGAGACGCACCCACTGATCCTCATCGACAAGGTCGAGAACATGGATGAGCACGCTGCTGCGATTGCGGTCGAACTCGACCCACAAGCTGCCCGGGGTGGCGGTGATGATCACGCCCAGGATGGCGAGGCCATGCGGATTGGTCAGCTCAAGGGGGAGGTCGACGAACCCAGATATACGTTCGCGGCGGCGGAACAGGATAATCGATGCGACGGCGAAGTTCGAGCGGATGATGTCGGCGATGACGATCCCGGTCAGCTTGAGGATGGCGGTCGGCCGCCCGATCGTCACTGGGCCAGGGCGCAGCGCCGCCATTGCGTGGGTGGCGATCAGCGCGACTACAAGGCCGAGGACGATCTGCCCCGGGGAGGCGGATTGGGTCAGGAGTAGCCAGACCGCGAAGAGCGCCAGAGCAAGCAAGGGATGGGGCAGCCAGCGCCTCATTCTGCCACCACCCCCCGTTTCTGCCCAAGGACAGCCACGATATAGCCCTGTCGGTCGCTGAGGGACTGTCCTGTCCGCTCCATGTAGCGCATCGCCGGCCCGGCGAAGATGGTGAGCGCAAGGCAGATCGCCAGCAGCATGCCGACGGGGAGGGCTTCGGCGACGCGCAACACCGGTTGCGGCTTGTCCGAGGGCGCCCAGATCAGGTCGATTCCCGCGCGGGTCGTGGAGATCAGTATCGCCAACCCGGATCCGATGAGAAGGGCGATGAGGCCCCAGACCGGCGAGGCGATCCTGTCCTGCAGCCCAAGCAGCCCGTCGATCATAGCGAATTTCGCGATAAAGCCCGACAGCGGCGGCAAGCCTGCGATGAGCAGGACGCAGAAGGCGAAGCCCCCGCCCAAAAGGGCGATGGTGGCAGGAATGGTAACGCCTACCTCGTCGTCGGGCTCCTCGACCGGCGCGCCAGTATATTCGTCGTCGAAAACGGGCTCCCCGACGCTGGATGGGGGGGCGTCCCGCCGTTCGACCAGTTCGATGAGCAGGTAGAATGCACTGACCGCCAGTGTTGAGCTCACAAGGTAGAAGAGCGCCCCGGCAAGCACATCTCCTGCGCCCGCGCCGATGGCCGCGACCAGCGTGCCGGCGGAGATGATCAGCGAATAGCCGGCGACACGCGACAATGTGCGCACGGCCAGCACGCCGACAGAGCCGAAGGTCATGGTCGCCATGCCCCCGATCAGCAGCCATTCCTCGCCATAATTGCCGGTCCAGCCGAGATCGCGGCCGAACAGCAGCAGATAGACGCGCAGCACCGCATAGACGCCAACCTTGCTGAGGATGGCGAAGAGCGCCGCAACGGGAGGCGCTGCCGCCGCATAGGTCCGCGGCAGCCAGAAGCCGAGCGGCCACATGCCGGCCTTTACCAGGAAAGCGATGCCCAAGATCGCCATGCCGCTCTGCATCAGTGCGGCGTCGGTGCCGGAAACCGCAGGGATGCGCAGCACCAGGTCCGCCATGTTGAGCGTGCCCGTCACGCCGTAGATCAGCGAAGCGCCGATCAGGAAGAGGAGCGAAGTGGCGACATTCAACGAGACATAGTGCAGCGCCGCCTTCACGCGGGGCTGGCCCGAGCCGTGCAGCAGCAGCCCGAAGGAGGCGGCGAGCAGCACCTCGAAGAACACGAACAGGTTGAACAGGTCGCCCGTCAGAAAGGCGCCGTTGAGGCCCATCAACTGGAGCAGGAACAAGGTATGGAAGCGCGGACCCGCCCGATCCCACCGCGCCAGCGCATAAATGAGCGAGGTCAGCCCGAGAACGGACGTCAACACCAGCATCAGCGCCGATAGCCAGTCGAGCACCAGCACGATGCCGAAGGGAGCGGCCCAGTTGCCCACGAGATAAGCGGTCGTGGCCCGCTCACCGCTGAACCCGGCTGCCGCTACCGATCGCAGCAGGATGATCGATATCGCCAGCAGCGTCCCTGTGGAGGCCAGGGCGATGATCCGCTTCGCCAGCATCCGTCGCTCGTTCAGGAGCAGCATGGCGGAGGCCGCGATGAGCGGCAGCAGGATGGGCGCTACGATCAGGTGATGCATCCCATGCACGGTCATTCGCCGTCTTCCCCGTCGACATGGTCGGTGCCGGTCAGGCCGCGCGAGGCGAGCAGGACCACGAGCAGCAGCGCGGTCATGGCAAAGGATATGACGATGGCGGTGAGAACCAGCGCCTGCGGCAGAGGATCGTCGTAGAGCGCTGGATCGGGCGCTGTCGATCCGACCAGCGGCGGAGCATCCACATGCATTCGGCCCATGGCGTAAATGAAGAGATTGACTGCATAGGACAGGAGCGACAGCCCCAGGATGACCTGGAAGGTACGCGGCCGCAGGATCAACCAGACACCCGATGCGACGAGAACGCCGATGCCAAGTGCGAGAACCAGTTCCATCAAGCCTGCTCCCCCGCCGCGCCAGGCAAGCCATCGGGTTGCCGACGTGCGGCCGTTCGGATCGACTGATGCGCGATCGCGATCAGGATCAGCGCCGTCGTCCCGACGACCAGCAGGAACACCCCCAGATCGAACAGCAGGGCGCTAGCGATTGGCACCTGCCCGATCAATGGCACGTCCAGATAGCGGAAGAAGGACGTCAGAAAGGGATAGCCGAAGAAGAGTGCCCCCATCCCCGTGGTGACGGAGAGGAGCAATCCGACACCCATCCAATTGAGCGGCTTGATGCGCAACCTTGCCTCGATGCTTCGCGTTCCAGAGGCCATATATTGAAGGATGAGCGCAATGGACATGGTAACGCCCGCGGCAAATCCCCCGCCCGGAAGGTCATGCCCCCTAATCAGCAGGTAGAGTGCCAGCACCGTGATGAAAGGAAACAACCATTCCATGATGACGCGAGGCACGAGCAGATAGTCGGTCAGGGTATCCCCTGGCGAACGGCCATCCCTTCGCTCATCGGACGCATCCTGCTGTCGCTGCTGAAGGGGGCTGCGGACGCTTTCGCCCGCCGGCCGGAAACGGCGCAGCAGCGAGAAGACGGTCAGGGCCACGATGGCCAGCACAGTGATCTCGCCCAGAGTGTCGAAAGCGCGGAAGTCGACGAGGATGACGTTGACGACATTTTTTCCGCCGCCCTCCGGGTAGGAGCGCTCGATAAAGAAGCGCGAGATGGTGTCCGGCAGCGGCCGCGTCATGACGGCGAAGGAAAGCATCGCCATTCCAAATCCCGCCGCTATTGCGATCGCAAGATCCGCGCCGCGGCGCAGCCGGACCCTGGCGGGGGTGCGGTCCTCCGGCCAGACATCAGGGCGGCGCTGGGGTAACCATCTAAGGCTCAGCAGCAGCAGGATGGTGGTCACCGTTTCGACCAGAAGCTGCGTCAGCGCAAGATCGGGCGCGGAAAGCCACACGAAGCTGACGCAGCTGACGAGGCCAGCGCCTGAAACCAGCACCACCGCCGCAAGCCGGTGATATTTCGCCTGCCAGGCAGCCGCGACCGCGCAGGCGCATCCCACCAGCCAGATCGCGCCGAAGCCAGGATCAAGCGGAGTCGCGCCGTCCGGACCGATTATGTAGCCATGTCGCAGGAAGGGGAGGAGTCCGGCCAAGCCGCCGATGACGACGAGAACCCGCAATTGGGCTTGCAACCGTTCCGTTCCCAACAGAGTCAAGAGTCGTCGAGCGCCGCTGATCAAGACTGACAGGACTGTTTCGAACATTCGCCGGCCCTTGAGACGACCGAGGACCGGCGCGGAACTGACGGCGTTCAGCCGGCGCGCGGACAGAACATACCCCGCCGTTCCCAAGCCCAGCGCCACAAGGCTGAACGCGAATGGGCGTGTGAAGCCATGCCAGATGGCAAGGCTGTAGGATGGCATTTCCTGCGCGCCCAGCGCGGAACGCGCCGCCGTCTCGAGAAAGGGGCCGATCGTCGCAGTTGGAAACACGCCGACGACAAGACAGGTCACAACCAGCACTTCGATGGGTGCCCGCATCCAACGCGGCGCTTCATGGGGCTGTTGCGGTAGGCCACGGGGAAGCGGGCCGAAGAAGCTCTGGTGAATGAAGCGCAGCGAATAAAGGACGCTGAAGGCTAGCCCGATCGTGGCGAGATAAGGCAGCGCCTGATCGAGCCAGCTATCGTTATAATCCTCCAGCACTTCGGCCAGCAGCATTTCTTTCGACAGGAATCCGTTGAGCAGCGGCACGCCCGCCATGGCGGCCGCCGCCACCATCGCCAGCGTCGCGGTGATCGGCATGAAGCGGTACAGCCCGCTCAATCGCCGCAGATCGCGCGTGCCCGCCTCATGGTCGATGATGCCGGCCGCCATGAATAGGGAGGCCTTGAACGTTGCATGATTGACCGTGTGGAAGATCGCGGCGACTGCGGCGAGCGGGCTGCCGATTCCCAGCAAAAGCGTGATGATGCCCAGATGGCTGATGGTCGAGTAGGCAAGTAGGCCCTTGAGGTCCTGCTGGAAGATTGCGGCCCAGGCGCCCACCAGCAGCGTCAGCAGGCCCGTGCTTGTGACGATATAGTACCAACTGTCACTTCCCGCGAGCACGGGCCACAGTCGGATCAGGATGAAAACGCCGGCCTTCACCATCGTTGCGGAATGGAGATAGGCCGATACGGGCGTCGGCGCGGCCATCGCGTGGGGTAGCCAGAAATGAAAGGGGAACTGCGCGCTCTTGGTGAAGGCTCCGATCAGGATCAGGATCAATGCAGGCTGATAAAGATCGCTCGACCGGATAACGTCGGCGGAGGAGAGCACGGCGTCCAGGTCGTAGCTGCCGACGATCTTGCCGATCAGCAGCAAGCCAATGAGCAGGCATAGCCCGCCCGCCGCCGTGACGATCAAGGCCATTCGCGCGGCGCTCCGCGCTGCCTCATTATGATGCCAATAGCCGATCAGGAGAAAGGAGGAGAGGCTTGTCAACTCCCAGAAAAAGGCGAGCTGCACCAGATTGCCCGACAGGACCAGAGCGAGCATCGAACCCATGAACGCGAGCAGGAAGGAGAAGAAGCGGGGAACCGGATCGTCGGGCGACATATAGTAGCGGGCATACACAACAACGAGGAGGCCGATCGCCAGTACGAGCAGGGCAAAGATCCACGAAAGGCCATCAAGGCGCAGCACGAGATTGAGGCCAAGCGAAGGGAGCCATTTGATTTCGCTGCGCAGGACGGCTCCATCCGCGATGGCCCGATAGAGCAAACTCAGAAGTAGCGTCCCACCAAGCGCCACCGCGCCGGCTAGGATCCCGGCCCTGCCGCGCGCATGCGATGGGAGCAAAGCCGCAGCAAGACTGCCCAGGAATGGAAGCAGCAGGATCAACCACAACAAACTGATATTCGAGGATATGATATCGCTCTCCGACCCTGATTGCGCTTATGCTTGTTAGCCTCAGTCGGGTTGTGGGTTAAAGCGAAGTTTCATCCGGTTGGCGTGGCGGAACGACAAGCACGTCTTGTGCCGCGTCCAGCAGCACCGCTTGCGCGATGCTTCCGAGCAGAAACCGCTCGATACCGGTTCGCTGACTGGTTCCGAGCACGATCAGATCGACCTCCTGCTCATCGGCGCAGGCGCGAATCGCGGCCGCTACCGAGCCCTGCATCGGACTGAGCTTGAGCCGGGCACCCTGCAATCCGCATCCCGCGAGGAAGGACATGAATTCGGATCTTGCGCGTTTTTCTTCGACGCTAACATAATGATTTATCGCGTCCGGCACCTCCATCGCTCTTTTCATCATCCCTATGGCTGGGGCATCGAAGAGGTGCAGCGCGACGATGTCCACACCCGTGAGAATGCCGAGCCGATCGGCCGATGTCACGGCGGATCGGGATGCATCGGTGAGATCAGTTGCCAGCAGAATCCTGTTGTACGATCCAGACGGAACCGCATTGGCCATCAGGATCGGGTGCCGACTGCGCTGGATCGTTCGCTCTGCGGTCGTGCCGACAAAGGTGTCCAGAAATTGCCGGCGATGCGGACCCACGATGATCAGGTCCGGATTGATTTCGGCAGCGGTCCGCAGGATTCCGTCAAACGCATCTCCAGTGGTCACTATCATGCGGCTGGCCACTTTATCCACCTCCGCCAAGGTCGTAGTCATCTGCCCGAGAAGCTCGGTCGCTGCGCTTCTTTGCCGCTCCATGAGATAATTGGGTTGGTCGTCATCGACCACGTGAACGAGCGTCAGCTCCGCCTCGATCGTCCGTGCTGTCAAGACGGCTCTCCGCGAGGCTCGATCGGATCTCGCTGAAAAATCAGTGGCGACAAGAATGTGCTTCACAGCTTGACCTCCTGCTCGAGAACGGGATGTCTGGGCGCCGAGCATACAGGCGCAGCCTGCGCGTGCATAGACAAAGCCGACATCATGCGAAGAACCACCAGAGCAGGATCGCTGCAAGCAGTGTGGGCAAGGAAAGAAAGGCGATTAGCTCAGCTACTGGCACCCTCTGACTCTTGGTGTGGCCGCGGCGGAACTGGTGCAGCGTTTTTGAAAGATGCTCTGACCCTGACAGAATTGCCTCTTCCATCAAGGTCAGTTTCGAGGCGAGCTCGCCAAGCTCCCGAAGTTCCTGCTCGTGGATATCGGGATAGCGATCAAGCAGGGTTTGCAGCCGCATGAACGACTGAGAAGCCGGCCGGAGCCGGTTATACACGGTCGACATTTGAGATTGTCCTTCCGAGAACAACGGCGACCTGCCGCGCCCAAGGACTGGCGTTCGGTCTGCCGATGTTTGATTGAAGCCGAATGTGACGGTTGGCGTCCGACGAACGCCTTCGTCTGTTGGGCGATGCCGGACGCTCGCCACATGCGGCAGCGTCCGGCTAATCGCCGATCAGCAGACGCTCGCCCTCAATATGCGCAAGAAGAACGGAGTTGTGCATGAACTTCACATGGGCATTCAGAACGAAAGGTCAAGTATGGATTGTCAAGTTTTCTACTAAAGGACACCTTTCGCAGAGAGGATCGGTGACCCGAGTATATCCTTCCAGAAATAGGTGCATTTCCTGGGTGCGCGTAGGCCATCAGTCCCTAGCTTCCCGAAAATTTATTCTCTTCCGAGTTGCGGCGAAAGGCACGGGACAAAGCAGGATGGGTATCCTATATCAACCCCATGGTTTCCTTTTCATCCTGCATGCGGCCGGAACTTGCGATTGATTTCGGGACCGCTAATCTGCGCGTCATCCGCCGCGATGCTGGCGTCGTCTTTGACGAACCGTCGCTGTGCTGCTTTACAGATCTCGCGACTGCTCCGCGCCTGGTGGCAGCTGGCGCGGCGGCGCAGCCCATGGTGGATAGAACCCCTCGGAAGCTGGCGGTGAGGCGTCCGCTGCGGCGGGGTGTGCTGCAGGATATTCATACCGCGACCGAGCTGCTTCGCTATGCCGTGCCGAAAGCGCTCGGCCGGAAACCTTGGCGCAGGGCACGAACACTTATCGGCGTTCCCGCCGACGCGACGCAAGCTGAAAGACGGGCGCTACTGACGGCTGCCGCCGATGCGGGACTGAGCGCAGCTGAACTTGTGCCTGAGCCGCTTGCCGCAGCCCTTGGGGCTGGCGTTCGGCTGGAGGAGCCCCGCGGCGCGATCATTGTAGAATGCGGGGCGGGTACTACCGAAGTAGCTGTCCTTTCTCTTGGCGGGATTTGCATCACGCGTTCGCTGCGCGCGGGTGGCGCAGCGCTCGACCAGGCAATCGCCGATCATCTGCATTTCCGGCATAAGATTTTGATCGGGCGTCAGAGCGCCGAGCGGATCAAGAAGGATTATGTGGGGGAGCATCGCGATCTGCGGGGCAGTGATGGGGTGATCGAAGTGAAAGGGCGCAGTCTTATCTCGATGGCGCCTCATTCGCTGCATATCTCCTTCGCCGAGTTGGACCGCGTCGTTGAAAAGCACGCAACGTCGATCATCAGGGTCATACGTGACGTCCTCAACGAGACGCCGCCGGAACTCAGCCATGATCTGCATTTGAACGGGATCATTCTTACTGGCGGTGGTGCCGTGACGCCGCGCCTTCGGGAGATGATCGAGCGCGATACGAGGTTGCCCGTCATCGTGGCCGACGACCCCGCGCTCTGCGTAGCCCAGGGTTTGCACCGAATGCTCAAGGGCTGAATGTCGGTCGCGCGGCGGATACAGAGGTGATTGACTATCTGAGGGTTAGGGGGTCCGTTAAGTGACCCCCATGGCCTGCATGGCTTCTGCCACCCGTACGAAGCCGGTGATATTCGCCCCGAGAACATAATTGCCAGGCGAGCCATAGGCTTCGGCTGTTTCCGCACAACTGTCGTGGATGCGGCGCATGATTGCTGCCAAGCGTGCCTCAGTGTCCTCGAAGGTCCAGCTGTCGCGCGAGGCGTTCTGTTGCATTTCCAACGCCGATGTCGCAACGCCGCCCGCGTTGGCGGCTTTTGCGGGGCCAAAGAGAATGCCAGCGCACTGGAAGAGGCGCACCGCCTCAGGGGTACAGGGCATGTTCGCGCCTTCACCGACTGCGATAACGCCATTGCGGATCAGCGCCGAGGCGTCATTCCCGTTCAGTTCATTCTGCGTCGCCGATGGCACTGCCACCTCGCATGGAACCTCCCAGACCGACCCCTGGTCGGAAAAATAGCTGCCGTTGCCCTTCAGGCGCACATAGTCCGAAATCCGTTCACGCCGAACGAGTTTGATTTCCTTCAAAAGCTCCAGATCAATTCCATCCCCGTCGACGATGAAGCCCGATGAGTCCGAACAGGCGACAACCTTCCCGCCGAACTCCTTAATCTTTTCGATCGCATAGATCGCAACATTGCCCGAACCTGATACGACCGCGCGTTTGCCATCGAGACTCTCCCCCTTGGTCTTCAGCATCTGGTCGATGAAATAGACTGTTCCATAGCCCGTCGCTTCTGTGCGGGCGCGCGATCCACCGTAGATCAGCCCCTTGCCGGTCAGGACACCGGCTTCATAACGGTTGGTGAGGCGCTTATACTGGCCGAACAGATAACCAATCTCCCTCGCGCCGACGCCGATATCGCCCGCCGGAACGTCGGTATATTCGCCGATATGCCGATACAGTTCAGTCATGAAGGACTGGCAGAAGCGCATCACCTCGCCGTCGGACCGGTCGCGTGGATTGAAATCGGAGCCGCCCTTGCCGCCGCCGATCGGCATGCCGGTCAACCCATTCTTGAAGGTCTGTTCGAATCCCAGGAACTTGATGATCCCGACATTGACGGACGGATGAAATCGTAAGCCCCCCTTATACGGTCCAAGTGCCGAGTTGAACTGAACGCGAAAGCCGCGATTGATCTGGATCCGCCCTTTGTCGTCGACCCATGGAACGCGAAAGATGATCTGTCTTTCCGGCTCGCAGATCCTCTCGATCAACGCATTGTCGATATATTCGGGGTGTTTCGCGATGACGGCGCCAAGGCTCTCCAGAACCTCCTCAACAGCCTGGTGGAATTCAGTCTCTCCCGCATTCCGTCGCAGAACATCCTCGTAAATGGGAAGCAGCTTTTCGTCGATCCGTGGCAAGGAGGACTCCTGTTCGATCATGATATTCAGGTGAAAATGCACGCAGGCAGCGCAGGTGATCTCTCTCCGGGTGACGAGGCCCTAAATCTGCGCCGGCTGCGTGACCTTCAGAATGGTGAGCGGTCGCTCACGTCCGTCGCGATCAGGCCAAAGGATCACATCACCTGCACTCAAGCCGATCAGACCGGCGCCCACCGGCGTGAGGATCGAGATACGACCCGCCGATATGTCGGCATCTCCGGGATAAACGAGCTGCACCGTACGGCTTGTGCGGCTCGCCGCGTCCTTGAATTCGATGATCGAGTTCATCGTGATCACGTCGCTGGGGATGCGGTCGGCCTTGAATGTCGAGGCGCGGCCGATTTCGTCGATCAGCAGCTCTCCCGCCTGCATCGCAGAGCCTGACGCATTCAGGGCGATTCCGGTAAGTCTTTCGGCTTCGATGTCGATCAGTCGCACGGGAGGGCGCTTCGTCTGTATGCGGATAGTCATGGCGCTGGCTTTCGAGCGTGAGGAATCGCCTATTCTTGAAGGCGAGCATCATTTCGTCGATCTGCCCCGAGTCCGGGACATGTGCGCCGGGCCCGGGGCTATATGCCCGCGAGAAGCTGTCCTCCGTGATGGCGAAAGTGCAGAGAGTTGACCCGAGAGTTCATTGTCTCACCTTGGCAGGCCAGGTGGTCCGAGTCAAACACCGACGCGATTAGTTCAAAAGGGACGCCGTGAACCAGCATCTATCGTGCAGGCGCCCTCCGATTTTCAGGATAGTGAGGCCGCCACCCTTTTCGCTTGGCGACGCCTGGCCAGAATGTTGAGCGTTTCGACCGCTGCCGAAAAGGCCATGGCCGCATAGACATAGCCCTTGGGCGCGTGCGGGCGCGATGCTCCTCAGGCAGCTTGTTTGAGAGGATCGAAATGAAGATCAGATTGTCGATCCCGAGCACGACCTTCATTGTTACCAAGGTGGCGAGCGCCACCCAGGCAGGTTCGCTCATCAACGCTGTCAGGCCCTCAAACGTCTAGTGCGTGCCTCAAGCTGATAAGTACATGATTTCAATCGTTGCGCGCGTGTGTTCGTCTATTGGCTGGAGCAGTCGTGTATGGAGGGTCGATGCTGGGGCAACCGCGAAACGGCCGAATGTCTTGAAACGCGTCGCCGTTGCCCCATATCGACCGTGCGGGCCGGGCCCCTCTGGCGATTGTCGGTAAGACAGTCGTGATGTCGGACCGCATCGGGTTGGCTCGATGCAGGTTCAGGTGGCTTTTCCTCCTTCATCGGGCTGATTTGATCGATCCATTTCGATTGGAGAGAGGCATTGAACTCGTTTCTGTACAAAATGACCCGCTTGCATTGGAAGCTCGAGGAAGAAATTCGGCGCGAGCTTAAACGGCGCTTTCCCGACAGCCTGCGATTACTCAGGCTCAAGAAGGTGCGGCTTCAGGTCAAGGACCGTCTGCACGGACATAGGCTTCAGGAACGGAGGGTCTGAAGACGGCAATCCGCCGGGAGATGGGCTTCGCTCATGCTCGGCGGAGCGCGCTCTCAGCGGGACTCTGCGTCAAGTAAGTCGGTATCGCCATCAAGCGCAGATTGCGTTAAATATGTCGGTTGCATTTGAAGAACGTTGCGTATTTCATGCTTATGCGGGCCGGGCCCCTCTGGCGTTCATCTTTGATGACGTGATGTCGGACCGCATCGAGTGCGCTCGATGCTGGCCTTCGATCTTGCCCGCTAAGTCATGCCACTCGTCCAACCGACTGCGAACGAGGGTAAGCTGTGATTGAGCCGATCTATCTTCAGACTGTCGCCCCTTGTGGCGGCTGGGTTTCAACATCCCGCGTCTCGCGGGATTACCCATGTGAATTTGACCGCTTGCTGACGGCAATGAAGGATTTCTGATGATTGGAACGAAGTTTCGCTATATCGGCGCGCTCGCCGTGAGCCTGGCTGTCGCCGCCATGCTCGCTACTCCGGCAGAGGCGCGGCGCGGCGGCAGTTTTGGTAGCCGGGGCTCGCGAACGGCCGTCGCGCCTCCGCCAACTAAGACGGCGCCTCAAGAAACCGCGCCGGTCCAGCGCTCGATGACGGACAAGCCCACTCCCGCTCCGCAAGCGGCTGCGAATGCGCGCCCTGCTGCCAGTTCTCCAAACAAGTTCGGAGGCCTCGCCAAGGGGCTGATCGGTGGCTTGGTCGCGGGCGGCTTGATCGGCATGCTGCTGGGGAATGGCTTCGGCGCGTTGAGTGGCAGCGGTATCTTGATGGCCTTGCTGCAAATCGCCCTGATTGGCGGTTTGGTCTGGTTTGCCCTGCGCCTGTTCCGTCGGCCTCCGGCGCTAGCTACCGCTGGTGGCCCCTCTATCCCGCCCCTGTCGGCAAGTCCCTTCATGGGTGGTTTTCAGGGTGGGTCCAGTGCACCGGCGCAACCTGCCTACGCTGCTCCCGCGATTTCGCGGGAGGTGCCCATCACCACCAGCGATCAGCAACGCTTTGAACATCTGCTTACCGAAGTCCAGGACGCCTTCAGCCGGGAAGATTATGCGCGCCTGCGCGAGTGCACTACGCCGGAAGTCATGTCCTATCTGGCCGAGGAGTTGAGCCAGAACGCCACCAAAGGTCAACGTAACGAGGTTTCCGCGACGGAACTTCTGGACGCCGAAGTGGCCGAAGCCTGGTCTGAAGATGGGACTGATTATGCGACCATCGCAATGCGGTACCAAAGCATCGACGTAATGCGTGATCGCCAGAGCGGTGCGTTGGTGAGCGGCGATCCGGATCGTCCAACGGTCACAACCGAATTGTGGACCTTTACCCGAGATAACCGAAACGCGTGGCGTTTATCGGCCATTCAGGAGGCTTGATTACCGGACCGGCTTTGGGCGCGGCTTCGCCCAGCCTCCAATCTGGACAATGACTGACAACCGCCCACGCCCTGAGCATGAGCATGAGCATGAGCATGAGCATGCGCTGGTGAACCGAACGGTTCTCGGCTCGTCACGGAGCTGGGCCCAGCGAACGGAGGATTTTCGTCACACCGTCTGCGCTGTAAGCTATTCCGCAGCCAGCCCGACTGGCACTGACTGGCGGCCATGATCACCCGGCTTCACGACCTGATAGCAGCAGAGCATAGCCGGTTCGTCTTGCTCCGGGCCGCGCACCTCGGACGGACGCGGGGCCCGCTAAACGCGAACCCGCCATTAAGCCGGCGGAGCAAGATCGAAGCTATCTGCACGGGCAAGGCCCCAGCTAGACCGGTAGAACTCGTTCCCTTCTCCACCTGAAATCAGGTCTCCTGGCACTAGGAAAGTGTGGAGTTGCGCGAACAGGCGGATCTCTGTTGGGCTGACGCGCCGGACGAGGTGATGAGGACCGATGTCGCTCGGATGTTGGAGGCCGGCTGCGGCTATCATCTCCGAAAGAGCGCGCAGCGTGTTGCGGTGGAAATGGAAGACGCGATCCGCCTTCTCAGGTACCACCAACGCCCTCTGGCGCATGGGATCCTGCGTTGCGACACCCACAGGGCAGCGATTGGTATTGCAGGTCAGCGACTGGATGCAACCGATCGCGAACATGAAACCTCGGCCAGCATTGACCCAGTCAGCCCCAAGCGCGTGTGCGGCCGCGATATCGAAGGCGCTGACGATCTTTCCAGCCGCTCCGATCTTGATCTTGTCTCGCACACCCGCGCCGACAAGCGTGTTGTGGACAAAGAGCAGGCCCTCGCGCATGGGCGTGCCCAGATGATCGATGAACTCGAGCGGGGCAGCGCCGGTCCCGCCCTCGGCGCCGTCGATGACGATGAAATCGGGGAAGATGCTCGTCTCGCGCATGGCCTTCACCATGCCCATGAACTCCCAAGGCTGGCCGATGCAGAGCTTGAAGCCGACCGGTTTCCCACCCGAAAGCTTCCGGAGCAGGGCGATGAACTGCATCATCTCGATCGGTGTTGAAAAGGCGCGATGACGGGGAGGGGAGATGCAGTCCTCCGCGACGGGGACGCCGCGCGTGAGCGAGATTTCTTCCGTCACCTTGCTGCCGGGCAGGATGCCGCCATGGCCGGGCTTTGCGCCTTGACTAAGCTTGATCTCAATCATCTTCACCTGCGGATCGGCGGCTTTGGTGGCGAAGGCATCGGGATCGAAATTACCGTCAGCCGACCTGCAGCCGAAATAGCCGCTTCCCAGCTCCCATATCAGATCGCCTCCATGCTCGCGGTGATAAGGGCTGATGCTGCCCTCGCCCGTGTCATGGGCAAAATTGCCCATCTTGGCGCCCAGGTTCAGCGCGCGAATGGCATTGGCGCTCAGCGAGCCGAAGCTCATAGCGGAAATGTTGAAGATGGAGGCAGAATAGGGCTGGGTGCAATCGCTACCGCCAATGAGGATGCGGAATGTATCGGGATCAGCCGGCGGAGCTGGCCGCGTGGAGTGTCCGATGAACTCGTACCCGTTCCCATAAACGTCGAGCTGCGTGCCGAAGGCGCGCTCGCTGCTCTCATTCTTCGAGCGGGCATAGACTAGCGATCGCTGGCTTCGTGAAAATGGTGTCTCATCATATTCGCCTTCGATGAGATATTGGCGAATTTCGGGACGGATATCCTCGAAGAACCACCTCAGGCGTCCGATGATGGGATAGTTGCGCCTTACGGAATGGAGCGGTTGGAAAAGGTCGTATATGCCGGTAATCGACAGGATCGCGCCGATTCCGAACAGCGGAACCGCCCAGACGCCTGGCAGATAGTAGCCAGCGACAATGGTGGTGATCAGCGCGATGCCAAAGGCGCTGAAACGGGTGAGAAGCAAGATTACAAACTCCGTGCGTTCAAAGCGGGCTCTTCGCCTGCCGAACGATGAGTTCTACTCAGGATCGCGCGTTAAACCAGTCAGGTCCCGTGACGTGAGCTAATTACGAGCGTGAAAGAAGCAATGCCGCCGATTTCGCGCGCGGGGGTCCGCTCGTCCACCACGCGCGAATTTGCCCGGAGCAGACGAGCGAGAGCACCGGCAACCGGCCTGTGACGTGGGGCCGGTCGTCGACGAGGCGAGGATCATGACGCCGTCATTCCGGCTCAACGGGTCGGCTGCTGGAGCGCGCACAGTGGGCCGCCGAGGGCGTGGTGTCGGTTGAATTTGTCGGACGGACCCTGTACGGCCATAGCAGAAAGGAGTTTGCGGCTCATGTTTCAGGAAGACGTTCCCGGCGGCTGAGTGGCTGCTATCCATATATTCTCCTGTCGCGCTCGGGCGAAGATGGCCTTGCTACGTGCCAGCAGACGGAGCGTTGAGGATGGGACGCTCACCCAAACTGTCTCCCTGGCGAGCGTCGGCTTGGCGTGATGTTGTGGCCCATTACGATCCTGTCAGCCGATCAGGGCAGGGCAGAGGGTTCTGCTCCTCTCGCGCCTTATGATTAGATGAATGGCATCATCAGGGAGCGTCGTTGACGGGCGGGAGAAGCTCGCTCAACAGGGCGATCACGAACGATTAATTGCTGCGGCCGTTGAGATGGTCGCTTCCGTATAACGTTCGAAATCCCGGCGCATGCGCAGGGCCGCAAGAAGTGGACTTGTAACGGTTTTGTGCCGGTCACTTGAGAGTTTAAGGCTCGTTCAAGGAGACCGACGAGATGATCAAGCATAGTGAGGAGTTCAAGCAGGAGGCGGTGCGCATTGCGTTGACCAGCGGGTTGCCGCGGGAGCGTGTCGCGTCAGATTTGGGGGTCGGCAAGTCGACGCTGAACAAGTGGGTGTCACAGTATCGGCCCAGTGATCTGGTTTCAGCGCCGCAGGCAGATCTGGCCCGCGAGAATGAACGGCTTCGCCTTGAGAACCGCGTGCTCCGGGAGGAGAGGGAAGTGCTAAAAAAGGCGACTCAGTTCTTCGCGAGCCAAAGGTCGTGAGGTTCGCCTTTGTGCACAGCTGGCGGCACCGTTGGCCGGTGGAGTTGATGTGTCGCGTTTTGCAGGTCAGCGAGCGTGGTTATCGTTCCTGGCGCTCGCGACCGATCAGTCGACGGGAGCGGACGGACATGAAAGTGCTGGCCCATATCCGGGAACAGTACAGCCTCAGCCTGGGCAGCTATGGTCGTCCAAGGATGACGATGGAGTTGAAAGAGGTGGGGCTCGATGTTGGTGAGCGCCGGGTTGGACGCCTGATGAAGATCAACGGAATAAAGCCGGTTCGCACACGCAAGCATAAGGTTACGACGGACAGCCACCATCGTCTCGGCGTCGCGGCAAACTGGCTGGACGGTGATTTTGCCGCTGATGCCCCCAACCGTAAATGGGCTGGCGACATCACCTATATCTGGACGTCAGAAGGCTGCCTTTTCCATTCGGATCGCGGTAGCCAATATTGTTCTTACGACTATCAGAAGAAATTGCAGGCCTATGGCCTGCGTCCATCGATGAGCGGCAAGGGTAATTGTTACGACAATGCCTCCGTCGAGACGTTCTTCAAATCCCTGAAAGCGGAACTCATCTGGCGGCAGCGCTGGCAAACGCGGCGTCAGGCGGAAGCCGCCATCTTCCAGTACATCAATGGTTTCTACAACACCCGTCGCCGCCATTCATATCTGGGCGGCATCAGCCCGCTCGCCTTCGAAGCCAAGGTGGCTTAATGAGATAGGTGACCGGCACAAAACCGTTACAAGTCCAATATGAAGGATCGAAATGCCCGAGATCGACCGCGTCGGCAAGGAAGGGATCAAGCTGACATCGTTCTACACGCAGCCGTCGCGCATAATCATCGCTTCGATCTGGTTCGCCAAACGGCAGAGTACATCTCCCCGCGCCCATGTCATACGCCCCATCGGCTGATGATAGAGGCGGCGAACAACATGCTCGCCATTGCCGAGCCCGCAAGGCATGATCGCGGCAACGAGATAAGGCCGGCCTGACCGCTCTGTCAGCCTACGATAGCTCATCGAAATTGTTGCCCTCATCCCCCAAAATCATTCGTTTGACCCGGCCGTGCGCTTGGTCCACCCAGTATCAAACAAAAAAAAGATCTCTTATTCGAGGCATGCGAGAGGATGCGACAATGCGCAATGACGGGCCGGACATAGAGAGCCCGATATTGCGATCCGGTGGCATTGCTCAAAGATCATCCTCTCCGCGGTTGCCAGTGCGAACTGTTCAAGGTGCACGCGCTCACGCAGCGGCATGGAAGAGTGATCTGAATCTACAGTCAAAATTATTGCGCTAAACCATAAATGTTTTGATCTACGGGTAGGCGATGGGATGCGCTTATGAGGCGAACCGAATCAAATGAGGCACGCAGCGGAACATGATCCGCCGGCGGCTTCGGTCAAGTCACGGTTGCCTCGCAAATGTCGTCTGCACAGTCATCGCCCTCCTGGTCGTCGGCCAGTCTGACCATCGATGCGCGCAAGCTGCTGTTCTCGCTTAGCAGCTTCCTTGCGGCGGCGGTCACGCTGGCGATCGTGTTCTCAGCCAGCTTGCCACGGCCTTGGTGGGCCTTGCTGACGGTCTATGTGACGGCACAGCCCATGGCGGGCGCATTCCGGCCCAAGATGCTATATCGCCTTGCCGGAATCGCAACCGGTGCCATCGTTACGATCGCAGTGGTTCCCAACCTCCAGAACGCACCGGAACTGCTGGTGTTGTGCATGGCGTCCTGGACGGGCTTTTGCATCTACCTTGCGGTGCTCGATCGGACGCCGCGCGCTTTCCTGTTTCAGATGGCAGCCTTTAGCTCGGCGGTAATCAGCTTTCCTTCCGTTGAAAATCCGGCCGATATATTCAACACCACTGCAGGGCGCGTCGCGGAAATGACGGTCGCGATCCTGAGCGTCTCGATGGTTCACGCGATGCTGCAACCGTGGAGCGCAACGCCTGTGATCCGCGATCGGGCCAAGTCCTTCTTGCGGCATGCGCGCCGCTGGGCGGGTGACGTGCTGAGCGGCGACAATCGCGAGCAGGAAAACGAGCACCGCCGTGCGCTGGCATCCGACGTCACCGAGTTGGGGATGATCGCGATCCACCTGCCGTTCGATCATCGCGCCGCGCCCATCACGCAGCGCCGCGTCATTGCGCTCCAGCAGCAGCTCGCCAACACTATCCCGCTCGCGTCGGCTGCCGCCAACCGGCTCGACCTGATCGAGCGCGAGCATGGCCTCCAGCCCGAACTCAGCGGACTGCTTGTCCGCACGATGGATTGGTTGGGATCGGCAAACAGTCAGACTGCACACGTTAGGCCGCTGATTGACGAGTGCGAGCGGCTGGCCAGGCAGGCAGAGGATCGCCGCGACTGGCCTTCGCTGCTAGCCGCCAGTGCCTCGGTTCGCCTTGCGCAGTTCCTGAATGCCTTCGCTACCGCACAGCGGCTTGCCAACCGCATCGGGTCGCCGGGTCGTCTGAAAATCAGGGATGAGGATGAGCAGTCGTTCCGGCTCGCGCGCGATCACGGTGTGGCCGTGCTGGCGGGAGCGGCCACGGCGGTGGCGATCATGCTCTATTGTGCGGTGTGGATCCTGTTGGCCTGGCCCAGTGGCTCCGCCACGGCCGCCTTTGCGGCGCTCATCACATGTTCCTTCGCGGCGCATGATGATCCCTCGCCGATGATCGGCCGATATCTTAAGGCGACGTTGAAGACCTTCCCTCTGGCCGCCTTTTACCTATTCGTCGTCCTCCCTCGAGTGGACGGCTACGAAATGCTGATGATCACGCTCGCCCCGGCGCTGCTGTGGATGGGCTATATCCAGGCCGATCCGCGCCGTTCGCCCGAAGCGTTGCCGATGTTCTCCTGCTTCATCGTGGCCATGGGTTTCCTTGCCCGGTTTCAGGCTGATTTTTATGTCTTCGTGAACACCGGCCTTGCTCAGTTGGGCGGCATCGTCACCACGCTGGCCGTGACGCGTCTGTTCCGCACTGCGAGTGCGCGCTGGACCCTGCGCCGCGTGATGCGCGCCAACTGGACTGAACTTGCGGTGTTGGCGGACATCCGGCGGCCGTTCCGTCCCGGAGACTGGACGGCACGCTCCGTTGACCGTCTTGGCCAGATCGCGCAGCGCGTCGTCGCGGCTCCTCCGGGCGATGACCTCCATGCTGCGGACAGTCTTGCTGATCTGCGGATTGGGCGGAACGTCATTCCGGTGCGTAAGGCCCTGTCCCATGTCCCACACGATCTTCGACACGACCTTGGTCTGGTGCTGGCGGGCATCGCTGATCACTATCGCGCGCGCACTCGACTTTCCAAGATCGTACCGGCCGACGTGGGGCTATTGGTGCCGATCGACCGGTCGATCGACGGTCTGCTTGCCCACCCGCTCGACGAATACCGCAGGCAGGCGCTGCGCGCGCTCGTGGCGATGCGTTGCAACCTGTTCCCCGAAGCCGCTGCTCCGGTCCTGACCACCGGCAAAACCACCACTCTGCATATGGTGCAAGGAGGCCGCGTGTGATCGAGGAAATTCACTTCGGTGGCATCTATGTGCCCGCCGCCCTCGCCACTGCGGTCTTGTCGGCCCTGCTGGTATATGTCCTGCGCACGCCGATGCAGCGCCTCACATTCTATCGGCTCCTTTGGCAACCCGCCCTGTTTGACCTCGCCGTCTTTGTCCTCCTGTGGTGGGGATTGAGCGCGGGAGCAGACCTCACCCCTCACTTCTGGTTCATGTCTTGACCATGCTTTCCCGACACCATCTTGCGCGTTCGATCGCGACGTTTTTTGTCATCCTCGCCATTCTTGGCGGGATCTACGCGCTGTGGCAGCGCTATCAGGTGGATCCAGTGACGCGTGACGGCAAAGTCCGTGCCGACATGGTGCCCGTGTCTGCCGATGTCGGCGGACTCGTCACCGAAATGCGGGTCATAGATAACCAATCCGTACGTAAGGGCGACGTGCTGTTCGTCGTCGATCGGCCGCGCTACCAACTCGCCCTCGAACAGGCGGAAGCAACCCTGATGAACAAGCGCGCTTCGCTCGCGCAGTCGATTCGCGAGGATCGCCGTAACAGCGTGATCCGCGAGGTGATTGCCGCAGAGACGGTTGAACAGGGACTTACTCGGACCGACGAACTCAGGGCAGAGGTGGCGCAGGCGGTTGCCGCCCGAAACCTCGCCCGCTTCAACCTCGAGCGCACCCTGGTCCGCGCGCCGGTTGACGGGGTCGTCACCAATACGACTTTGCAGCCCGGCGTCTATGTCGTTGTCGGCAAGCCTGTTCTGGCCCTTGTATATGGAAAGACCCTCAGAGTTGAGGGGTATTTCGAGGAGACCAAGCTGCCGGCCATCCAGGTCGGCGATCAGGCGAGCATCTACATCATGGGCGTCGCGGACGAAATCCATGGTCGCGTCCACAGCATCGCCGGCGGCATCGAAGACCGCGAGCGTGGCGGGGCCGACGGCCAGTACGCCGATGTGAAACCGAACTTCGACTGGGTCCGGCTGCCCCAGCGCATCCCGGTCCGGATCGAGATCGAAAACAAGCCGGCGAATGTGCGACTGATCCCGGGACAAACGGCAACGGTCGTGATCCATCCACGCGCCGACGCACGCAAGATCCGCAGGAGTCTGCCATGGTAAGACAAGCGATGAGGCGCCTGACGCTCTCCGCCCTCGGCGCGGTGCTGCTGGTGGGCTGCACCAGGGTTGGACCGGATTATAAGGGTCCCAACAGTGCGGTGCTCAAATCCCCTGCCGCCCAGGGCAAATTCGTCGGCGCTGCCGGCCTTCCCGTCGATACCGACGCGCTTCCTCAGAATTGGTGGAGACTGTATGACGACCCGCTTCTCGACCGGCTTGTCGGCGAGGCCTTGGCCGCCAACACCGACCTTCGGGTCGCCGCTGCCAACCTCGAGCGCACCGAAGTCGCAATCCACGAGGCAAAGGACGCATATGGCCCGGAGGTAGAGACTGAAGTAGCCGCAGAACGAAGGCAGTTCTCCACCCAGTCCTATCTGCGCGAGACACCGATCCCCCCGTTGACTGTCGGCAGCGTCGGAGGCCGTGTCGCCTATCAGCTTGACCTGTTCGGCCAGTTGAAGCGACTGGTCGAGGCTGCCGAGGCCGATGCGGAAGCCAGCCGCGCCGTTCGCGACGCTGTGCGCGTGACCGTCGTCGCCAACGTGGTGCGCGCGTATGTGGAAGCCTGCACCGCCGGAGAGGAACTGGCCGTTACCCGTTCGGTCGTCAACATCCAGGACAAAATCGCCGGCGTCCAACGTCGCCTTGGACGTGCGGGACGGATCGCGCGAACCGACGCCTTCCGCGCTGATGCCCGGACGGAAGACGATCGCGCCGCTCTGCCGGTGTTCGAAGCACGACGAAAGACCGCCCTGTATCACCTCGCCGTGCTTACCGGCCGCCCGCCGGCGGAATTCCCAACCGAAGTCGCCACTTGCGCTGAACCTCCTCACCTGACGCGCCCTGTGCCCGTCGGAGACGGAGCCAGCCTGTTGCAGCGGCGTCCCGACGTGCGCGAGGCGGAGCGCGATCTGGCCGCTGCCACGGCGCGGATCGGCGTAGCGATCGGCGAGCTCTATCCGCGCATCAGCCTGGGTGCAGGCTTGGGCTCAACCGGCATTCTATCCGACCTCGGCACAAGCCCTGCCAACCATTGGAGCCTGGGTCCCCTCATTTCCTGGACCTTGCCCACCCCAGCTGTCAGATCGCGGATCCACCAAGCGAACGCCAGAGCGGACGCCTCCCTGGCGCACTTTGACGGGATAGTGCTCAACGCTCTTCGTGAGGTCGAAACCAGCCTGACAACCTATGGGCGCGACCTTGACCGCCACGCCCGCCTAGAATTGGCGCGAAACATGGCCGTCAAGGCGCGGGACGATGCGCAGATTCTCTATAGCGCCGGCCGCACTCCGCTGCTGGACCTGCTTGATGCCCAGCGAGCAGCTGCCGAAGCCGAAGTCGTGCTGGCGGCGTCAAAGGCTCGGATCGCCGACGATCAGGTGTCCCTGTTCCTCGCCCTAGGCGGAGGCTGGGAACAGGGAGAAAGTTGAACTTTGACAGACTTCCTCTTCGTCAATTGGTTCCCATCCCCTCGCTAGAGTACTTCCCCGCACAACTTGAGATTTGAACAAGAATTGAGCAGAAAGTTATTGGCGCCTGGATATCAGCTTCGCCCGCACATGCCTTGAGGTCGGGTTCTGGACGGGAAGCTCCGGCTGACGAGAGATTGGCTGGGATAAGGCATGCATGCCTTCGACATAGCAGAAAAATCTATGCTATCTGCCCAAAATAAAATTCAATTGTCAACACTATGGTTAGACCGCATGAATTGCATATGGTCATTAAATGTAAAAAGACATACGCGGGTTTACATAAAAATCTTTTTGTTGACTGGATAAATGCAATGGCTTTTCATGTGAATATTAGTGGAAAAATGAATTTATTAATATATTGCGAAGAATATCTCTTATGTAAATTGCGTGCAATTTTCGACTATGCCTATCGGTGCGCATCGTCGCTTTCAACTGCCTGCGATTCGGGCAAGCAATCCGTCTGCGCCGTTGGTCGAATCAGCGGTCTGGGGACTGCTCGCCTATCTGGCGCCCTTTTTGTGGCAATCCTTCCCGTCGGGACAATCGCGGCACCTCCTGCGAAGTACGAGCAAATTTCGTTTCCCGGCAAGACGATCCTCGCCTATCGACCGCTCGCCCAGCGCAAGCGCGTTGTCGGCAAATGTCACCCCGAAGGATCCAAGGCGATCGCCTGCGAAGCGCAAGCCGCGATCGCACGCAAAGAAGCCTTGGTCGCGAAGCAGGCATCCTCGCTTCCTGACGCCGGTCTGGCCCATGAAGATTCAGATGAACTCTTACAATAAGACGCTGCTCGTCTGAGGTCTCACACGTCAGCCAGGCCGACAATCATTCTGCGAACGGGTCCAGTTTACTCGGTCAATGGAGTACCTTGAATTGCGGCTCGATCATACCTGTTCGTAGATATTTATGGTCGCAATGACCTGACCTTCGACAACGGCGCCGCGAAAACCTGCCAGTCAGCAAACAACCCGAACCAGCGGCCTTAGGGCGCGAACGATCAGGTAGGAGGTTCCAAACGAAGGATTTAACCCGCATTTTCGCCAATCGGCCGTTTGCGGGTTAAATCTGCAAAATGATCGCGTGAACGCTGACACGTGGTAGGCAGCAAGATCAAGCGGCTGGATGATTCCGGCGCCATTCTCATCTATTGGCAGCATATCCGTGGTTTCCTGAGGAGACACTTCGTCCACGGGCGGTTGCCGGTTCGCGCGCGAAGAAGAGGTGCTGCACGTCACAGCGTGAGTGCGCCAAGGAGAATTTGACTCAGAGTGGCCATCTCGGCATCAGCCCCCTCCATGATCCGGCGGCACGCCTCGGCAGTCGTGCCCCGCTGCGCCAGCACAATCTCAACTTCACACAGCTTCCAGGTTCGGCGGCAGGAAGGGCGGCCGTGGCCAGTAGCGTTCCGGCTTGTGCTTCTTGCTCGGCATTCGTCGTCCCTTCGTGGTCCAGACTATCAAAGTCTCTGGTCCACTCAGCCGGGGGCAGATCAAACCCGAAGCCTCCGGTTGATCCAGCCGTCAATTTGCTTTTGTTCATCGCAATTTAGGCACTCTTATGCTTACTGTCCGTGCCGCGATCGCGGGAAATAGGGGGGTTCATGATTCGTTACGCATTGCCGCTGCTGCTCGCTGCGGTATCGCCGGAGGCGTTCGCAGCAGATAACGCAAACACGCTCACGCATGGCATGGTTCAGATGACTGTCCGCGTAGGCCAAACGACCCAGGCAGAGGTGCTGGAAACGTTCGGAGCGCCGAACATCACGACGATTGATGGCAGTGGCCAAGAAATGTGGGTCTATGATCGGCACGCCACGGTGACTGCTGACAGTTCGTCTGGCTTTTCCATCGGTATGCTTCTTGGCGCGGGTGGTGGTGGCGTTGGTGGTGGAGCGGGACTAGGCTTCGGAAAGTCCAAGTCCAAGTCCACTCAGTCGAGCCGAACAATGACTTTGGTGCTTAAATTTGATGCGCGGAAAGTGGTCTCTGACTTCCGCAGCCGTAGCAGTTCTTTCTAAACGGGTGATAGGGGGTTTTCTTGAAAACATTTTTTGCCGGCGCCGCACTGGTGTGCTGTTTCGTTGCGCCTGTGGCGCACGCTAAAAAAGCACCGCAGATAAGCGGCCTTGAACTTCAGCAGATGCAGGCGCGAGATATCGAAGGATCGAAGGAACTCGTGTTCGGTGCCGTCATGTCCGTGCTTCAGGATGCTGGCTACCGCATTCAGGCGGCCGACAAGGACACCGGCTTGATCACGGGTTTGGGATCGTCGACCGGTAAGATGACCTACAATCTGTGGACGGGCTTCGGTAAATCCAAGAAAACTCCGATAGTCTCGGCCTTCATCGAGCAGACCAGTCCCGCAATCACGCGCGTGCGGATCAATTTCGTCATGGGTAAGGTCAAGAGCACGCTTTATGGCTCTCAGCCGCAAGATGAAGAGCCAATCCTGGACGCCGCGACCTACAAGGACGCCTTCGAAAAGATCAATCAAGCTGTTTTCCTGCGCGCCAGCATGACAACCTCGGCTCCAGCACCTGCTCAGCCTGCAGCATCACCCGTCCCGCCAGCCGCGCCCGCGGCGAAGCCCACCACGACGTCAATGGTGGACAAATCGCTGGAGATCAACGCCCGCTGACATGTCGGGGCATGCAATCTCTCGTCAATGCTGGTCCATTCACGCTTGAGCCGATCGGGCGAGACAGCGACAAATATCAACGCAAGCTACGTGTGCTAGTGAGGAATGGCCGGTCGCTTGGTGACGTACTCGTGAGCGAGGGGCTCGCGCGGACTTGGACCGGCCGACGGGAGCCCTGGTGCTGATGCGCCCGCGTTATCGATGGAAGGACCGGCAGGAGGACTTTCTGAGCCGCCGTAGTCCCTGGCCGCTTCGTATCGAAGCAATCATTCTCGCTGCCGCAATTCTTGCGGCTGTCGGTAGCGCGATTAAATCATTGTTTGATTAGGTGACCCACTGGGAGGGGCAGCTTTTCACACGTACCTTTCGGTAACCGGAAGGACCGCAATCGGCCAGTCGAGTTGATTAGCGGCCGGACAACCCTGCGCCCTACTTCGGTCGTTCAGCCGGTCGACGTTCGATCCCGAAAGCGGACATTGGTCTGGGCTGTATTCCGGTCCTCTTGGGCGCTAGATGTGCGGGCGGGTTCTTTCCGCAGTGTCTGGCCACGCGAGGCTCATTTTTCGCCCTCGTCGTCATCCGTGTCGTCATGAACGCCAGGGGCGTCATTCAAGCGGCGAAGTTCTGCGTTCAGCTGCTCCAGCCTAGCCCGAAGCGAGTTTCGATCCATGGTCTTCCGATCGAACTCGGTACCCGGCGTTCCAGAAAGCGCCTGTACGACACGCTCGCGCTCATCCTCGAGATCAGAGATCCTGTCGCGCAGAGCCGCCGCCTCGTCGGCGTTGCGCTGGCGGCGACGCGCGCGCTCGTCGTCTCGAAGGCTTTGCGCGACAACCTCGACCGTTTTCTTGATCTCCGGATGTCGATCACCAGCAACGCGCAGGAAGTTCATGAACTCATAGATGTGGAAATCCTGCCCCGAGCCAGCGCTGAACTCCTCGACCAGTTCAGGTCGCGGACCGAGCTTGCGGCCGCGATGAAGCCACCACCAATCCTCCTTCACGTCATCGGATATGAAGATGACGGGCCGCCCCTCTGCCTTTGCCTTGTCGATCATGTCACGCCAGATGATCAGGTCGCCAAATTTGTCGCCATCGCCGTCCTTCTTGGCGTCCTTGTACCCTGGCGGGACTTTTCTGGCGTAGCGGTCCTCGCCCTCCTTCTTGAGGGAGGCCAGTCGCTCCGGCGGCCAGCGTTCGCCGACACGGCCCTCAAGCAATTCCGTCAGCTTTGTGATCGCGGCCGCGATCTCCATCTTGGGGTGGTCGCCGCGCGCATTGTTCATTCGCGCACGGAACCCGGTCAGGAAGGTGTCGATCGCCGCCAGTTCAGCGGCACCATCGATGACCGGGTGCGCGCGCATCTGTCGCAATCTCTCGCGCGCTTGATTCAATGCGCTGTCATAGTCGGCGATCAGCTTTTCATAAGCATCCTCCGCGCCAATCTCGACATCCAGCCGATTGCGATGAAACTCGAGACCCACCTGGTGCGGAATCCACAGCGACTCGCGCAAGGTTTCGAACACCCGCAAGAGTTCGTCACGCACCGGCGCGGGATGCCGGATGCAATGCAAGAGGACATTCGCGTCAGGAACGAACAGCGCGTGGTCCCATAGGGTGGCGAGCGCGCTGGCGTCCTTCGGATACCATCCCTTGAAGCGATCCCTCATTCGTCGTCCAGCCATTCCATCCGCGCGATGCCAAGCCGCCGCGCTGCTTCCTTCACCAACTCGCGCCGCTTGGGATCCTCCGTCTGGCCGCTTTCCACAAGGACGACACCGAAGGGAGACGCATTGCGCGAGGCGCCGCGTTCGAAGACGGCGAGCAGGATCGACTTCCATTCCCGGCTGCGTCCCCAGCACAGGACGCGACCATCCTCCAACCTGAGCCCGTGTGGCTTGATGAAGCGCTCCGGTGCGTCACCGACCGCCTCAATTCCAAGCGTGGCGAGCACGACATCCTCGCTGCCGAGCAGACGCTCGCGAACATAGGGTTTGACCAGCGTGTCCTTGATGTAGACCCGCACGGCGCGAGCATCCATCAGGTGCGCCAGCTGCCCACCGATCGAAGGATCCCTCGTCCAGCGCTCATAGAATGGCGCGCGCTCGGCATAGGGCAGCGACATCCAGCCCCGCTCGTCGCACTCGGCCCAGAGCTTGGCCTGTATCGCGTCGCGGATTTGTAGCGGCAGCTTGCTCATTGGACCGCCCCGCTTGGCGGCACTGGCGGAAAGTCGAAGGCGGGCAGCTCAAGGGTCGGATCTCCCTCGCGCGTGAACAGATCCGCCTGATCCTTCATCCAGTCCAGCATGAAACTACCCGCGCTCTCGTCACGGAACTGGATCACTCCAGGCATCCGAAGGCGCTCGACATCACCACGCACTGCCTTCTCCAGCTCGACCACCTCTGCGAGCCGCCGGAGGTCGCTGACGAAGTCGATCACCACCACCTTGTCCTTGTTCGGGCTGATGCGCAGCCCACGCCCGAGTTGTTGGACGAAAATGCGCCGGCTGTGGGTAACCCGCATGAACACGATCATATCAACATCCGGCACATCGACGCCCTCGTTGAACAGGTCGCGCGTGGTGATGACATCAATCGAGCCCTTGCGGAACGCGGTCATCAGGCGGTCCCGCTCACGGCCCGACATTTCACCGGTGATGGCCTCCGCCTTGAAGCCGAACAGGCGTAGCGTGCCGGCGAAGCTGTGAGCGTGCGTGACGGATGAGCAGAAGACGATCGCGCTCCTCCGGCGCTCCGTGTCGAATGTGGCGCGTATCGATCGCGCGGCCTCCTCGTCCCGCGT
This sequence comes from Sphingobium indicum B90A, assembly GCF_000264945.2. Taxonomy (NCBI): domain Bacteria; kingdom Pseudomonadati; phylum Pseudomonadota; class Alphaproteobacteria; order Sphingomonadales; family Sphingobiaceae; genus Sphingobium; species Sphingobium indicum. The sequence continues at coordinate 396,743 of NZ_CP013070.1, forward strand.
CGGCAGCAAGAGCAACTTGTTGAGCTGGTTGAGCGAGTAGCTGTTGCGTGAGCTGTTGCGCACGAACTCCCAGTCAATGTTATCTGCGAGCAGCCGATAGTCCGCCTCACATAGGAAGCCACGCTTCAAACCCTCCGCGATTCCGATCCGAATCACAGCGGGGCCCAGCAGATGATCGATATCATAGCCATCGCCACGCCATGGCGTCGCGGTGACCCCGCCAATCATCGCGTCCGCCAATCGGTCAGTCACCCGCGCGAAGCTTTCCGAGCCGACATGATGCGCCTCGTCGATCAGCAAAAGCCCGAAATCAGGCAGATCGTCTAGGCGCGAAACCGCGCTTTGAACCGTCGCGAAGGTGATCCCGTCCCAGTCGCTGGGCTGCTCGCCTCCCATCAGGCGATGCGTCCCGACCCAAGTGGGAAGCTGATCCCAGAACGCGCGTTGGAGCTGATCCACAAGCTCTCGGGTGCCGGCGAGGACCAGCGCGCGCCCATGGGGTATCGCTTCATCCCTGAACATCTGGGCCACGCTCTCGGCGAGCACCACAGTCTTGCCAAGACCAGTCGCCAGCACGGCCTGCGCTCGCCCGGTCTCCCGCAGCGCGCCGACGAACTGCTCAACCGCCTCGTCCTGATAATCGCGCAGGTCCCGGCGTCGCGGCGGATATTCTGGGCTGCGGCGCGCCATCTCCAACAAGGTGGCCGGCTCGAGGATGCCGATCTCCAACCCAAGCGCTGCCCAGCGGCGCGTCGCCGTCTGCATCGCGGGGCCAGCGCGACGACTGGTCGCGACATAGATCCGCTCCGCGCCGTAATAGCGCGCTGCGTCGCCGACCTCATCGACGGCGGAGGGAGAGGGATATCCATTGGTTGTGAACTTGCACTGGATGACCCAGAGTTGGCCGGCCTTCACGCCCAGCACATCGGCGCCCTTATCCCCCGCGCCGCCCACGATGCGCACATCGTCGAAGCCGTTGCAGATCAACAGGCGGGCCACGTCACGCTCGAACGCGCGCCACGGGCCAAGCAACAAGCGCCGCGCGTCGAGGAAGGGCTCGCTCATCAGACCGCGACGTCGGGACGCAGAAGGCGCAGGGAGCAGGTCGCCCTGATAATCGCGTCCCGGGAGGCGCGTTCTATCTCGGCCGGGGTCTGCTCGGACAGCCAGATCACATCGCCGAGATAGGCATCGTAGCGCGCGACCGTCGCCTGCCGAGCCTCGGCGGTGATCTCGGGATCGCCAAAGTCGATCGCCTGATGCGGCTCGTCCCAATAGCGTCCGTCGAGAAACAGCTCGGGGCGGCGATTAAAGAGGCCTCGCACCGTGGCGCCATCGGCGTAGTCCCAGGAGCGCCCGTCCTCGATCAGAGCGCGAGGGTCGGGAACGCCGCGACCGGCCATCCTGCGCGCCATCGCCGCCCGGTCGCGCTCGACCAATTCGTCATGGATGGGGACAGCGTCGGCCGATGGAATGAGCGCGCTCACCGCGCGGCACAGGTCGGCGATGGCGTTGGTGGCGAGGCCGATGATCTCCTGTGCGTCCAGCCGCGTGTCCACGCTGTAGACCGAGCGGAAGTCCGCCAGCACGGCGCCCGTCGTCGCCTCCATGCTCTGCCCGCGGAGGAACTCGATCGTTCGATGCGTGAGCTCCACGAGCATCGCGTCGAGCGGGGTCATCGTGGTCGAGCGGAATATCTCGTGGGTAGCGTCGAACAGATAGGCGTAGGTCCGTGTCGACACATCCTCCAGCCGCACGATCCAAGGCTGACCCGGTGGGAGGTCAGGATCTCCCGGCTCCACCGCGAACGCTTGAATGTCATATTCGACACGGAAGGTAGGATGGACATAGCGGCGCGACAACTCGTGGACGGGGCGACGCGCGGGCGGCGGGGGCGCGGGCGAGGGTGCTGCCTCCTCGCGCGGATTTTCGTCAGTTGGCGGATCTGGCGGCGAGGCGTCGCCGAGGAACCCGTCCGGCACTGGCGGGGGCGGCGCGTTGGGACCATCGCCCAGAATGCGGCGATCCTGTTCCTCGATCAGCTGCCACCAGCGCTCGTCGGACAGAAATTCGACCTCGTCCTTGGCGAACTCGGCGGCCATCTGCTGCGCCCGGTCATTATCCTGCACGACGAGGACGCGGGACCACAGGCCGTTCTTGCCCTGCGGGCTGCTGCGGCGGAACGCCTGAAACAGCTTGTAGAGCGGACTGTGATTGTCGGTGTGGCCCAGCTGCCGCGCGGCGTTCGGGCGGAGCGGCCCATCCCCGCGAACGACCCGGACCATCTCGGCCCATGCCGGATCATCGCGCTCGAAGCGGTTCTTGGTGTAGCTCACCTGGCAATGGTCGAGGTGGATCTCCCCGATGAAGCGACCACGGCTTCGCGGATCGTCGATGGGATATTCCACCTCAACGCTGTCGCCGTCAGACCAGTTGAATAGATCCTTGTTGCCAATCTCGATCTTGCGGCCATTGCGGATGAGGTCGAGACCGAACTCGCTCTTATCGAGATAGCGTTGCAAGCCCACCCAGCCGCGAAGCCGTCGCGGCGTCTCCACCACCGCGCAGCTGTCACCGCCGGTCGGGCAGCTCTCCTCGTCGCTGGCGAGGGTTCGCATGCAGTGGTTGCAGAATCGGCGTGGCGCGAGCGGCACGTCGAAGCTCTCGACCGCGTTGACGATCGTGCCGTCGGTCAATTCCACCGAGCGCTCCGCGCTCCACACGCATGGCCTGAGCGGGTTGATCCGGGAATTCGAGACCTCGAGGCGGATGGTCCCGACCTCGGATGTGCTCAATAGCGAGGAATAGGCGCGCGCGAGGTGCTTGCGGATCGTCGAGCGATTATTCGCCTTCGCGAGATAGGCGCGCTGCTCGGGCTTGAGCCGCGTGATCGTGATGTCGGTGCCGTGACGAGCTGGGTCCGTCTTTGGTCTGGTCTGTCGCGGGACGCGGTAGTTGCCAGTCGAGCGCAACTCATTGAGATCGATCCGAACTCCGACCCATTCGGGGTCCCCGGCGCGCGTGGTCCAGACCTCGGTCACCATGCCCATGCGAGCGGTTGCGATGTTGAAGCCCATGCCGAAAAGGCCGAGCTTCGACAGCGCGTCATTGCCCGACCAGCCCGCCCTCAGCGCGTTCTCGAGCGTGTCGATCGACATGCCGGGACCATTGTCGGTGACCTGGATCCGGGAGCTCTCGCTGTTGGTCGTGGGAATGGCGACGCTGACCTGCGGCCGGTCGATTGGCTGGTCGGCGCGCGCCGCGTCGATGAAGCCATCGATGGAATTGTCGATCAATTCGGCGAGACAACGCCACACCTCGAGATTGATCTCGCCAAGCATCTGAAGGACGCGCGGCGCGGGCGTGAGGTCGAGTTCCTGATCCTGTGACATCCAATCTCCGCCGCGGGCTACCCAGTTTTTCCTGGCCGCCGCAGCGCGGCCTGGATTTCCGTGATGATCATGTCGAGAGGCTCAGCGCCGAGTTGGCATTCCCAAATCTCGAACACTCGCCATCCCCCCGCCTCAAGCTTAGCCTTAACCGCCTCGTCGCGCGACCTATTTCCCCGCAACTTTGGTTCCCAGAACTCCTGCCTCGACTTCGGCATGCGCGCCAGCTTGCACGCCGGATCTGGATGCTGATGCCAAAAGCACCCGTGCACGAATATCGCGACCTTGCGCTTGCGGAACACGATGTCCGGTCTGCCGGGCAGGTCCTTGGCCTGGAGGCGGTAGCGCAGGCCAGCCGCGTGTAGCGCGCGTCGCACCCGCAACTCAGGCTTGGTGTCGCGTCCCCGGATGAGACGCATGCGCGCGCTGCGCTCCGGGTCGATTTCGTCAGTCGTCCGCGCCACCAACCTCCTCCTCGGAGGGGCCGGCCGCGTCCTCATTGGGACCGACCTCTCGCTCGTTGGCGCCCCCGCCATTCTGCCTGAACCCCTTGAGCATTTCCTCGAGAAGCGCGGCGTGATCGCGGCGGGGCGGCACGCGCTCCAGCGTGGCCGCGATCCGGGCGGCGATCTCGTCGGGCGAAAGCGAGTTCTGGAGCCGCTCGTCAAGCGCCCACTGCCGGCCGGGATGCACTACGTCCCACGGCGAGCGCTTGTTGGCCCGGGTCGAGGCGGCATCGCCATGCTTGCTCATGCCCCAACACGCCTTTGTTTCGGCATTCCACACGGGCCAAAACGTGCGGATGAGATGCTTCTCGGCCACAAGCTGAGCATTTGTGGCGCAGACTAGGCGGCGGGAGAGGAAGTCCTCAAGTCGGATGGGTGACAGGCCATTGGGCAGTTGATCAGCATATCCGGCGGCGGTCGCGATCGTGCCCGCATGCTCCAGAAGGCGCGCCGTCAAGCGCGCGCCTTGCTCGCGGGTGGTGCTGGCATCATCGTTCGCCGGGTCGGCCTTGCCGACATAGATTGGGGTCTCGGACCGGGAGATCCCGGCGTAGAGCGGATGATCACCAGAATAATAGATCGCGTAGACACCCGAGCCATAAGACGACCTGATATCGGTCAATCGAACCAACGGCTGGGCGAGCAGCGCCAAGGACACCATGCGACCCACGATCTTGGGATCGGAGGGATCGAAGGTCGCGCTTGGCATGCGCACGGTGTCAGTGACAGCTCGCGCCGTCTCCACGGCCACCGCATGCGCCGACAGACCCTCGCGGATTCGCCGAACCACGGCCTGTGGTGGGTTCTCGCCAGCGGCGGCGAGCACCGCGTCGAGCGCGTCCTGCAAGGCATTGATCGCTGCGCGATCCGGTGACAGTGCCATTCCCACCCCCTCGCCGGGCGGGCGCCAGCGAATCAGATATCGTCAATCCCGCGCGACCTAGCTAGGCGGCGCGGCGCCGTGACGCCAGCGCTCGGACGCCGCCCAGGAGATCAACGACGCGGCGCGCCGCCGCCTCGGCGAGAGGCACCGGAACGGCGTTGCCCATTTGGCGCATGCTCTCGCTCCACGAGCGCGGAAAGCTGAACGCATCCGGCAAGCCGACGAGGCGCGCGGCCTCGCGCTTGGTGAAATAGCGCACCGAGCCATCGTCGCGCACCATCATGTTCTCACCGCCCGGGACCCCGTGATCGCCCGCCTTGAGCGCCTTCGCCGGCAGGTCGAGCGGACTACCGGTGTGACCCGCGTAGACACGCGCGCCATGCTGCGCGACGTGACCATTCTCGCCATTGGGTTCGCCGAGATCAACGAGCACATCACGGACGGTCCGCCAGGGTTCGCCCTGGGGCTCGACACTCGCCGCGCGAATGGCGGCGACACGCCGCTGATCGTCACGCCGCGACGGCGCGGCGCGGCGCTTCAGGCCATGCCGATCCCAATAGGTCCCGGTGACATACTGGTCCCAGAGCAAGCGGTCGCGCGAGTGGGTCGCCGGCATCGGCGTCGGCTCGACACCCTGATCCGCCCTCAGCCCGATAATGATCACACGGTGACGAATCTGCGCCGCGCCGAGATCGGCAGCGTTGACCACCTGCCAGCAGGCGCGATACTCGCGATCGGCGTCGCTGCCGCGCAGTCGCGCGGTGTGATCCGCCAACGCCTCGCCCGGCCGGCGCGTGATCGATGGCCGCTCAAGATGCGCCACGATCCAATCCAGATACTCGCGAAAGCGGGGACCAGCGAGATTGCGGACATTCTCGAAAAGGAACGCGCGGGGTCGGCCCTCGCGCACGGCGCGGACCGCCTCAGGCCACATGTCGCGCGTGTCGGCCTGACCCATCTTCTTGCCGCCAATCCCGAACGGCTGACAGGGCGGGCCGCCGGAGATGAGGTCGAGTCCACGATGGGCCGACCAGTCAATGTCACGGACATCGAGCTGATCCATTGGCCAGTGCGCGACATGCGCGACGCCGGCCGCGCGGTTGTGGCGCACCGTCTCCACCGCGTCGAAGTCGAACTCGGCCATCAGCTCATGTCGAAAGCCCAGGAGGGACATTCCCATCGCCAATCCGCCGCATCCGGCGAAGAGTTCAGCGCTCCGCATCTTCGCCTTCTCCTAATCCAACGGAAGCATCGGCCCGCCGGCACGATGCTCCAGAAATCTCTCAATGGCCTTGCGCACCAGCCAAGCGACCTTCACGCCGTCGGCCTCCGCCAGTCTCTCCAGCTCGGCCTTCTGGCGACGGCTCAAAGTCGTCGTGACCCTCTCGGCGTCGCGGCCATCCTTGCCCATTCAACGTCTCCGCAGCGGTCCGCGGCATTCCGCGGCGTTTCGGCACAATGCCGAATTTCGCCGCACGACTCAATCATAATCGAGACAATGGAACAGATCAAGAACATAAGGCGTCGCTCGCGGGTGGAGTCGTTCCCGGCGGCAACGCCGCCATTTGTCACCTAACAAACGCCTGAACGCCGGTGGAAGCGCCGCGCGAATCCGCCACTAGCACCGAAAAGTGGTCGTCACTAGAGCGGGTTAGCTGACGCGACCGCCTCCGAGCGCCCTCCGCGCTCGCGATCGCGGCGTCCACTGCGCGGAGCGGGCGCTTGTCTGCTGCAACCAGAACAGCGGCTCGCCGTACACGCGCTCGTCATAGCGAAGCCGCTCGTAGATGCTGACGATGATCCCGTCCGGATCGGCTTCACGCTGGAGGATGTGTCCGTCCTGCTCGGCTTGCCGCCAGCCTATGTCGATGTCGCTATCGAGATATCTGTTGGCGAGAAGCTCCGCATCTTGCGCCGCGAGGTCGATCCCATCGATGATGTGGCACTGATCCGTCTGGCGGATGGCGAATTTCAGCGCGATGGTGCACCGCTGGCGATAGACGACAGGGGCGGCACCGACCTGACGGATGACATCGCCGCGCTCGTCGAAGCCTGTGAGCAGGGAAGCAACCCCCGTGTGATGTTCCTGGAGGCTATTGGTCGGCGCCTCACAGACTATGAGCGCGGCCGCTAGGATGCTTCTGCTTCACTTGGCGAAGCGTGGTGATGGCGCTTGCCCGTGACAGCACGAGCCCGATACAAGGGCGCGCGAGCCTCGTCCGCGAAGCCTAACTGCTACCCGGAAGCTGACAATCCGCTTCCGGCCAGCTGGAGCCGATCAGCAGCCTGACTGCACCGCGCCAAATCTAGGCCGTTCAACTGGGAATTTAGCGCGCCCGTGGGCGGTCAGTCCGCTTATGACCGGGGCTGGGACTTACCAGTCATTCCGCCGCCACAAGGCCAACGACAGGTCATTCGCCAAAACCAGACATCCGCACCGACCTGCCCCCGAGTGTAACCCGCACTTCTAGCGATCAATTGCATCCAACTTGATCGGCTTGAGCTTAGATATGTTCTCATTGGAGCCGCCGATCTGTATATCTCTCCGAAGGCCGTGTTCGGCATCACTTTGGAGGGGGCCATGGACGGGTTAGGGTCTTCAGAGGCGCGATGCCTCTCACGCTGATACCGATATCGCATGGAACTCTTTGTCATGGCTCGCGGTGGACCGTTTCCGACGAGGACGATCTTGCCAGCAAGGTCGCGCGCTTGGCGCTTGGGCAGACGCGACATGTAGCAGCGATCCTGACCGGTATCGACAAACGGCCGCCTGTCACCCGCGCGGACACGGCGGCCGGTGCGATCAAACTGCTGACCGTGCCGAAGGATAAGCCCCCGTATCATCGCGATGGCTGGGTTTTCCAGGCGATCTCATGGATCGCGGCGCACCGTGCCGATGCCGGAGCGGTGATCCGCGCGCCGCATATGATTCATGCGCACAAGGGCTTTGATGGCTTCCAGTTGAAACTCGATGAGTCCGGCCAGACCGTCTCAGCGGTGGTGATTTTCGAGGACAAGGCGACGGAGAACCCGCGCAGCACGATCGCTGGAGATGTGTGGAAAGGCATCCGAGATCTGGAAAGCGGACTGCGCATGAACGAACTGATCCCGGAGGCTGGCGGCCTACTCGAAGCCCACCAGCAACGATTTCCCGAACTCGATATTGACGGTGCGGTGGAACGGATAGCCTGGGAGGAAGCCCGGCATTTTCGTGTCGCGGTCACAGCCGACATAGCTCATGACAATGACGACGCGCGAGCTGCACTGTTTAAGGGGTTTGACGAGGTTGCGCCTGGGCTCGCGAGTCGCCGCCAAGCGGAAACCATTGCGATCCCGAAGCTGCGCGACTGGATGAAGGCTTTTTCGGCTAAGGCGATCAAGCAAATCGAGGCATGGCGGGACGATGTTTGATCCTGTCACGATCGACCTTATCAGAGGCGCACCGCCACTTGGCGACCTCGACTTTTCCGAGCTGCCCCAACGCTTCACCAATGCCTTCGCCGAAATCGTCGCAGCGCGAGTCCGGCTGCGAGGTGCCACAACGGTCGAGCAGCGCGGCGAAGCCTTTATTGAGCTGCTTTCGGAGATGCGCCGTCTGGCGGCGGCGCAGGAGCTGCTCGTCGCAACTGCGCCGGAGCGTGCCGACCGCGCCTCGGCCGCATTCGTGGCCGGCACCGCACACCAGCTGTGCCTCATGGCCGAGACCGTCGTAGCCGAAGGCGAGCCGTGTTTTTCCAGCATTAACGCTATCCATGCCGATCATGACATCTGCGCGACGCTGCTGTTCTTGATCGCGGACTCGCAGAGCGACGCTGCCGAGATGGCCAAGCGGCTCAAGCGTCCGGACGGCGACCTGAGCGCCGAAGGTCGACTGGTCGCCGCGATCGCCGACTTGGCTAATGGCCGTCTGCGCGAAGTGATCACCAGCGAGGTCGACGAAGACAATTTCGAATTCTACGATCCTCCATCTGATACAACCGCCAGCGGTATCGCAGTGGAAGCGCTTCTTCGCCGGCTGCACGCGGGCGTCATCCAGCTCGCGCGTGAGCTGCTCGTTCCACCACACGAGGGCGTCGCGGCGGATGCGATCCCGGAATCGCGCCGCATTTTCGCCCAGGTGCGCGACCTTTCCGTCACCCCGATTGAAGGTGTGTTCGAAGAGGATGGTCCCGAGGTCTTCAGTTCCTTTCCCGGTCCGCTCCACATCGCCAAGCTGCTGCTGGCGGTGTCGGGCGATCTGGCCGAAGCAGCACTTTGCCGGGTTCCTGCGCCGAATGGCATCGACCCAAGCGCGTGGTGGCAGGTCATTCGCCGGGCCGCGCGCAAGCGCCCCTATCTCTGGCGAAATCACCGCGAGGCGCTGGAGAAGGGCTATCTCGCGAAAGGCGTTTCGGCGGCGGTCAGCTTCCCAACCGGGGGAGGCAAGTCGACGCTGGCAGAACTTAAGATCGCTGCGGCGCTGCTTGGCGGCGGACAGGTCGTTGTGCTCGCGCCGACACTGGCGTTGGTCGACCAGACCGCCTTCACGCTTGGCAATGCGTTTAAGGACTATACCGTTCTCGGCGATCTCGACGACGAGATCACCTTCTCCGACGTCCTCGAGCTTCCGGAGATAATCGTCACCACGCCCGAGCGCTGTCTCGTGCTGCAGTCGATACAGCCGGAAGCATTCGCGCAGGTCGCGCTCGTTGTGTTCGACGAGTGCCACCTCATTCATCCTCGCGAATCCGACCGCAGCCGGCGGGCGATCGACGCAATGCTGTGTATCCTAAATCTCACTAGCTATGCGCCCGGTGCCGACCTGTTGCTCGTATCTGCGATGATGCAGAACGCCGAAGAGATGGCCGGCTGGGTGGCCGAGCTCACCGGCCGCCCTTGCCTCCCGCTCGACCTCGCTTGGAAGCCGACCCGCCAGGCCCGCGGCTGCGTGGCCTATGAAGCCGCGCGCATCACCGAGCTCAACGAACTGCTCGCCACGGAACAGCTCACCGCGACCACTAAGGGCGTGCCCAAGCCTCTCGCAAGCCGCCTCGATGCGGCGCCCTTTGCCTTTTTCTGCCTGCGGCAGACCTGGGCGACCCGCAAGCGCGACGACTATGCGCTGATGGCGCTGCTTGACGAGGCGGTGCCGTTCGCGACCGGCGTGTCAGAAAAATCCGGCGACTGGTATATGACGCCGAACGGCAACATCGTCGCGGGTACGATCGCCGCGGCAGCAGCCGAGGACGGCCTCAAGACCCTGACCTTCGTCCAGAGTACGATCGCCGCCGAATCCACCGTCCGGCATTTTCGTAGCCTGCTGCCCAAGCGTCGCGTCGTGCTCACCGAGGAGGAGCAAGGTTGGCGCAAGCTGGTCGAGGAAGAGATGGGCGGGCCGCAGCACTGCTATCTCAAGCTAGACGCTTCCGGCCAGGTTGATGGGAGCGCCACCAGCCATCACGGCCAGCTGCTTAAGCCCGAGCGCATGCTGCACGAGTCGTTATTCAAGCGGCGTGACGGTGTCGACGCCCTGTTCGCAACTTCGACCCTGGCGCAGGGCATGAACCTGCCGAGTGACGTGGTCCTGATCGCCGGCGACAGCCGCTGGGACGTGTCGGACGACAAGTTCAAGCAGCTGGACGCGCACGAACTGCTCAATGCCGCCGGCCGGGCCGGGCGTGCGGGCGAAGGCGGCCAGGGCTTTGTGCTGGTGGTGCCGAGCAAGATCATAAACATCGATGATGTTGACAATACGATCCATCGCCACTGGATGTCGCTCCAGAGCATCTTCTCGCAGTCGGACCAGTGCTTGCAGATCGATGACCCGATAACCGGCCTGCTGGATCGCATCCACATGCATGCGCACGAAGGCAATGAGGACTATTTCCTTGCCCGACTGCCAGTCGGCGAGTCGGATGCGCCCGACGAACCCGCCAAGGCCATGATCCGTCGATCCTTCGCCGCGTACCGCAAGCGCCAGGAAGGCAAGGCCGAGTGGATTGAAAGCCGCATCGTCGCAGCGCTTGCGCGCCGTGACGAGCTGGCGCCGAAGCAGGACCTGAACTGGCTCGAGCGAGTGGCTGCCTCCGCGGGGCTACCCTATGAGGTCGTCGCCAGCCTGGCCGCGCTGATCGAGGCGGGGGCGTTTGACGGTGACAGCACGGACTGCATGAATAGGTTGTTTGAGTGGATCGAGGCCAACCCGACCTGGTTGATGCACCTGATCAGGCCCAACGACATCGAAGGGCTGTTTGGGAAGGACTATCGTGCGATCGCCGGCAATGCCGCCAAGGCGAAGGTCGCCTTGCCGCAGATCAGGCCGCTGCTGACCGCATGGATGGCGGGAAAGCCGCTCTGCGAACTCGAACGGGCGATCGGAACCAAGGAGCATCTTATCAAGACCTGCGAGACCGCGCGGCACTTCGCGGTTCGCCTTGTTCCGGACTTGGCCTTCGTCGCCGGCCTGCCGGCACGCATACTCGCGGCAAGAGCCGTGGCGGCTGGAAAAGAGCCTGTCATGCCGATTGTCTTGCAGACTTTGAGCGGCGTGGTCCGCAAGGGCTGCGCAAGCGCTGAGCAACTCGCGAACGCGGTGCATCTGAACTCGGATTCACGGCCCGCTGCTCGTGCGCAGTTCCTGCAGATCGAGCGCCATATTCCAGCGGGCGAACCCTTCGAGACTTTTGACACCGTCCTTGAGCGGGTCCGGCATGCTCATCTGCTCGCAATGTTCGACGAACTCTAGCAACTCTGGATCAACCAATCAGCCTAGCCGGCCGCGACCGAGGGTGACTCATGGCGACGGTCAAAGCGTGAGCATGTCGGCATAGTCCAACATTGGCCCAATCGAGAGAAAGACGGGCTTCAACGGAGCCGACGGCCTGCGCTTTGGCCGGAAGACAATCCGTGCCTCCTTTTGGTAGGCGTACCCGAAGTGCTTCGCCATTTCGGGCACCCTGAACTTCGAATAATCTCGGTACGGATCGTAATAGATCACGCTGCCTTCCATCGGCTCGTAGTCCGGGTTCGATGCGAGGAAAGTAGAGATCAGCCGTTGCTTGAATCGAATGGGATCGTGGATCACGATCGCCGCGTCGGCCTCAAAGTCCGTTGGCATCCGATAGTGGATGTGTTCGCAAAGGCTGACGAGAAAATAGTCATCGAACACGAGGGGCAGGACGATGTCGTCGTCGTTGAACTCCAAGCGGTGCCCTTGGAAATCTAAATACGTCCGATTCTCCATCCGCTCCCGCCAAGTGGGAATGAAGAACGTCCGGCTGGTCTCGTCGTCGCGGACAGCGCTGAGGAGGTTTGCGTCGTTATAGAGTCCCGCGTTAGCGATCCTCATCTCGCCATGTTTAAACATCGGTTCGAGGAACTGGCGCTTGCCATATTTGACGAGGATAGGCCCTGTCGGGGTCGAGTAGCCTTCAAAGAGCGTTACACCGACCGGCGTCCCCTTCTCGAAATATTTGAGCAGCGGCGCACGCGCCCTGCCGATCACCTCGTCAGGCGGCATGCCATTTCGTCTCGCCCCGTATTCCTCGAGCATATGGGTGAAGACCTGCATGTATTCGTCAGTCTCCGACATCGCGACCATCGTGATCTGGCCTTGCGGACTGACCTCCATGGCGTTCATAAAGATGTTGCAGAAGCGCTCAGCCACCCGGTCCTCTGGCGCCCCGAGTAGGTAGGGCCGCGCGAGATACGCGTGACGCCAGACCTCATGGAGAGCCAAGCGGGCAGGCTGCTCCGACTTCCACTCATAGTGGCGGCGCCTGGCCTCTACAGCCTCATGCCGCTCGCGAATCTGCTCCACGCTCACTTTCATAGTTGATTAGATAGCATCTCCGTCGCACCGAGCATCACATGCGGTGCGTCAGGATCACCACGGCAGTTCATCGATAAACAGGATCAATTCCTGGAAATCCGCGGGCCCAAATCCAAAGGCATGCCCGCTCTCGTTACGGGAAAATCGCGCGACTGCATCGATCACGGCGGCACTGAACCCTTCGTGGCGGGGATCGTGTTCGGCTTGCCATGCGCTGAGCGCCGCGAGGCGCGCAACGTAGCCGGATGGTTTCAAAACGACGAAGTCGTTCTCGCGTTGCCCGAGGGTCCGGTGTGATCGAGGACCAGACGTTCACCGATGACGGAGTGGGCGACCAGCTTTGGGTCGCGCGCTGCCGGAATCAGAACGCCGCAACATGGTACGAAGCCGCCATTCGTCATCCTGGCTGTGAACGGCGGGTTCCCGATGGAGCAGACCTTCGCGGCGCTCAAACAGTCAGCAGCGCCCTCATCGCGGGTGAGGGGCGAATCATCCTTGCAGCTGTCTCTCGTGAAGCTGCTAGCTCTGAAGCACCAGCAGCCAATCGTTCCCAGACCATCCGATATGACGTGGCCGCAAGGCGCAGCCAGCTACGTGGCGCCTGCTTCGGCGGCAATAAGCATCCCATACCATTGTCCGGTAACGGTGCGGATCATTAACATCGGCCTATCGTCTGCCTCGGGCTGAAGCCGATAGCGGTCGTGATCGGCGTTATTCTCGAGCCAATGCCGCGCCCAGGTCAGCGCTGCAAATTCGCTATCGAGGTCACCGTTCTTCACCGCGATACTGCCGTTGTCCTCGCGCACTAACTTCCATTCCATAGCTTTGAACCTCCTTTCTCGGGCTTAATCGCCGGGTAAATTTGTGAAGCGAGATCAGGTTCCTACCCACTTACTGACGCCTCGGCAGCGCAGTGTCCGCTCCCTGCTCATTTTTTGGCAGAAACATCTTGAAAGCCGGAGCACGAAAATTAGCTCAATGATACCGGACGCCAAACCGGGTCCGGTTGGACATCGAGGGCGCCGGCTCATCGATACCGGCGCATCTCATGCCCAAATTGCTTCATTTGGAGGATTTGGAAATGAGACCGAACTTCGACTTTACCCCTTATCGCCGATCGACGGTCGGCTTCGACCGGCTGTTCAACCTGCTCGAGGCGGGTGCGCGCGAGGAAGATGGCTATCCGCCGTTCGACATCCAGAAGATCGACGACGATAATTTCCGCATCACTGTCGCGGTCGCCGGCTTCAAGCCGGAGGATATCGAGATCGTCGCGCATCAGAACCTGCTCTCGGTGACCGGCAAGCGCGCTGACGACGCCGACAAGGGCGAATATCTGCATCGCGGCATCGCCGCCCGGGCCTTCGAGCGGCGCTTCCAGCTCGCCGACTTCATCGAAGTAGGCCATGCGAACTTCGAGCACGGCCTCCTGTCGATCGAGTTGAAGCGCGTGGTGCCTGAAGCGATGAAGCCGCGCCGCATCGAGATCGGCGGCGCCACTTCCGACAGCAAGCTGCTGGGCGAAGCGAAGGAAAAGGCGGCCGAGCCGGTCTGATCCCCGCGCCCATCACCCTGCCGGCGCCGCCTGCCGATACCCCTCGCATGCGGCGTCCGGCAGGTTCAGCCTTTCATCCAGCCAGAAAAGGAGATGTCATCATGGCAATTCGTGATCTCATTCCCTGGAGCCGGCAGGAAAACCGGCTGCCCGTTCCGGTGAGCGCCGAACGGGAAAGGGACGCCCATCCGTTGGAGTCGCTCCACCGCGAGGTGAACCGTCTCTTCGACGATGTCTTTCGCAACTTCGGCATGCCCGCCTTTGCCGATTTCGACCGCTTGTCGGGATGGCCCCACCTTGAGCTCGGCGAGACCGACAAGGAAATTCGCGTGACGGCGGAACTACCGGGTGTGGACGAGAAGGACGTGGAGATTTTCGTCGAAGACGGCGCCTTGACCCTGCGCGGCGAAAAGAAGTCCGAAGTCGAGGACAAGGATCGCGGCTACTCGGAGCGCAGCTATGGCCGCTTCGAGCGCCGCATCGGCCTGCCCAGAGGCATCGAACGCGACAAGGTCGCGGCTACCTTCAAGAACGGCGTCCTCACGGTGACGTTGCCTAGGACGGAGGCGGCGGCACAGAACATCCGCCGGATTCCCGTAAATGGCGGCGCCCGCTGACGGCCGGGCCCGGACTTTCGAGTCCGGGCCTTCGGCCAACGACAACCAGGCGGTTGCCCTCGCAGGTGCGACCTCGTTCCCGCACGGCGCCAAGGCGATTATCGAGCCGCTGACCCTAGCCACAAACGGCGGCCGACGCCGCCGAAATCGATGGCGGGTCAGGTTCGCGCCGCGCTGGGGCCCGGTTGCCGACCCGCTGATGGGTTGGACCGGCGGAGGCGATCCCCTCGCTACGATCGAGCTGCGCTTTCCCGACCGGGCCTCGGCCGAGCGATATTGTCAAAGGCAGGGTCTTATCTTCGAATGCCGGGCGGCGCCATCGCTAGGCCAAATCCGTCCAGCTATCCCCGATGCCCTGGGTCCCGTGCTTTGCTGCTGGACCACAGGCCCGCATGCCCTGTGCTGCGGCAATTTCCCTTGCGCCAGTACCGCCGCCAACGGCGAGGATGAGCGCAGGTCTGCATAGCTTGGGGCGCGCTTCAGGTAGGCGAGGATTGCTTGTCAGAGCTCGCAGCGTGCGAGGGACGCTCGTGTCGATGCCATGCCTCGTCGAGGGCAGTGAGCACGCGGTCGATAACCGCCGCGTTGCTCGCCCCCTTGGGCAGTTCGCGGACCGCGAAATGCTGCAAAGCGGACAAGGTCCTTATTGGGCAAGCGAAGCTCGATCTGCTTCGTGGCCAGTTTGTTCGGCTCGATGCCTTCGGCGGCTCGGCCACAGGCCAGCATGTGATCGAGCAGCCATTTGCGTTGGGCAAAGGTCCACCCCAGCGCTCGCAGCTCGGGGGGCGAGATCGACAGAAGCGCATCGCGAACTCATGATATCACTAAACGGCAGGCGTACCGGCACATCGTCCGGCTTCGGCTTGCGCCACCGCTCGAGCAGATGGCGCGTCACCGGATATCGATCACGCCATCGACCGCGCGCCACTCGGTGGGGCGGATCATCCCCTCATGCGAAATGCACACAGAATGAAGCGCGGCCTCGATCTCGCGCCGCCAGTGATCGAGGAACTCGAACAGCACCGGGAAATCGGGCGCGAGATCGTACTCCTGCCAGACGAACAGCTGCAGCAGCGAGGGCGCATCGGGACGGTAGTAGTGGATCTCTGCCGTCGTCAGCCGACGGCCCTCTAGCTGCACGATGAAGTCCCGCCGGCTCATGGCGAAGCGCTGGGACCTTCCGCGGGCCTGTCGAGCGCATGCATGGCGGCAAGGATGTCATCGATCGGCACCGCCCGCTTGGCACCGGGCGGCTTGCGCATTGCGGGCTGGTCACGGACCGCGACACGGTCGGATGCCCAGGACGCCAGGATGGCGCGTTTCACTTCCGGCTCCAGGCTCGGGTTGTGTGCAACGTCGAAGGGATGAAGATAACGGGAAAACGGCTGCGACATGGCTGTGCCTCCTTCCTTGGTGTCGCTCCTTTCTCATCTGTGGGCGCAGCGCCCACGTCGCGAATTTTGGAACGCAGGCGAGTCGCGTCAAGAGGGAAAGTCGCTTCAGAACAACTTGATATGCTGCGGTTTGGCACTCAGCGCTTACGAGTGCCAAATTTTTTCGCGCACCATCTTGACGCAAAAAATGACCTTTCCTAATTCCGCGTCACCTGTCGTTCGAAGGATTGGCAGGTCTATCACATCTCAGTTTTGCATCTGGAGGTTATGCATGCATTTCCGCCCTTTGCACGACCGTGTGGTCGTCCGCCGCATCGAAGCCGAGGAGAAGACCTCGGGCGGCATCATCATCCCCGACACCGCCAAGGAAAAGCCGCAGGAAGGTGAAGTGGTCGCCGTCGGCGCGGGCCTGCGCGACGATAGCGGCAAGCTCTTTGAACTCGCCGTCAAGGCGGGCGACCGCGTGCTTTTCGGCAAATGGTCGGGGACCGAGGTCAAAATCGACGGCGAGGATTTGCTCATCATGAAGGAGAGCGACATCCTCGGCGTAATCGAGGCCGCGGCCCAGCTCAACCAGGCCGCCTGACAGCGACCTGCATCCTCTGACACGTGGAAGGAAATCGAAGAAAGGAGACGAGGCAATGGCTGCCAAGGAAGTGAAGTTTGCGTCCGACGCGCGTGATCGCATGCTGCGCGGCGTGGATACGCTGGCCAACGCAGTGAAAGTGACCCTGGGGCCCAAGGGCCGCAACGTGGTCATCGAGAAATCGTTCGGCGCGCCGCGCATCACCAAGGACGGCGTCACCGTCGCCAAGGAAATCGAACTCAAGGACAAGTTCGAGAACATGGGCGCGCAGATGCTGCGCGAGGTCGCGTCGAAGCAGAACGACAAGGCCGGCGACGGCACCACCACCGCGACCGTGCTCGCCCAGGCGATCGTGCGCGAAGGCACAAAGGCCGTCTCGGCAGGCATGAACCCGATGGACCTGAAACGCGGCATCGACCTCGCCGTCGGCGCCGTGGTCAAGGACCTCGAAGCCCATGCGCGGAAGGTCAGCGCCAACAGCGAGATCGCGCAGGTCGCGACCATCTCGGCGAACGGCGACGAGGAAGTCGGCCGCATTCTCGCCGAGGCGATGGAGAAGGTCGGCAACGAGGGCGTCATCACGGTCGAAGAGGCCAAGAGCCTCGCGACAGAGCTTGAAACCGTCGAGGGTATGCAGTTCGATCGCGGCTATCTGTCGCCTTACTTCGTGACCAACGCGGAGAAGCTCAAGGTCGAGCTCGACGATCCCTACATTCTCATCCACGAGAAGAAGCTGTCGAACTTGCAGGCAATGATCCCGCTGCTCGAGCAGGTAGTGCAGTCGGGCCGGCCGCTCCTTATCATCGCCGAGGACGTGGAGGGCGAGGCGCTGGCGACGCTGGTCGTCAATAAGCTGCGCGGCGGCCTCAAGGTTGCAGCGGTCAAAGCGCCGGGCTTCGGCGATCGCCGCAAGGCCATGCTGGAAGACATCGCGATCCTAACTGCTGGCAACGTCGTCAGCGAGGAACTCGGCACCAAGCTCGATAACGTCACGATCGGGATGCTCGGCCGAGCCAAGAAGGTCATCATCGACAAGGACAATACGACCGTCGTCGATGGTGCCGGAGCCCGCTCGGACATCGATGCCCGCGTCGCCCAGATCCGCGCACAGATCGAGACCACGACGAGCGACTACGATCGCGAGAAGCTGCAGGAACGCGTGGCCAAGCTCGCGGGCGGTGTCGCGGTGATCCGCGTCGGCGGCGCGACCGAGGTCGAGGTGAAGGAGAAGAAGGATCGCGTCGATGACGCACTCCACGCCACTCGCGCCGCGGTCGAGGAAGGCATTCTGCCGGGAGGCGGTATTCCGCTGCTGCGCGCGCTCAAGGCGCTTGGCGGCCTCAAGGCGGCGAACGACGACCAGCAGTCAGGCATCGATATTGTCCGCCGCGCACTTCGCGCGCCGGCACGGCAGATCGCTGACAACGCCGGTGAGGATGGTGCCTTCATCGTCGGCAAGCTCCTGGAGAGCGAGGACTACAATTGGGGCTTCAACGCCGCCACCGGCCAGTATGAAGATCTGGTTGGCTCCGGCGTGATCGATCCCGCCAAGGTGGTTCGCACCGCGCTCCAGGATGCCGCTTCGGTAGCCTCGCTCTTGATCACGACCGAGGCGCTCGTCGCCGAAGCACCTAAGGACGACAAGGGCGCCAAGGCCGCAATGCCCGAAATGGAGTACTGACACACCAAGGGCCCGGCTGCCGCTGGGCTCCATCATCGAACATGAGGAACTCGACGATGAATGACCATTATCTGCGCTACCTCGA
The DNA here is from genome assembly GCF_000264945.2 of Sphingobium indicum B90A. NCBI lineage: Bacteria > Pseudomonadati > Pseudomonadota > Alphaproteobacteria > Sphingomonadales > Sphingobiaceae > Sphingobium > Sphingobium indicum. The sequence continues at coordinate 415,249 of NZ_CP013070.1, forward strand.
GCGCGAACATTCGCGGCTCGAAGCTGAAATCCGAGAGGAAGAGAAGCGACCTCTGCCGCGCCATTTCCTGATCGGCCGGCTCAAGAAGCTGAAGCTGGCGGTGAAGGATCAGATGGCGGCCTGCTCGGGCCACAAGGCCGAGCGCGAAGCCGCTTGAGCGAATGTTCGGTGCGGACGACTTGCGCAGGTGCCCGCCGCTTCCCGGTAGCGAGCGTTTGCCGGAAACCCGATGGCGCCCATCTGCGTTGCATGATCGTCCGCCTCGTTCGGGGAAGCTCGCGAGGATGGACAGGGGAGCCCCGAGCCAGCTGCCGGGGCTCCTTTCTCTTCCAGCAGTAGGTAAAGCCAAGGAACTTGGCAATGCACTGGCGTGTAACGAGACGGCTGCCTGCAGCTAGCGAGAATGGCCGGAAACACATCATCGTACAGATGGAGAAGGGCGAGGAAATCGATTTCATTTTGGAGGCCGGCCTGGCGGTGATGCGCCTCCCTGACGGCACCTTTCGTATCGACGAGACGGGCGAAATCATCCGAACCGCTGGCTCGATGGTGGTCAAAACCGAACGGTTTTGACCCCAAGGCTTCAGCCGCTCCGCCGTCATGCTGGTCACGCCCGTTGCCTCGGCCCCAGCCATCATCAGTTGGCACACACTACCGCAGAATGACTGCATCGTCCCGCCTCTTCGCACGCGGCATGCGAGACAACCAGACAGCCCATAATGGCGGTTCTCGGGGTCAGCGGCTAGCCCGAGCATTATCAGCATGCGGCACTCTGCCGATCATCCCTTTGATCACTCCGAACGGCAGTTTCCGCCGCGAGCGGACGTTCGCGAGGGCGGCGCTGAGCGACCGACTCTTGGTCGCAGATGCCTCCCGCCATCTCTCGCTGACCGTGAAACGTTCTTCAGATGGCCACTCTGGCCATCGGAGAATGATCATGGAAATGCTTGAAACCGAACCCACCGCCGTCAAGCGCCCGGTCTGGAATGCGGGAAGAACTGTCGGCGCGAAGCGTGCCCTGAAGCGAAAGCAAATTTGGGAAATCCGGTTCTACCTCAATCAGCGCCGCCGATTGCGAGATCGAGCGCTGTTCGATCTCGCAATCGACAGTAAGCTGCGCGGCTGCGACCTCGTTCAGGTGAAGATCGGCGACCTGGTTAGTGGCGGGCAGATCCGAACCCGTGCAATCGTCATGCAGCAGAAGACAGGTCGGCCCGTTCAATTCGAGCTGCTCCCCGATGCTCGTGCCAGTCTGTTGGCGTGGCTCGATCGGCGAGGCGGAACGGTGGACGATTACGTGTTTCCTAGCCGAGTTGATCACAGCAACCATCTGAGCACCCGCCAGTATGCCAGACTCGTGGATGAATGGGTGACTGGGGTAGGTCTGATGCGCAGCGAGTATGGCACGCACTCACTTCGCCGAACGAAGGCGTCGATCATCTACAGGGCGACCGGCAACCTTCGCGCCGTCCAGATCCTTCTCGGTCACAGCAAGATCGAGAACACGGTGCGCTATCTCGGGATTGACGTGGAGGACGCGCTTGCCCTTGCTGAGAACACTGAGATCTGAGTCTATTGGCCCCTCGCCTCGGCGAGGGGCTATCCTCTCTGCGCTTGGGACAAAACGGTCAGTACGGAAGCAACTTCTGAACGACCGCATGCGACAAATCCTGCCGTCCACGTTTCCCGATCAACAAAGCGGGATCAACTCGCCGGGTTCAGCCGCGCCCGTGATTGCGCGTAGCGATACGCCGCTTGATTTCAATGATCTGAATCAGGGCGACAATCTCATCAGGCCTGAAACAACCGCGCCTTCGCAGTGCTGCGCACGGCATCGGTGAATGTTCGAAGCGCGGATGCGTGTAATCGTGTGACGGTCCAGTACAATGTTACGTTCAGGGGCGTGGCTGGTGTCAGTTCGATGAGCCGGCCGTCTGCTATTCGAGGCTTCGCTATCATCGCCGGGTGCATGCCCCAAGCCATGCCCGCGAGTCCGAAATTCAGGAAGCCAAAGGTCGATGGCACCCAATGCATTGGCGCATCGAGTTCGATGCCGTGCGTTTCTCTCACCCAACGCGCCTGCAAGCCGTCCCTGCGCTCAAAGCGCAGGCACGGAGCACGGCGCAGGGCTTCTGCGGAAACACCGTTCGGAAAGTGGCGCTGTGCGAACTCCGGGCTGCAACAAGCCAGATATTGCAGGCTGCCCAGTTCGATCGTTTTACATCCCTGGACGGTGCCGGGGTCTGCCGAGACAGCGGCAATGACTTCACCGGAGCGAAGCCGGTCCGCCGTGTGCGCCTCGTCCTCGATGATGAACTCCAAGAGATAACCCGTTTCACGGGAGAACTTCGCAGCCGCCTCGGGGAACCATGTGGCAATGCTGTCGGAGTTGACCGCCACTTTCAGCGTGACGGGAGTGTCCAACTGATCCCCCATGAACGACAGTACGGGCGCTAGATCCGCTTCCAGAAGCTGCACCTGATCGAAATGGGCGCAGAGTTTCCGGCCAAGATCGGTAGGCAGGCACGGCTGCCCTCGCACGATAACGATACTGCCCAGTCGTTCCTCAAGCGTGCGGATACGTTGGGACACTGCGGACGGCGTCACACCAAGCCTTTCGGCCGCCCGTTCAAAAGTTCCTTCGCGCACGACGGCCGAAACAGCAGCAAGAGCAGGATAATCAAGCATGGATTAGCTATGCTTCATCGGAGTTAGAAGAACAAGTTTTACTGAATCGTATGAGGTTGGCATACGCCGCCCATGCACAGCATCCTACCCACTTTCTTCACCGGCTTCGCCATGTCGGCGGCTCTGATCATGGCGATTGGAGCGCAGAACCTTTTCGTTCTGCGCCAAGGCCTCAAGCGCGAGCATGTCGGCCCCGTCGTTCTGTTCTGCGGGTGTGCTGACGCGTTACTGATTGCTGCGGGCGTCGGGGGCGTTGGTGCGCTGCTAGGCGCTATGCCACAACTGACCCTTGCCCTGACCATTGGCGGCGCCGTCTTCCTGACCTGGTACGGCGTTAAGGCCTTTCAGCGAATGATGGCCCCGGAAGCGATGTCTGTCACTGCGCAGGGGCGGATCACCCTTGGCAGCGCGCTGGGCGCGACGGCAGCTTTCACATTTCTCAACCCGCACGTCTATCTAGACACCGTCCTGCTGATGGGCGCTGCTGGCTCCGCTCAGCCGACCGAATTGCGCCCGATCTTTGTAGCAGGCGCAGCGAGTGCCAGCATCAGCTGGTTCGCGGCACTCGGATATGGCGCTCGCATCCTGACGCCGATCTTCTCGCGATCTGCGGCCTGGAAGGTTCTCGATGCCATCGTCGGCGTTGTCATGCTGGCGCTGGCAGCATCTCTCATCGGAAGGAGCATTCTGTGACCCAGCTCACCTCGGGCCATATGCGTCGTACTCACGTCCTGATCTTTTGGAAGAAGCTTTTGGCTGTGTTCGAAGTTTCGGTGAAGCATCATTACGCTGCTCCCTGGAAGGCCGCTGACCATGGACCAACGTCTCCTCATTCGGAAGCGCGAGGATAATTCATGGCGTGGATCATCCTCGGGATAGCCGTCATCACTGAGATCGCGTGGGCGCTGAGCATGAAGTGGGCTGCAACCAACGGCACATGGACTGGTGCTTCGGTCCCGATCATCCTGAATTTCGTCAATATGGGGTTGCTCGCGATCGCAATGCGGACTCTTCCGGCGGGCACTGCTTATGCGATCTGGACCGGACTTGGTGCAGTCGGCGTCGCGATCATGGGAGTGGTCCTGTTCGGCGAACGATTGAACCCCGCGCAGATCGCCTTCATCTCGCTCGTCATCGTTGGTGTGGTCGGCACGAAGCTCTTCGCGACGGCATAGGATGGGAAGCGATCTTTTCCTTGTCTATGGTGCCTATATTCTGGCGGCCGGAAGCCCCGGACCGAGCAATCTGGCGATCATGTCCGCCGCGATGGAGAAAGGTCGAGGATCGGCTATGGCCATGGCTGCCGGTGTAGTGACAGTCTCATTTGCCTGGGGCTTGATTGCGGTATCCGGGCTCGCTGCCTTGCTCCTGCGGTACGGTCAGGCCTTCATAATCCTGAAGGCGATGGGTGGGCTGTACCTGTTGTGGCTTGCCGTTCGCGCTGCGCGATCGGCGATTTCTGCCAGGCAGGGCGTGTCAGCGATAGCCGTAGCCGCGACGAGCAAGTCGACACAGTTCCGTCGCGGGGCACTCATGCACATCGGTAACCCGAAGGCTGTGCTATCGTGGTTGGCGCTCATGTCCCTAGGGGTGGGGCCGAACCCCTCGACAACGCATCTTGCTGCTGCGTTTGGCGGCTGCGTGCTGCTCGGGACGCTCATCTTCTTCGGCTATGCCGTGTTATTCTCCACCGCGCCGATGGCGCATGGCTATGCCCGCAACCGCCGATGGATTGAAGGAGTGCTCGCGCTAACCTTCGCAGGTGCAGGTCTGCGCCTGTTGCTTTCCCGCTAGTCAGATGGACCTTCATTCATGACAATCTTCTCAGGCCTGTCCGCATTTCCGCCTACACCGGCGGACGAAGATGGCATCGTCAATACGGATGCCCTCGCAGCCCTTGTCGATCGCCTCGTCACTTCGGGCGTGGACTCTATCAGCGTCCTCGGGAGCACCGGCACATACGCCTATCTGGACCGGGGCCAACGGAACCGAGCCGTCGCCGCGGCCATTGAGGCTGTTGGAGGACGCGTGCCAGTTGTCGTCGGTGTCGGCGCCCTACGCACCAGCTGGGCGCGGGAACTCGCGGCGGCGGCGGAGCGCGCCGGAGCCAATGGTCTTCTGCTCGCGCCGATGTCCTACGCGAAGCTATCGGATCGAGAGGTGAGCGATCACTTCAAAGCGGTTGCCGGATCGACCGGGCTGCCTCTCTGTATCTACAACAATCCGGGCACGACGAATTTCGAATTCTCCCATGATCTGATTGTTGAGCTTTCCCATGTTGCGGGGATCGCGGCTGTGAAGATGCCGCCGCTGGACAATGAAGGGTATGCAACGGAGATCGACCAGCTTCGGGAACGCGCACCTGATAACTTCAGGATCGGCTACAGTGGCGACTGGTGCGCAGCGCCGGCGTTTCTGGCGGGCGCTGATGCCTGGCACAGTGTCGTGGCCGGCGTACTGCCGAAGCCGGCAGTTCACCTGACGCGGGCGGCCATGGCTGGTGATGTTGAGGAGACGTCCAGATTGCAAGCAATGTGCGCGCCGATGTGGAAGTTGTTCGAGACGTATGGGAGCCTGCGCACCATCTATGGGATCGCGGAACTTATCGGCCTTGACGTTGGGATCGCACCACTGCCTGTTCAGGGTTTTACTGGAAGTGACCAGCTTCCTGGCCTGTCAGAAGCCTTGGAACGAATGGTGGCTGACTGACTGCAGTTCGAACTGCGTGACGATTTTTTCCGCCAATGGCGGGTTTTGGCGAAAGTGGGCGTTCACCGCCAGTTTGCGGAATGACGTGAGTTGGTCGGATGCCGCCGGAAGGTCCTGGCGGGACCTGCCATCTAGGCTTGCCAGGTGAACGCCAATTTTGGTCATTGACGATCGGCCCCAGCACTGGATCTTTGTCGGACCCGTTAATAAAGGTCCCGACGAGGCGCGCGATATCGTCTTCCTTGATTCCGGTCGTCATGACGCTGCCGTTCGGCTTTGTAGAATTGGGTTCAGGGATAGCATGAGTTCGTCTTCCAGCAGCGGCGTTTTAATGAGAATGGCGTTCAAGTCCGCGGCCGAAACCCGAAGCGTGCGGTTGGGTCCATGAAAACTCAGTCCAGCGATGCGAGGGCGATCAGTTGGGCCAACCCGTTGGCGCCCGTCTTGGACATGATCGACGCCCGGTGATCCTCAACCGTTTTAGGGCTGAGCTCCAGCATGGCAGCGATGACCTTGTTGCTATGACCCTGCACGAGCAGGTCGAACACTTCTCTTTCGCGCGGAGACAATGTGGCGGTGCGGGCGAGCTGCTGTCTTTTCCGGACCGACCAATCCACACCTTCACTGACCGCGGCAAGCAGCCGCGCTTCATCAAGCGGCTTCTCAAGGTAATCAATCCCTCCATGGCGACGCACCGAATCGACGGCATTTGCGGTCGTCGGCCATGCCGTCATGAAAATGATCGCGACTGCCGGATCTATGACTCGGACCCGGTCGGCAAAGCCGAAGCCGTCGAGATCATCCATCATCACGTCGGTGACGATGCAGGCTGCAGGCGCCGGTGCATAAATATCGAGAAGCCGGACCGGGTCCAGGAAAGACTGCGCGCTAAAGCCATGCCGACAGAGCAACCGCGCCACGGTGGCGCCCAGATCGGCGTCATCATCCACCACGTAGACCTTGGGATCGTCTGCGTTCATGCATCGTCTCCGGCAAGCGGCAGGATGATTGAAGCGTGGGCCACGCCGTCATGAACCTTCGCCTTTTCCAAATGCCCGCCATGCGCTTCCACTATGGCCTGCGCAACCAGAGCGCCGACCCCCATGCCTGCCTTGGCGCGATGGCTGGTTCCAACGCGGTTCGTGACCATGATCCGCACATTTTTTCCTTCCTTCTCGCCGGTCAGTTCGACCTGTCCGTCATTCGCCGCGTGGATGGCATTGCGCAGGAGGTTCATCAGCGCCTGGCTCAGTTCCACCTCCTGCGCAAACACGACAAGATCGGGATTGATCGGGCCGATCTTGAGCAACGCACCCTGATCTCTGGCTTCCGGAGTTGCAATTGCGGCCACGCTTTCGATCAGCGCCGAAACCGGCAGCGCGCTCGGCTCGTCCACCGCCGCCCCGCCGAACCGTCGCAGGCGGCGCACAAGGTTGGATAATGTCGCGGCCTTGCGATCCACCAGTGCAGCGCTCCGCATGATTTCGTCATCGGCCCCGTCCGTGATTTCGTGAAGATGTTTCGCCTCGATCGCCAAGGTCGATAGCGGCTGGCTGATCTCATGGATAACTGCCACCGACATCGCACGCAGGGTCTTCAGTCGCTCGGCCTGGAAGAGCAGCCGGTCGCGCCGCTCGATGTCCGTGCGTGCCTGCTTCTGTGCATCGCAGTAGCTGCCGGCAAGGTAGCCGACCACCACGACGGTGGCGAGGTCAAGGTGTAGGTTCAGCCGATCAGTCGTGCTGAACGCGCCTGCTGTCTCTGGCAGAATAAGGATGCTGACGATTGTCAATGCGATCCAGACAGGGAATCGACCAAAACGCAAGCCTATCCACGCCACCGCCAGGATGAGAGGCATTGGCTGGGACCCCAGTCCAATTCGGTTGAGCAGCCAGGTCGTGGCTATCCCGCCTGCCAGGAGGAGCGCAACCTCCAGCGTTGAGCTCGCGCGAATTACGCATTCGCGGAGAGCCGCAAACATGCCCTTTGGCCGACGGTTGATCGTCTCTGCCACCCAGAGGAGCGGCGGCGCGATGATCAGCACGCCCAGCAGATCGCCGACAGCAAAAGCCGTGAGCGAGATCATGACATCCTGAATACTTTCAACGGCCGTCCTGTCAGGCCGCAAGAGCGCTTCAGGCAAGGCGCTGAACGCTGCGATCCCAGGTGCCGCAACGGCAGCAAGACTGAAGGGCATCGGAGGGGCCATCACGCCCGCTCTTCTGCCGCTGGAAAGCCAGCGAATGAGGGCTACCACGCCGCCATAGGCTAGGACCGGCCGCAATATGCCCCATAGCGTCATCGCCAAGTCGGGGGAGGTAATGGAGAACCGGTCCATTGCCAAATTGACCAGTATTTCCACGGCCACGATGGCTGGCGTAAGCCTTGGCCCGGCATGCCACAGCAAGGCTAGACGGAGGCCCGCGGCGGGGAACCAGACTGAGTAAAAGCCCTTTCCACCCCAGTACGCCGCCAACCCCAGCGTAAACCAGAAGCCGAAGCCATAAGCCAGCAATAGCAAAAGGTCGGCCGGCTTTCGTGCCATTGGCACCCGCCCGCCCATATATTGTGTCTGGCCTAATGGCATCATCATGCGGTTGCCTTGCCGAGTTCGTTGAAATTCGTGAAGCAGGGAAATTCCCCGAGTGTAAGGGCGGCGTAGTTAGTCGGTCTGACTAGGAGCTGCGGGACTTGACCTTGTTCTTCAAGCGATGAGGATCATTCCATTAATGTAACATTTACTTCGTGGTCCCACATACGCCTAAATTATCAGGGAAAAATCCGGATAGCACATCGAGGATGATGAGGGCTTAAGGCTAGCTGACCGTCAGGGGGACGGTCATACAGGGGGTGAACCGTAGATGCTGTTTAACAAGACGGCGGCGCTGTGTCTGGGCGCCGTGATGATGCTGGGCGGTTGTAGCGAAAACGCCAAAGTTGATGACAATGCCGCGACCCAAGCTGACGCAGCCGCTGATCCGAAATCGGCAATCCGTTCGGCTATCGTAGCCCGAAATTTTGGCGATGCCGCTCGCCGGGCAAAGGAATTAACGGAAACCTCGCCTGGCGATGCGGAGGCATGGCTGTTGCTGGCGCGAGCCGAAGCGCTTTCCGACAATGAAGGCGCTGCGCTTGATGCGCTAAACCGCGCAGTAAGCGCGGGGCTTGCTGAACCCAACCGGGTACTGGCCGACCCAGCATTCGACGCCATCCGCGATGACGACCGTTTTGCCGCTATCGAAGAGCGCGCCAATCCTTCGACGCTTACCACCCGGGCCCGTCCAGTGGCTTCACCCGTTGTGAAGAAGCGTGAACAGCCCGAGGTCGAGATTTCCGACGACTACATCCGCGCTGGAGACGTGGTCATCAAAGGCGACCTCTGACAATTCCCTCCTGACACCATAGCTCGTTCTCGAAAGGATTATTCCATGCGCGACATCTCGCGTTTGCTGCTCGGCGCGTGCGCCGGGTTGGCCTTCTTCACGCCTGCCGCACTTGCGGAGATTGCCAGCGGCGAAGGCCGCGCGCCGATCGGCAAGGACATCGAATCGGTGCGCACGGTGGCGGAAAGCGAAGCGCGTCGCGCGATTGTCACGGAGATGTTGCTACGAACGATCGGTAGAGAGCGCATTGCAGAAGTGGACCAGGAGCAGATTGCTTCTATCGGTGGCCAGATTGGCAGCGAAATGATCGTGACGCGGGAGCCGCGACGCGAAGGCAATATTTTCATCATGAAATTGACCGCCGACATTGACGGCGCGTGGTTTGCAAAGCGGCTGGCCGATCAGGGCATCCATAGCAACTCGCGCCGCGCGTCTGGAAATCAGCAGCGGATCATGGTGATGATTGATCCGAAGACCGGGCCAGGCCGGGATTTTAGTAAGCCCGCAGAGGTGACTGTCGAATATGATCGGCAGACCGGTGGCTCCTTCAGCGACAAATCCATTGTTGCCGCTTCTGAAAAAGATCGCTCAGCGTCAACTGATCGCAGTGCCGGAGCCTATCGCGGGTCCGCAGCGAGCGCGATTGGAGTGAGCAACGGCTATGGCTCGGCGGCTGGTCGCGCGCGTAGCAATGTCGCCAGCGGCTATTCCAACAGCAGCGCGTCCGCGAGCAGTCATTCGGCCGCCTTTATCGACAAGACGAACGTGCAAGCCGAAGTGCATGACAATGAGCGGTTTCGTTCGCATGTTGTCTATCAGCGGCCGGCCCAAACCAGCGGCTCGCGCGCGGCGCTAACCGACTTTACCAGCCATCTAACAAATTATGGCGTGGCGGTTGCAAGCGCCGATATCGCGCTCACCCGCTTTTATGGGGGCGCTATTCCATCCTTTGAATCGCTGCGCCAGCGCCCAGATTATGAGCAGTTTTTGCAATCAATCAGCCGGGATAAAGCGCCCTTCTTCATGGGGGGCACCATCACCGTCAACCAATTGGGCGCGGCCCCAAGCGGGGGAGTCAAGTGTAGCGGTGAGCTAGAAGCCAGCGCCTACTCGACGGCTGACAGTCAGATAATTGGTTCTGGAAAAGCATCTGGCACTGCAATCGGGGATGGCTTCGACCACTGCGAGTCCAAGCTGAGCGAGACGCTGGTTCGCAAAGTCGCCGACACAGTCGGTCCCCAGGTGCAAAGTTATTGGCGTGACAAGGCGGAGACGTCGGCAGCAGCAGGGATCGATAGCCGCCAGAGCATGGACTACGCGCTGGTGCTGCGGGCGAGTCGCCTCGACATGGCAATGCAGGCCGACATCCTGGACGCACTGCAGGCGACCAACGGCGTGGAAGCACAGAATTTCGTTTCCCAACAGGGCAATGAGATGCGCTTCACGGTCCGCTATGCCGGTTCCACACCGCTCCAGCTGGCACTGTTTCAGAAGCTGCGCTTCAACCCTGCCTTTGCAGGCATGCAGTCGACCGTGAATGGACGATCCGTCCTGCTGTGCTTGTCGGGATGCGGCCAGTGAGCCAGAAGCGTTCGACGCGCGCACGGGGCTGGTCTGGTTGCGCACTTCTTCTGGCTCCGGCGGCTGCGGGATTGTCGCCGGCCGCTGCCCAGTCGCCATCACTCCATCTCTGGGCTTCTCCGGCGCTTTACGGGCTGGAGGGATCCGCATGCGGACGGGTAGGGGACCGGACGGCGGAGAGCGATACGGCCATGATCGCGCCGGCCCTGTGTGAAACTATCAAGAGAAACCAGGCTGCCATTGCGGAGCGCTTCACGCAACTCATCGCTTTGCGGATGCCGACGGTCGAGGATCGCTTTGGTGCCCATCTTCCGGCAGACGCCACGGCACGGGCGCGGCTTGCCGGGACGGCAGTAGCATCGCTCCGGCTCAGCCGTGCGACGATCTGGCGCGTGCCTAAGGGTGGAACGGTCGAAACACACATGCCGATCACCCTGACGCTTGACATCAGCAACATAGCGACGGGCGAAGTGCTGGCGACGCAAAGCATCTCAGACGATGCGGTGGCCACCTATGCTGATGCGGAGGTCGATGCGCAGGCGGCGGCAAACTTGCCCAGCCATATCGACGCCGTGCTCGTCAGGCTGGTTGAACAGGCCGCAGCTGCTTGGAAGCCTTATCCCATCAGCGCGACCGTGCTGGCGGCGGCTGATGATCAATGGATCATCGACAAAGGGCGGGCTGCTGGTCTGCGCACTGGCGATGTTATCGGAGAGGATGGAAAAGTCCTCTACGCTGGACCTGATTATGCGGTGGTCAAGCCGGTCCTCGCACAATACCGGACCGGGCAGCAACTGACACGCACCGCTACGCAACCGGTCGATATGCTGGCGCGGCCGAGCCTGCTCTCGGTAGTGGCAACGATCCCGCCGGGTTACCCACGCATTTATCTAACCCAAGTTTTTGAAGACGCCTTGGGGAAAGCGGGGCGATTTGCGCCAGTCCCGGTAAATCCCTCGATGATGGACCTTCGCACTCGTGCAATGGGCGATGCGGGGGCCACTTCGGAAGAAAGCCGCAGCCTGCCAGATTATATCACGCGGATCAGCGTTGAGGCGCTCGCGCCTTCTTCCATCCCCAGCAATGTTCCTGGCGTGATGATCGAGCAGCATGAGGCGCATGCCTTTGTGGAGCTCGTCGATCCGTCGGGCCGCGTTCTCAAAAGCTTCCATGCGGCCGACCAAATTGTCGATCAGGTTGCGCGCGGGATCCGCTTCTCTGCCGATCAGCGGCGCGACACCGTGGTCCGCAATGCACTCATCAAGGCGGCCCAGGCCGTGTCCGCCTGGCGCCCATTACCCGCAATGCTGCCGGTCAATCACAACAGCGAGGGCTTTGGCATCACCGATCCGGGCGGTGCGCTCAGCCTTGGCCAGCAGGTTGTCGTGCTCCGTCGCCTTGGGCGGATTGGCCCTGCTGCGGATGTGCGGATACCCGTCGGGCAACTGCGCGTCGATCGGGTGATGGCGGGCCAGGTGCTTGCTGCCAGCGACATCGGCCTCGAGCCACTTCGCTTCAAGACAGGCGACATGGTTATGGCCGATACGGCGGGACAGGTTCTCGGCACGCGCCGCGCTGTGGAGCAGTGCCGTGGTCCCGGAGGGGCTTTGAGCATCGACTGGCGCGGCGATGCTCGCCCCTCATTGTGGCGGATCGGTGCGGGGCCGCTTTTTACCGGCACCTTCGCTGCCCCGACCTTTGTCGCCGATCTGCCGATGGAACTGGCACCCTTCTCCCCTTCCTTCAAGGGATGGGAGAAGCTGGCAGCAGCCCAGCCGCACAAGAACGACTACTGTTTCACGCCGGTTCTGTCGCTGAGCGCGACGGCCGTGGGTCAGCGTCCCCTGGTGGTCGGCTACACGCTGCACAGTGGTGCAACGAAGGTCGGCAGCGGCGGGATGCAGGTGCAGATGACGCCGACTGCAATGGCTCCCGACAGCCCGGCGGAGATGCCGTCTGCCCGTCTAGATCAGGATTTCGCCGCCGTGGCCCTGCCGCTGGCCGTCAAGGCGGCGGCGGCACTCATGCCGCCGGCTGAAGATCAATTCATCACGAATGAGGAGAAATGATATGAACAAGATGAGCATGAAGCTAGCGGCTGCACTGCTGATATGCGCAATGCCAATTGCTGCACAGGCGCAGTTTGGCGGCCTTGGCAAGCTGAAGAGTGGCCTCGGCCTCGGCCTTGGCGGTGGCAGCAGCGGCGAGAGCATCGATACGGAAGCCTTCCTTGGTAACGCCGTTCGTTCAACCAAGAACGTCATGATTTCTGCTGTGGCTCTCAACTATGCGCTGGGCCTCAAGAAGGACAAGGCTGGTGCACAGGCCGAGATTGCCTCGATCACCGGCATGCAGGACATCAAGGAGATCGGCGCGACTAAAACGACTTTCGCCTCGAACCTGAGCGCCATTGCCGACAATGAGCATCTGGCCGATGAGGTCCGCGCCCGCTTCGAAAAAGGATCGGCCGAAGAGCGGAAGATGCTGACCCTAGCTGTGAGCAACCTCGCGATCGGTGTGGCACGTAACATCGTGCTGGCCAAGCAGGCGCCCGAAGCGGTGAAGAGCATCGGGAGCAATCCCCTTATGCTCAAGCGCGTCGGCCAACTGAAGCTTGCCGGTGAACTGGTCGGGCTGCAGGCGAAGGGGCTGAGCGGCATTGCCACGAAGTTGCCTGCGCTGCTCTCTGCCGTGAAGGTCAAGGCACCTGCTACGCCGGAGACTACTGAGCCACAGTCCATCAATATTTTGTAAGCAGCATCGGGAAATAGCGGGATAGGCAGAGAGGGACGCAAGACACCCGAACCTCGACCCTAGGAAGCTGTCTGGTTTCCAGATCTGACCCGGCCACGCGGCCGGGTCATTATTCGGCTGGTCTTTCAGGCGACGAGCTGCCCGCAGCCTCCGATTACTGGCGGGTCATACTGCCAAGCCGTCCTGTTACGAATAAAACGGCCTAAGAATACCGATGTAGTCGTAGAGCCAAGCAGGAGAATGCAGCTTACTTCCCTCCGCCATCCTCGTTGATGTTAATTTCAAACTCTCGGGAGAACAGTTTTGCGCAAGTCGGCCGTGTTTTCAGTCGGTATCCTAAGTTTGGGCGCTATCGGCGGGCTCATTATTTTCTATGAGACAGGTTCAAGCACTTCAAAGCAGGAAGCTGTTTCTGTTAACGATGGGGGCGAAGGTCAAGTGGCGACGCAGCGCGCGGACACCTCAAATGCTGGCTTACACCCTGCCAGTATGGTCGGCAGCTGGGTTGTTAAGGATGAGTTTTGCGCGAGTGGTGCGCCCCTGATCTTCGGTTCCGACGGCAAGTATACGACTGAAGGCGCAACGGGCGCGTGGTCCTTTGGCGGCAATCTTTTGAAGATCAAAGAAGATGGAGCAAAGGGCACTGAAATAGGCAAGGTAGAATTTATATCCCCAAAAGAGTTCTCCGTGAGATGGGAAGACAATCGCAAGGAAAGCTATCGGCTCTGCACTTCCAATGGGCAAGAACCTTGGCATCCTAATGTGAACTTGTCTGGCGACACAAAGCCTGCACCCCAACTGAAGCTTTCGCCGCTCAGCGAAAATGATCTCGCGGATATAGTGGAACGGGGGTTCTCAGGAAAATTCCAGTGCCACATAAAGCAAAGCGGCAAGATCATCGTAGGTTTGGCTGATGACATGGCTTGGGTTAGGATGTCGGATCAGCTGAATGCCTTCACCCATGTAGAAGGCCACGCGATAGGCCCTCGCTACTATCGCATGTCTGTTGGGACGGGAATGCCCGGTGTCGGGCTTTCGGTGAGCCCAACTGACTCTTGGCGCGATTTGGGAACTTATAGCGTCGCCCCCGTCGAAGTCAGGTATAATGCCCTTGGTGACGATGATGGCGCCGGGTCGGCGCTTACCGGCACAATTCAGTGCGATAATAAGGTCTTCCTGACGGAAAGCTGAGACTTGGTCGCACTAGGTGCCGGACTGACACTCGATCACTCAGAGCGAAAGTGAATATCGTCATGTGCGCAGAAGATGGGAAGCCGGACGCTCACCAGACGAGGTACGCCTAGCCTAGCCGAGTTCATAAAGGTCGCGAAGCAGGGAAATTCCTGCTTATCCATCGAGCGTATCAAGCCGGTGCGATCATCGGCCGCATACACCTGCTGCGCCCGGCACCGACCCGCTGCCGATCGATCCGGTGAGCAGCACCGGGAAAAACCCGGATAGGCAAGTCGGGTTGAATCGGCCAGCAAGACCGCGCGACCCGAAGGGAACTTCTATTAGTTTCCTTTACCTGACCCGGCCATCCGGCCGGGTCACTTTTCCGCAGCCGGTGTCCAGCAGCGAGCCGCCTTCGATCTAGAATTTCGGGGGTGCACATCCTGTGAGTCTCGCACGCCGCGTGCAAGCTTACCTGTTGTAATCAAACAACAGTTTTGCCGAAACTATCGCTGTGAGCTTGACCTAATTTGCTTGCTCGACTACCCGCCACATCGGGTCGCAACCGAAACGAAAGATCAACGCGAACCAATTCAGGGGAACTATGAAGAAAATTTCTTTGACGCTTCTGGCGATCGTCGCCGGAGCTACTTCCGCCCATGCAGAAACCTTTTCCGGTCCGTTCATCGGCGCGCAGATCAGCCGCGACGCGTATGAAGTGAAGGCCGAAGGCACCGACATCGGCATCGGCACGCTCGACCTCGACGGTCTGAGCGGCAACGGCATCGGCGGCGGCGTGTATGTCGGCTATGACTATGCCCTGTCGAACAACGTCTTCTTCGGCGTCGAAGCCAATGCCAACTTCTCGGGCGCAAGCATCTCGGCTGAGCTCGATGACGGCACGGACAGCATCAGCGGCAAGGTCAAGGCCCGCGAATCGTTCGGCCTGAGCGCTCGCCTCGGTGCAATGATCGCCGACAGCACCGCTATTTATGCACGCGGCGGCTGGCAGTCGACCAAATTCAAAACCACGGTTTTTGACGGCGTTGACACCTACGGCACGAAGACGATGCAGGACGCGCTGGTTTACGGCGCGGGCCTGGAAACACGCGTCGGCGCGCAGGCGTCGATCCGAGTTGAATATCTGATCGAGGACTATGGCAGCGCTGGCCTCAACCGCGATCTGGACACCAATGGCATCCGCGTGGACAACAACAAGCTCTCGCTGGGTATTTCCTGGCGTTACTGATCGCGTAACCGCATGAACAGGAAGGGGTGTTCTGACGAACGCCCCTTTCTTTCCTTGCGAACGCGACAAGCATTTCCTCAGACTGGCTTCGCTTTTCACAGTCGAGCGGAGACTTTTTTCAATGGGGGCGGCATACTCCGCAGATCGAAACGCCCAGATTAAGGCGTTTGGTCATGTGGTGGGCCTCCGAAAATAGGCCGACATTCGGTCCAGCGGTTCTCTGAGCGAGAAATCACGCTGCGATCCGATTCTTGACCTGAGTATCGGGAGCACAAAGCTCATGCATCGGCCAACCCGTCACGAGCTAGCCGGCATCTTGCTGGAGAATGGTCTTTATCCCATCCTGCGTGTGCCGGACGGTGGAGAATGGCGGTTGGACATCCTGAAGCGGCACAAGCATCTTCTGGGCACGCGGGTCAAAGTGGTCGGCACAAGAGATGGGTTCGATCTGCTCGCCGTGGATCATATCGAACCCGCGTGATGCCTAAGCAGGACTTTCAACGCCGATTTCGCTTCTTATTTGCTCTGCAATCAGTCTGATCGCTTCATTGCTGTTCAGGCTGTGGGGTCCCCCGCTCAGGTGAGGAATTACGGCGACGGGAACCATCCCGTTTGTGGCAACATGTAATCTCTTCGCGTGACCGTTCACCGTGATGGTGTGGACTGTCGGAGTCCCGGTTGTACCGGTGATCTCAAGGAAATCTGCAAGGTGGGTCAGGCCAGTGCCAATGACCAAGCGGGGTCGGCAGCGTTCAATCCAACTTTTCATCACCCGGAAGCGATTTTCCCGCAGCCACGCGCGGTAGTCATCCTTGCGGGTGAAGCCGGTCTTTGCAGCCGAATGTGCGTCCCACTCCCCGACCTTGTTGCAAGGTTCAGGGAAGAGATTTGCTTTGAACCATCCGGTCGAACCGCGCTCGAAAGGACGGGCGCGCTGCGCAAATGCGCGGAAATCCTCCGGATCCCCACCTTCCAACGCGCAGAGCAGCTTGAAAGCATTGCGATTGAAGGGCCATTCAAGTTGTAGTTCGACGGCGTAGGCCTCCAACTTTGCTGCTCGCTGACCTTCCATCTCAGTATCGGCGGCTTCGTCGGCGAGGGACCAGCCAGGTTCGATTCCCAGCAACCAGATTGACCGATTCTCGGGCGAGCCAGGGTCGCCCCCTTCGCACGTCGTGAGAAAGGCAGTTTCGTCCTCAACGCGGTTGCGGAAAGCGGCGGCGGCTGGTGAGAGCGGTGTCACGATCATTGTTCATCCCGTTAATGATTTTGGTGCTGCCCCGACCGAAAACACGATGGCTTTCGGATTGGCGGCGAACACAGGCTTGAGGTCGTCATAAGCGCCTAAGCGTAAAGATGAAGGTTGAGCTGGCAGGCGATTATGCCCATCGGCTGAATTCGCTGACGTTCAGCACCAGGGCTCCCGCCTGCCGCTCCATGTTCGGGCTAGCCCCTCGCTAACCAACACATCACCGAGTGACTGACCGCCCCGTGTCAACACCCGCAATTTTCTCCCATATCGATCGGTATCGCGATCAAGCGTGGCCACAGTGAATGGCCCGGCATTGACCAATTGGTGAAGCCGCCGCGTCGCACGCTCGCCTAACTCTGCTTCTGTTGGGCAGCGTGGCGGGTGCGTTTCTGGCGCATCAATATCGGCAACTCTGATCTTCTCCCCATCAAGCCAGATCGTATCGCCATCCACCACGCAATTGGTGCCGCCGCCGGTATGGCAGAGGGCAAAGGTGCGGGAGACATCATCCCTGGCCTTCGCTCCATCGGGCAGTGAGAGCGAGGCAAGCCCACCGGCTAAGCCGAGGATGGCAAGGCTTGCCAGCATGACAGGCGAACGAGGCGCCTTTTTGCGGCGGCGGAATTTGACAACATTAGACATTGGATGGGATTAGGGCCTTAGCTTCGTTACGTAAATCAAACGTCACCGACGGCCATCAACTGGCTAGGATATGCGCACGCCAGCGATAGCGCATCGTCAAGATCCGCGCGCAGCCAGCGGTCATAGTCTTCCGGGTGAAGGATGACAGGACAGGCCTTGGGGTGGATAGCGCCGACAACATGCGTGGCAGCGTCGCCATCATAGCCACAGGTCAAGAAGGAATAGACCGGCAGGCTTTCCGTGGGTCGCCATATTCCAGCGAAGGCGAAAACCGGTTGGCTGGGCACGCGAAACCAGAAGGGCTTCTTCTTGCCTGTGTCAGGCATTGGCTCGACCGACCATTCCTGGAACTCAGCGACCGGCACCAGACAGCGCCGGGAGGGATTTGCCAAGGCAGACTTCCAGAACGGGCTGGTATAGTTACGCACGTTGGTGACAGGCCGTCCCTGGAATGGAAAGCCCCAACTCATCGCCGACAAAATGCGTTGGGATTCCTGTTCCCGCACGACGTGACCTGGTTTGCCCGGAGCGACATAATCCTTTTCGACCGCGATCTGGTCGGCCGGATCGGGAAGCGCGCCGAACAGACGGGCAAGCTCTTCGGCACTGCTCCGGGCTTTATAAAGATTGCACATGGTCGCTCCTAATTGAGCTTCGTCGGCATCACGCCCAACATATCCAGCAGCTGACTGCCTGTCCTGTCCTCACCATCGTGCAAGATTGCGGCAAATCCGCCGATCAGTTTGCCGAAATGTTCACCCGCCAGGCGAATATCGCGCGGGGTTCGCTTGGTGTCGTCAGCCGTAATCAGCATGGCGATACCCATGGCGAGCGCTTCAGCCAGCATCGGCATCGCGATGGAGGCATGGCCTTCCTTCACTTCGCGCGAACCCATGGCATAGGTTACCGCCTGAAGGGCCACCTGCGCACAGACATGGCGATATTCCCCGGGTGACAGATTGTCGGGAATGTCGAACAGTTCTTCTGGGACAGCTTTGTAGCTCATGATCCTATCCTCTGAAGCGGTTCACCGCGCGTTTCCATTCCCGCTCATCCGGCAGTGGAAAGCAATAGCGCGGCGTCTCCCTGCTTGTTTCGATGACAGCTGGACGCACCTTCCGGCCGTGCCGTTCCATACAGGCCTTGCAGTAGAAGCGTCGCCTGGCGTCCCGGAAGTCATCGCTCCAGCCTTTCCGCTGAAACTTCCACCAAAGCCCGTGAGCGTCAAAAAATTCCTCGCTGCCGCATTGGCAGGCAACCCTCACCGAATAGTGCCAGGCCGCGGCTTCGAAGATGCAAGTCGCCACCTTCAGCCCATCGCGATAGCGGGCCATGAATCACAACAGCGCGCCTTGCTCGACCGGCTGAAAATAGCGGGCAGCGGCGATGGCGTTGCGATAGTGGACGGTTTGAAGGCGCTCAGCCTCATCGAAGGGCACCGGCGTCCATTCCGACGAGGGATATACGGTGTCGTAGATCGCTTTGGCCGCGCTGCGAAGTGGCGCCTGATTGGGGGTCTGCTCTGCCATCGCAGAATCACCTTTCCTACACGAGAACAAATGTGGAACATGCCTCACAAGAAAGGAGTCGGCAATGATGAATATCGATGGCGCGTTCCTGATGGGCGTGGCGGCAATTCTGACGAGCGTGGCGCACTTATGGAGAGCGGCGCGGTCTGGCAGGGCGGAGGAACCTTGGCATGGTTCATGCGCTCCTCGCAGGCAAATTGGAGAGATGACGCATGAGAAATCTGATCGGAACAGCAGTTGGGGCAGCGATCGACCGGCGGGACGGTGACAGCGGCGTGAAGGGCGCGATCATTGGCTATGTGGCATCTGGTGCGTTGAAGACCGCCGCAAAGCTGGGGCTGCTGGCGGCGATCGCTGCTGGAGCCTACCGCTTGGTGCGCAAGTCAGATAAACCGCAGTCCACCTACTGACGCAGTCGCTGTCCGGGTCATTGCGCATTCATGATCGCGACCTAATATTGGATCTGCCGCCTGTTCCCCTCGGGCGGTCCTGAACCTCGGCCTCGTCGTTGAGCTTGCTCCGACGGGGCCATTTTCTTTTCGAGCGACCAAATTGTCTAGGGGTCCTACCGAAAGAAGATCGACTATCATAACGCGGCTCCCCGCTCATAACTGGCTTGCAATACAATCTTCCGATGCGTTGTCTCAGGGAACGAGCATCCACGCGGTGAACGCGCGGGCAATCGTCATCATCAGCGCTGCTCCAGCTCATTCTGTGGTAGACCCATGACTGGCATCCTTATTGCCCAAAGAAAATTCACTGGGTCTCGTTGATGGCCGCCGGAGGCCGGTTCAAACGTCCTGCCGTCCAAGCCAAGGCAGTCCTTCGCTGCGGCTTAGTCAAGGCTAACCGCAACGTCATTCGCGCAGGCGGCAACGTCAGCCAGAAGAAGCACCCGCTTATGACGAATAGCCCGCGCTCTGCGGGATGGATAACGCGCTTCGTGAATGCACGGATTACAACACTTGCAAGCGACGGTTCCAGCGGCTGACCGCGACGCTCGTCGGGTAGGACTAGTTGTCCGGTAAGTCCATGTCTGCGGGACAGGTTTTGGTCAAAGCGGCGGTTCGCGATGTTGTCGCTGAAGGGCGCATGTTGGTCGGGAACTGCCGGATTGCGAGCGTCAGCTATCCCAGCAGCCCCAATCCGAACCAGACTGTCGCCAAGCGGCCAGGATGACGGCCATTCAGAGGTGTGCTTCATAGGTCCAGAAGCCGCCATTGATGTGCCACATGCGAACTCTACCTCGCTCCGTTCAGTGTTTGCGTACAAACTCGGCTCGAAGAACCAGGCCTTTGATGCCCTCGTAGCGACAGTCGATTTCCTGTGCGTCGCCGGTCAGCCTGATCGACTTTATCACAGTGCCTTTGCGCAGCGTTTGTCCGGCGCCCTTTACCTTCAGATCCTTGATCGTGATGACGCTGTCGCCGTCCGCCAGAAGGTTGCCGGCGGAATCATGCACTTCAATCCGGTTTGAGGCATGGTCCTTGGCAGCTGCCTCCGCCGCGGAGATCCACTCGCCCGAAGCTTCGTCATACACATAATCGTCGTTTGTATCGCTCATTTCAAATCCATGGTTCTGGTGGTTAGTTGAGCCGTTGGGCTGCGGAAGTTGGTGCGAGAATGATCGCCCTTGCGAGGCGGAGGGCATCGGGAAAATCATCGCTGAAGATTACGCGCCGATCCGCCGGTCCCAGCGAGACCCGTTTGAGCATCGCCATTGGTTGTGCCTGGACGCCTGAAACTATGATCTGCGTCCCGGCAGAGGCCGCTTGCCGGACGATTTCCTCGATCGCCGTCACGCCGCTCGCATCAAGCAGGGGCACCTGCCGCAGCCGAAGAATGATGATCTTCGGCGTGGGGCCGACCCACCGCAGCGTATCGAGCAATTCATTCGCGACGCCAAAGAAGACCGGTCCATCGACACGAAATACCTCGACACCCGGCGGAAGCGCATCGCGCTGATGGATGTCCTCCCTTTCTTCGGGTGGCGGCGTTCCATTGCCGCTGTCGTTCGCGATCTCCACGGTTCGGCTCATGCGCATCATGAAGAGCAGCGAAGCGAGCGTCACGCCGACGCCAATCGCAACGGTGAGATCGACCAGAACAGTGAGGCCGAAGGTCAGCAGCAACAGGCCGCGATCGCCATTGGGCATTCGGAGCAACTGGATGAAGCGATGATGTTCGCTCATGCCCCACGCCACCACGAACAGGATGGCAGCGAGTGCTGCCAGCGGCACAAATGCCATGAGATCCGAGGCGAACAGGATGAACAGCAACAGGAACAGCGCATGCATCATGCCGGCCACGGGGGTGATGGCGCCCGCCTTGATGTTGGTCGCTGTGCGGGCGATGGCACCCGTCGCTGGCAAGCCACCAAACAATGCGGATGCGATGTTAGCGACGCCCTGGCCGACAAGCTCCTGATTGGATCGATGCCTTGATCCGATCATTCCATCGGCCACGACCGCAGACAGAAGTGCCTCGATTCCCGCCAGAAAGGCAATCGTGAACGCGGAAGGGACGACTGCCTGAAGCTTGGCAAGAGAGAGGTCTGGCAACGAGGGGACAGGAATCCCGGTAGGCAGGTTCGGAAAGCGCGATCCGATCGTTTCCACCGGCAGTCGGAGAAGCGCGGCCATCGCTGCGGTCAATATGACCGCGATCAGGAAGCCTGGCGCCCGTGGCGCCCATTTGCGAAGTACGATGATCAGTGCCAGCGACCCGGCGCCAATCGCGACGCTCAGGATATGAACGCTGCCCAGCGCAGAGAAATACGCCTGCCATTTGGGGATGAAATCTGCAGGCACTCCGCCGTCTATCCTCAGGCCGAGAAAATCCTTCACTTGGCTCGACGCGATAATGACGGCGATACCTGCGGTGAAGCCGATGACTACGGGTTGGGGAATGAAGCGGACGAGACCGCCCAGGCCCGAATATCCAGCAACGATCAGCATCAGCCCAGCCATTAGCGTGGCCAGGAGCAGCCCGTCATAGCCATGCTGTGCAATGACGCCGAAAACGACGACGACGAAGGCGCCTGTCGGCCCGCCGACCTGAACCCGCGAGCCGCCGAGCGCAGAAATCAGGAAGCCGGCTATGACAGCCGTGACAAGTCCCTTGTCAGGCGAAGCGCCACTTGCGATCGCCAGCGCCATGGCAAGGGGAAGGGCGACAATCGCGACCGTCAGCCCGGCAATGCAATCGCGCCGCGTGTGATCGGCCGAATAGCCCTCGCGCAGGACCGTAATCAGCTTTGGCGTGAAGGCGAGAAGTCGCGCGTTACGATCCATCGTCTTCGGCCGTCTGATCGAACAGCACAGAGGGTACGCGCCTGGGTTGCCGCCCGGCCACTGTTTCCTTGAGGCGGACGCCACGTCCTGCGCCGCTGCTCTGGGCATTCTCGCCGATGATCTCGATCCCTGCCGCTTCGAGGGCGCTGATCACCTTCACCAATGTATCAACGACGCTTCGCACCTGCCCATCGGACGCTTCCATGCGCTGGATCGTCGGCAGGGACACGCTCGCCAGAGCGGCGAGCTGGCGCTGGTCGATTCCGAGCAATGCTCGCGCGGCCCGCATCTGCTGAGAGGTGATCATTGACCCTCGAATGATATATTAAACATCAAATTACGCTCTTCAACCGTATATATGCGATGTGGTAGATCAAAGCTAGGCTCTTTAGTCGGCTTCAGGCGGGAGGGGGCGGAACAAGTGACGCCGCGATTTTGTCGCTCGAGAAGATCATCCAGCCCAATGCGGACGCGGATGAGTGGAGGTAATGATGATGATGACGACAGTTGAACCTGAGCATACCGCTGCCGCCTTGCGCGATCTCGTCAGGCGCACCCCGCAATGGGTGCGCGACGACCTGAACGCGACCGACCCCATGCTCCGGGAACGGGCCGAGGACACGCTGGTCGCAATGATCGCTGCACTGGTGGAACGGGGCCCGTCGTGACAGCCCACCGTCCGTCGTATACCTCGGATGGCGGTTTCGATTTGAAGCGCGACATCCATGGGATGCGTAGCATTTCATCCGGGGTGGGGGCGAGCCCCACCCCGGATGGCAAAATTTATCCGGCCTTGAGGAGGGCGATCTGCTCACCCAGGACCTCGTGCGGGGTGCGATAGCCCAGGCACTTGCGGGGTGTGCTGTTGAGGCGATCAGCGACGGCCTGGATCTCTTTGTCCGACAGGAGCGCAATGTCGGTGTTGGAGGGCAGGAAGCGCCGTATTCGGCCATTGCAATTTTCCACGCCGCCTTTCTGCCAGGGCGCTGAGGGAAGACAGAAATAGCTGGTGATGCCGAGCCTGTTTCGCAGTGTCGCAAAGGCGGCAAATTCCGAGCCTCGATCAAAGGTGATGCTGCGCCGGAGGGGAGGGGGCACGTCGCGCAAATGCCGATCGATGCCGGCCATGACACCGGCGGAATGGCGGCTCGGATTTCGCGCGAGGAAGGTGAACCGGCTGCAGCGTTCGACCAGCGAGGTGAGGTTGGTTTTGCCATATTCTCTCCGGAAGATCAGGAGATCACCTTCCCAATGCCCAAAACTGCTGCGATCCGCGATTTCCTGCGGCCGTGCGCCGATCGTATTGGCCACGGGTATATGAAGACCGCGCGGCTTCCGGCCATAACGTTGCCGGCGCGAACGGCGAGCCACAGATAGATGGCGCCACAGCTTCTGTTGCTGTCCATCAGGGCCATAAACATACTGATAAATGGTCTCGTGGCACACCGCCTTGCGAACACCCCGATGACGGCGAAGGTAACCCGCAATCTGCTCTGGCGACCAGGCTGCGGACAAGCGATCAGCGATATAAACCGCCAGTTCCGGCTGGCGAGCTATCTTCCCGCCACGCACGCGGCGTCCGCGCGCCATCGTCTGTGCGACAGTCGGAAAATAGCCGCGAAACATCGGATGCTCGTCCAGGTGTCGGTTGCGCTTGAGCTCGCGATAAATTGTCGACGGATGCCGCCGCAGCGCATCCGCAATTTGCCGCGCTGACCGTCCGGTTGCCACCAATCGATAAATGTCCCGCCGCTCGTCCAAACCCAGATGCTGATAGCCGTTCATCGCGTGCCTTTCTGGAAAGGGGATCAAACCCTTATAAATCCCAGGATTTCGCACTTCGAAATAGAATCCACCGATCTCATCTACGATTGTTCGATAAATATGCTCCGAAGGATTCTGGCCCATACAAGACGTCGTACAACCGCTGGAAAGGGTGGGGTGAGATGCGTGTGTTTGTCTGCATGATGGAAGGGCCGGCTTCTGCGAGTGCGGAGTCCAGGCCTGTCATGATTAATGCACTTACTTGAGGGTGCACCGCACGGCATCGAGCCTGCGGGTTAAAAAGGGGACCCGGGCGGCTGATCGGCCGCACCAAAGGCGGCATCAACACAAAACTTCACGCTGTCACCGTTGCAATCGGACGCCCCTTGAGCTTCTTCATGACCGCTGAGAAGTTCAGCGACTATACCGGCGCTGCGGCTCTCCTGGACGATCTGCCAAAGGCCCATTGCTGCTGGCGACCGCGGCCGTGGCGCCGGCTGGTTCAGGGAGCCTTGCAGGGAAGGGGCATCGAACCCTGCATTCCAGGTCGGGAACCAAGGCCCTAACCCGTCAAATAGCGCGCTACAGACGCGTAGCCGCATCGAGATCATGTTCGGTCGGCTGAAGGACTGGCGTCGCGTCGCCACCGCTAAGGCCGATGCCCGGCGTTCTTCTCCGCCATCGCCCTCCCAGCCACCGTCATCTTCTGGCTCTGATCAACGAGTCCTGACCCCAAGGACGTTCATCGCGACAAGTTCGCGGAGATCGAGCGTTGCGGTGGCGCGGGACGTGTCGGGTATAATGATGATTCCCGGGTGATGGGGTCGCGCAATGTTCTCCGCTTGGGGCCACGTCCAAAGGGAAACAATAGGTTGCGGCGCCCGCTGACGGTCAATTTCAGAGGTTTAGCTAAGGTTGTCAAAACCAATTATCCCGTTGAATCTCGCATTTTGCGGGTCAGATTTAAACAGTCCCAACATCCGGTTTCCTTGTTTTATCGCGATTTCCTGGCCGGCGACCGACTCGTCGCTTGGAAACCGCTCTGGTCGTTCCTGGCGGTTTCCGACGGCTCGTTCAGGAAAGATCGCCAAGGTCGTAGAGTGGCCGGATTTCGATCTCGCTGGCGCCGGGCATGGGGTTGGGGCAGCGCTTCGCCCAGGCGATGGCCTCTTCCATGTCCTTGACTTCCCAGAGCCAGAAGCCGGCGACCAGTTCGCGGGTTTGCGCGAAAGGCCCGTCGATCACCGTTCGGTTTGGGCCATCGAACGCGATCCGCTTGCCCTGGAAGGAGGGAGTCAAGCCGTCGGCGGCGAGCAGGATGCCGGCCTCCGCCAGTTGGTCGTTGAACCGGCCCATGGCCTCCATCGCCGCCATCGTCTGCGGCGTGGGGTCAAAGCCCCGTTCGCTGTCTTCGGTGGCCTTTACGAGCACCATCACGCGCATCGCCATCCTCCTGCTCTGGGGCTTCGCCGCCGCCGGCCCGCGCAGAATGTATGAGCAATGCCGCGGGATCAATGACTGGGCGTGGCGGTCGGCCCCTTCGCGCCTCGCGTGCCCATGAGGGCAGGGTCCGGGAAGTCGATGTCTTTGCCGGGGCGGCGGAGGGGCTGGTGCTGGCGGAGGTGGAGTTTACGGCCTAACTTTCCCGGGCCACCTGGAACCCGGCGAAGGACTGGCTGACCGGCATCAGTTCGATGCGGTTGAGGTTGAGATGGGGCGGGCGGCTGGCGACCCAGAACAGGGTTTCCGCAATATCCTCCGCCGTCATGGGATTGGCGGAACCGTACAGGGCGTCCGACGCGGCCTGGCTGCCGGTGCGGACCAGGGTGAATTCGGTTTCGACCATGCCCGGCTCGATGGATGTCACGCGCACGCCGGTGCCGTGCAGGTCCGACCGCAGGCCCAGCGAGAACTGGCTGACGAACGCCTTGGTCCCGCCATAGACGTTGCCGCCCGCATAGGGATAGGTCGCCGCGACCGAACTCAGGTTGATGATCGCCCCCTTGCGCTCGATCAGGCGGGGCAGCAGCTTGCGGGTGATGGTGACGAGGCCGGTGATGTTGGTGTCGATCATCTGGCGCCATTGATCCAGGTCGGCCTGCTGCGCCGGCGCGGTGCCTAGCGCCAGCCCGGCATTGTTGATCAGCAGGTCGACATCGGCGAAATCCGGGGGCAGGGCCGCCAGTGCGGCGTCGATGGCGGCCTCGTCGCGCATGTCGAAGCTGACCGCATGCGCCTTGTCCGCGCCTAGTTCCGCCACCAGCGCGTCCAGCCGTTCGGCGCGGCGCCCGGTGACGATCACCTTCCACCCCGCCGCCGTGAAACGCCGCGCCGATGCGGCGCCGATGCCTGCGGTCGCTCCGGTGATCAGCGCCGTTCCTGCCATGCTCTTTCCATCCTTTCAGCCCAATGGGCCGGGATGTAAGCCTATTTGCGGCAATGCCAAGCGCCAGTTTTCAGGCAATGGTCACGACCCGCGCCCGGCCCTTCCGGTCGAGCGGCTTCACCACCACCTTGTCCCCCATCCGGTCGAAGGCGATGTCGACGGAGGCTTCCCCCACGCGCAGCCCATAGAGGGTGAGCTGGTCGATGAAACGGGGCAGCGCGGGTTCCCGCAGCGAAATTTCCGCCCCGCCGACATCGAAGCCCAGGCCCAGGCTCGACTGGATCAGCGACAGGGGCGCGGCGGCCGACCAGGCCTGCGGGCTGCATGCCACGGGGTAGAAGGTCGGCCCCTGCGCCCGCCGCCGGGGAAAGCCGCAGAACAGTTCGGGCAGGCGCATCAGGTCGACATAGGTCGCCGCCGCGAACAGCCCCTCGAATATCTGCGCCGCCTGCGCGCGATAGCCGTAGCGCGAGAATCCCCCCGCGATCAGCGCATTGTCGTGCGGCCAGATGGAGCCGTTATGATAGCTCATCGGATTGTAGCGCGCCTCCGTGGAAGCGATGGTCCGCACGCCCCAGCCGGAAAAGGAGGCGGGGGCCATCAGCGTGTGCACCACCATGTCCGCGCGCTCCTCTTTCGCGAGGCCGGTGAACAGCACATGCCCCGCATTGGAGGATCGGACGCGGCACGGCCTTTTTTCCCCATCCAGCGCCAGCACATAGGTGCCGATCCCGGCGTCGAAGAAGGCGGCGTCGAACCGCTCCCGCAGATCGTCCGCCCGCGTCCGGTAGGCGCGGGCCTTGTCCGGATCGCCCAGCGTGGTGAAGATCGCCTCCGCCGCCCGCCAGGCGCCATAGACATAGGCCTGCACCTCCGCCAGCGCGATCGGGCCGCGAGCTATTCCGCCATCGGCGTGGAAGACCGAATCATGGCTGTCCTTCCAGCCCTGATTGACCAGCCCCTGGTCGGTCAGCCGGCCATATTCGACGAAGCCGTCGCCGTCGCGGTCGCCATGCTCGTCTATCCAGCTCAGCGCGGCTTCGACATGGGGCAGGATGGAGGCGATGAAGCCGCTGTCGCCGGTTCGTTCCAGATAGGCCCCGGCCAGCATCGCGAACAGGGGCGTCGAATCGATGCTGCCATAATAATGGCGGAAGGGGACTTCCCCCAGTTCCGCCATTTCGCCATGGCGCACTTCGTGCAGGATCTTGCCCGGTTCGGCATCGGCGGCGGCGTTGAACTCGGTCGCCTGGTGCGCGGCCAGATAGCCCAGGACGCCCCGGCTGATCGCCGGGTCCAGCCACAGCGTCTCCAGCGCGGTGATGATGGCGTCGCGCCCGAACACGGTGCTGAACCAGGGAATGCCGGCATAGGGATAGGGGCCATATTCCGTGTCGGTCGACAACATGGTGATGTCTGCCACGGACCGCCGGGCGACTTCGTTGAAAAGCTGGTTGGACGACCGCACGGTCGCCCCCCGCGTGCGCGCCTGCTTCAGCGCATGCATGGATTCGCGCAGGGTCTTCAGGAAATGCTTGGACAGGTCCCCCGCCGGCTCGTCGTCGCGCGGCTGGCAGCAGATCAGCAGGTAGAGCGTGCGCCGGTCGCCGGGCGGCACGGTCACCTCGAACCGCGCCCGGCTTTCCGTCAGGACCTGCGGCGCGGGATCGAAGCGCAGCAGCGTTTCGCGCCGCTTGCCGTCGCGCCCGTCATAGCCCAGCCGCACGGACTGGGGACCGATCGCAGGCTCCCGCACGGTGCCGCGGCGCAGCCGGGTCATGCCGCGTATCTCGAACAGGTCGGCGAAGTCGGCGGCGAAGCTGATATTCACCTCCACGGTGCGGACTTCGGTGTCGAAATTGCGGATCGTGATCCGTTCATGGACCGCGCCCTCCCACAGGAAGCGGGTGCGGCGCAGGTGGATGAGGTCATGCTCCACCGCCACGCGGCCATCCCCGCCCGCGAAGTCGGGATTGGTGAGGTCGCAGGTCAGCATCGCATTGTCGTCGCGAAGGCCAGAACTCAGCAGGATCGGCCGGGTGTCGTTGATGGTGAGGTAGAGATGCGACAAATGCCGCGTGTCGCGGTGATACAGCCCTTCCGGACTGCCCGGACCCGCGATCGCGTCGCCGCTATGGTCGAACACGGCGAAGCTGTCCCCATGTTTCAGCGTCCGCGGCCGCCGCTCATGGAGCGACGCCGTCGCCGGGATGAAGAATTGCGTCTGCGCCTGCGACAGCGCCTGCCCCGGATCAATGCCGTGACCGGCGTTCGGGACCGAAGGGCTGGGGTTTTCCGGCTGCAACTGGCTTGCCGTCATGCCTCTCTCCTGATGCCGCATTTCCGGGCTGCTGCCCGCAAACGGCCAAGTTGAAAATGCTCTATCCCACGACCTGAAGTTCCGAACCTTCTCCGCGCAGCCGCCGCAGCATCGCCGCCTGCGTCCGCGCGCCGGGAAGGTCGTGATAAAGCTGAACATAATCGGCGGCCATCCGCTCTGCCGTGAAGCGTGCGTCAAAGGCGGCGCGCACCTTCGCGCGGTTGAGTTCGCGGAGGCGGCCGACCGCCGCGACCGCTTCATCCTCGCTCTCGACGATATAGCCCGACCGACCATGGTCGATCACTTCGGGGACGGAACCGCAGCGGAAGGCGATGACCGGCGTGGCGCAGGCCATAGCCTCTATCATCACCAGGCCAAAGGGTTCGGGCCAGTCGATGGGGAACAGCAGGGCGCTTGCCCGGCCCAGGAATTCGGCCTTCTGCGCTTCGTTGATCTCCCCGACATAGTGGACATTGGGGTAGCGTTCGACGAGCGGCGCGATCTCCCGCTCCCAATAGGCGCGGTCCACCGCGTCGATCTTCGCCGCGATCCTGAGCGGCAATCCCGAACGCGCGGCGATGCGGATCGCCCGGTCGGGACGCTTTTCGGGGGAAATGCGCCCCAGAAAGGCCAGATAGCCGTCGCTGGGGCCGATGCGGGGCGGCAGCAGGTCGGCGGGCAGGCCGTGGTGGATCGTCCCTGCCCAGTTCACCGGCGGCATCGGCAGCCGCTGATGGTCGGAAATCGACACCAGGCTGTGATCGGGGAAGGCGCGGTAGAAGGCGGGCAGGTCGGGCAGGTCCAGCCGGCCGTGCAGCGTCGTCACGCAGCGGCCGATGAAATCCTGCACCAGCGGCATGTGGATGAGGTCGATGTGGAAATGCAGCGCGTCGAACTCGTCGGCCCGGCGGCGCACGGCATCGAGCAGGATCATGTGGTAGGGGATGGGGTCGCGCACCTTGGGGTTGAGCCGCAGCGCCATGTCGGTCACCGGCACCAGTTCCGCCCGGGTGACGGAGTCGCCGCTGGCGAACAGCGTCACCTCATGCCCCTGCCGCACCAGTTCCTCGGTCAGGTAGGACACGATGCGTTCGGTGCCGCCATAGAGGCGCGGCGGCACGCTTTCGGCAAGCGGAGCAATCTGTGCGATTTTCATGGTCGGGCATCCCTTTGAAGGCCGCGCCGCCACCGATCCCCCCGACTTGCGGTGGGCGCCCCCGTTAAAAGCGCGAAAGCCCCGCAGGTTGCATGGCGATCGCGCTTCCATGTCGGGATTTTCCGATGGACGCGCCCTTTCGGCCGGTCGACGCAATGCGCCCGTCCGCATCATTTTTCGCGCCCCTGACTTCGGACTGACATAGTCGCCGCTTAGGTGAGCCACAGCGGAAAACTGACTGGCCGGTCTGAAGAGGGGCAGGCATGGCCCTGAAATATGGAGAGCATCTTGACGATCCTCACGATCGATTTCGAGGCGTCGTGCCTGCCCCGGCACGGCCTGTCCTACCCCATTGAAGTCGGCATCGCCCGCGAGGGCAAGGCGCGAAGCTGGCTGATCCGGCCGCATGACGATTGGGCGGGATGGCATTGGTCCGCCGAGGCGGAGGCGCTGCACGGCCTGGACCGCGACCGGGTGGAGCGCGAGGGCCAGCCTGTCGAAACCGTGCTGTCCGAACTGGCCGACGCCTGCGCGGGGCGGCGCATGGTGGCCGACAGCATGATCGACCAATATTGGCTCGACACGCTGGCCGACGCGGCGGGGCAGGCGACGCCCTTCCTCATCGACCATGTCTCGCTGCTGCTTGACGAGCATCGCGCGGGCGAACGGCGGATCATGGAGGCGGTCGCCCGCGCCGACGCGCTCCACCCGCATCGCCACCGGGCGGCGAGCGACGCGCTGTGGCTGTCGGCGCTGCTGGATCATGTGAGCGGCCGGACGATCCATGCCCCTGACGCGAATGGCCTGGCTCCAGTCGGAAAAAGGGGAGGATCGTGCCCGCGCCGCCCGCAACGGGAAAATGCTTGAGCAATAATTTGTAACACTCGGCAAATTTCAGAGACATTCAGCCCGCCTAAAACCCGGACCGATCATTTCCGGTTGTCAGGGAGAAGGCCCCATGTTGCTCATTCTCGCGTCCAGCGCGGCGGCCATTGCCGTCGCCACGCCGATCCACAGCGCTGAAATCCCCCATGCGTCGAACGCCTATCGGGCGAGCTACGAGACCGAATCGACGGTCCGCTTCCGGGAGGTCGAATCGCGCTTCGCCAATCGGCCGTCCATGCCGGTGTGCCGCTGGCAGGCCGAACTGGTCGTGAACCGCGACGTCGCGACGCAGGGCCGCGCCCTGGCCGCCGTCGCCAAGCCGATCCACCGCTTCGCTCCGCTGTCGGGCAGCCATGCCGGCAGCTGCGCCGCCGCCCGCGACGAGATCGAGGCGGAAGTCGCCCGCCACGCCGGCGCCCGCGCGGCCGAAGCCGTCGCCGTGGCGCGGCAGGATCGGGCCGCGTTGCTGGGCGAGCTTGACGGCATTCACGCGCTGTCCGCGAAGGGCGCCGTAACGGGCGGATGAACCCACCGCTGATATTGATCGCGGACGCCCAGCAGGACGTGCGCCAGGATGTGCGCCAATCGCTGGAGGAAAGCGGGTTTCGGGCCATGGCCGCCGCCTCCGCGAGCGAAATCTGGGATGCGATGAACAGCATGCCCGTGGGAGCGGTCGTGCTGGATGCCGCGCTGCGGGGCCCGGACGGCATGGATCTGTGCCGCGACGTCCGGGAACGCAGCGACGTGCCGATCATCCTGGTCGGCGCCAACAGCAGCGAGGTCGACCGCGTGGTCGGGCTGGAACTGGGCGCCGACGATTATATGGCGAAGCCCTATTCGACCCGTGAACTGGCCGCCCGGCTGCGCGCCGTGCTGCGCCGGGGACGCAATGAACGCGCCCTGGGCGTGCGCCGACCGACCGAGGCGCGGTTCGACGGCTGGGTTGTGGATTCCTCCCGGCGCGAGGTTCTGGCCCCCGACGGCGCGCAGGTCGACCTGACCGCCGCCGAATTTGCGTTGCTGCTCGTGCTGTTGGATCATCCGCAGGTCGTGATCGCCCGTCCGCGCCTGATGGAACTGGGCGGCGTGCGCGATGCGCCGTCCTCCGACCGCAGCGTCGACGTGCTGGTCAGCCGGCTGCGGCGCAAGCTCAGCCATGGCGGCCGGCCAGCGCCCATCGTTACGGTGCGGGGCGGCGGATATATGTTCAGCGCGGTGGTCGACCGGCGCTGAGCCGCTTCGACCCGGTCCAATGTTTCCCATCCATTACATTGATTCTGCTGGAAAATCGGGCGAGCCGCCGCGCCTATCGCGCTTTCCATCACTCAGACATATTATTTAACAAAGCCGCTGCGACGCAGCAAAAACGCCCCCCTATCGTGCATCCTCAAGGCCGGTCTGCCCCCTGACCGGCCATCAGACAAGAAGGATGCAACGACATGAACGATCTGATCGGTCGCGTCTTCAGCTTCGAAAGCCATGTCTTTCCGAACCAGAGCGCGCTTTACAACCGCCTCGCCAGCGACGGGCAGAGCCCCAAGGCGCTGATGATCTCCTGCGCGGATTCGCGCATCGTTCCGGAACATATCATGCAGGCGGACCCCGGCGACCTGTTCGTCTGCCGCAACGCCGGCAACATCGTGCCGCCGCACGCGACGCAGAATGGCGGCGTCACCTCCACCGTCGAATATGCCGTCATGGTGCTGGGCGTGCGCGACATCATCGTGTGCGGCCACAGCGATTGCGGCGCGATGAAGGCGCTGTCCACCAATGCCGACCTCAGCGCCATGCCCAATGTCGCCGCCTGGCTGCGCCACAGCCATGCCGCGCAGAAGGTGTGCCGCGAAAGCTACCCCGCCGACCTCAGCGATGCGGAGAAGCTGCGCAACATGGCGCTGGAGAATGTGGTGGTGCAACTCGCCCATCTGCGCACCCATCCGTCGGTCGCGTCGGGCATCGCGCGGGGCGAGATCGCGCTGCACGGCTGGTATGTCGACATCCACGCGGGTCAGGTTCTGGGCCTGGACGGCGAGACCGGCCGTTTCCTGCCGCTGCGCGAAGGCCAGCCGCTGCCGGTCGCGCTGCCGCACGCCAAGCGTCTGGCCGCCGACATCGCCTATGCGCAGGCGGCGGAGTAAGCCCATGCTCAAGCCATTTTCCGGCGGCACGCTCAGCCGCGACTTCACGGCCTCCATCGTCGTCTTCCTGGTGGCGATGCCGTTGTGCATGGGCATTGCCATCGCTTCCGGGGTGCCGCCGGAAAAGGGCCTGATCACCGGCATGATCGGCGGCCTGATCGTCGGCCTGCTGGCGGGTTCGCCCCTTCAGGTCAGCGGCCCGGCGGCGGGCCTGGCGGTCATCGTCTTCGAAATCGTGCAGAAACAGGGCCTGTCCGCGTTGGGGCCGATCCTGATCCTGGCGGGCGCGATCCAGGTCGTGGCCGGACTGATGCGGGTCGGCGGCTGGTTTCGCGCCATATCGCCCGCCGTGGTGCACGGCATGCTGGCGGGCATCGGCGTGCTGATCGTGGTCGGCCAGTTCCATGTGCTGTTCGACGACAAGCCGCTGTCGAGCGGTCTTGCCAATCTGGTCGCCATGCCGGGGCAGATTTTCGGTCTTTCCAACCAGGACGCGGCGACCGCCTTCGCGGTCGGCCTGCTCACGATCGGCGGCATGCTGGGGTGGGAGAAGCTGCGTCCCGCGTCAATGAAGCTGCTCCCGGGCGCTCTCGTCGGCGTGGTGCTGGCGACGCTGGCCGCCTTTTTCCTGAGCCTGCCGGTGGCGCGGGTCGTCGTGCCGGAATCCATCGTCTCGGCCATTTCGCTGCCGGGCGACGATCTGGTGCAACAGCTTCTGAACCCGACGATCATCACCACGGCCATCGCCATCGCCTTCATCGCCAGCGCGGAAACCCTGTTGTCGGCGGCGGCAGTGGACCGGATGCATGACGGCGTGCGCACCAATTATAACCGCGAACTCAGCGCGCAGGGCGTGGGCAACCTGCTCTGCGGCGTGGCGGGCGCGCTGCCGATGACCGGGGTCATCGTCCGCAGTTCGGCCAACGTCCAGGCCGGCGCCAGGACGCGGCTGTCGACCATCCTGCACGGCGCCTGGATATTGGGCTTCGTCGCCCTGCTGCCCTGGCTGCTGCGGGAAATCCCGATGGCGGCGCTGGCCGGCGTCCTGGTCGTCACCGGCGTGCGCCTGGTCAGCGTCGACCATGTGAAGCATCTCCTCCACCGCTATGGCCCGCTCCCGGCCGTGGTGTGGGCGGCGACGCTGGTCTGCGTCGTGGCGACCGACCTGCTGACCGGCGTCCTGGTCGGCATCGGCCTGTCGCTGATCGAGCTTCTGCCCCATGCCCGGCGCCTCCGCCTGGGCGTGGACGAAGAGGAGCGGGACGACGCGCACGAGGTTGCGCTGCACGGCACCGCCACCTTCCTCAGCCTGCCGAAGCTGTCGGCCAGGCTGGAGGCGCTCCCGGCCGGGCGGCTCGTCATCCTGAATGTCGAGCGTCTCAGCCATATCGACCATACTTGCGCGGAGATGGTCCGCGAATGGGTCGACCGTCGCCGGGGGACCGGCGCGCAGGTCGAACTGTTCGGCGCCACCGGCCGCATGCGTCATCTCGCCGCCTGATCCTTCACCCCCTCCTCAGGCGGTGAACGAACCGCCGCATCACCCCAGGGCGATGCGGCGGTTTTGCTTTATGATGCGAAGTAGAAATATAATAGCAATATATGGAACGATAGAAGACAATAATCGTGTTGCGGATAACACAGTGACTTCACGCCCTTTCGCATTTGCGGAAAAGCCGTTTCCCCATTCCGCCTTCTCCCCCTAAACCTTTTGCCGAACCGCCGGTATCGAAGACGATAAGACCCAAAGATCTTCGGAGGGAGCGGACGCAGGAAGGAACATTCTTACGTAAAAGGGGAATGTTCATGAAGTATCATATTGCCTGTGCCGCGCTTGCGCTGCTTTCCAGCGCTCCGGCTTTCGCTCAGGAAGAGCCCGCAGGCCCCGTCACCGTCACTGGCAGCGTCGGTCTGGTGTCCGACTACCGCTTCCGCGGCGTGTCGCAGAGCGACCGCGGCATGGCCATCCAGGGCGGCATCACCGCCACGCATGAAAGCGGCTTCTATGTCGGCACCTGGGGTTCGAACCTGGGCGGCTGGGGCCGTTTCGGCGGCGCGAACATGGAACTCGACCTGGTCGCCGGCTATTCGGCCGCGCTGGGCGAGGGCACCACGGTCGACATCGGCCTGACCTGGTACATGTACCCGTCGGGCGCCGACAAGACCGACTTCGCCGAACCCTATGTGAAGCTGTCGCACCAGTTCGGTCCGGTCAAGGGCCTGGTCGGCGTTGCCTACGCGCCCAAGCAGGAAGCGCTTGGCAGGACGTATAACAGCGCAGCTAGCTATCTCGCCGGCACGCCCGACAATCCGGGCGACAAGGAAGACAATTTCTACGTCTGGGGCGACCTCAGCGCCGCGGTTCCCAGCACCCCCGTCACGCTGAAGGCCCATGTCGGCTGGTCGAACGGCAATCCGGGCCTTGGCCCGAACGGCACTTCGGTCGCGCCCACCGGCAAATATCTCGACTGGCTGGTCGGCGCCGACCTGGCTATTCCGGGCACGCCGCTGACCGTCGGCGTCTCCTTTGTCGACACCGACATCGCCCGGGTCGAGGAAGATTATCTGCGTCCGAACTTCATGGTCAACGACAGCAAGGATGCCGGCAAGTCGATCGCGCGCGGCACGGTCCTCTTCTCGCTGACCGCTGCATTCTGACCCGATGGGCCGGGCCTGGTTCGCCAGGCCCGGCCATGCTTCTTTCCCGGACGTGACAAATTGTTTCTGTTGTCGCGTCCGGGGCTTTCCGGCCGCCGGTGCGGTTGACCCTGGCTCCGGCCGTCCCTATCCCGCTGTCATGCCCACAGCCGTGCCGACATTTTCATGACCGCGCCGACCATCATCCTTGTCGAAGACGACCCGCCGCTGCGCACGCTGACGGCGCGGGCCTTGCAGGAACATGGCTATCAGGTCCGGCCGGCTTCCTCCGGTCCTGAAATGTGGGTGGCGTTCGACGCGGGGCCGGTCGATCTGGTCGTGCTGGACGTCATGCTGCCGGGCACCAACGGCATTGACCTGTGCCGCCAGATCCGGCGCAAGAGCGACGTCCCCATCATCTTCATCAGCGCCAAGGGCAGCGAAACCGACCGCATCGTCGGGCTGGAACTGGGCGCGGACGATTATCTGCCCAAGCCCTTCGGCACCCGCGAACTGATCGCCCGCATCCGCGCCATATTGCGCCGCGTCGGCGTGGAGCGCGGCCCGGACGAGCATCGCGAGAATGAGGCGCGCTTCGACGGCTGGATCGTCAACTTCCCCCGCCGCGAACTGCGTTCCCCCACCGGCGCCATCGTCGATCTGACCGGCGCGGAGTTCGACCTGCTGGGCAGCTTCCTCAGCCACCCGCAGCGCGTCATCGCCCGCGAAAGGCTGATCGAACTGTCCCGCACCCGCATGGGCGACAGCAGCGACCGCAGCATCGACGTGCTGGTCAGCCGCCTGCGCCGCAAGCTGACGACGGACGATCGTTCGGCGCCGATCACCACCGTTCGCGGCGTCGGATACATGTTCAATGCGGAGGTCAGCCGCGCTTGAGGCGGCATGTCAGCCTGGTCGGGCAGATCTTCGCCATCCTGCTGCTGACCCTGACGATGGAATTCGCCGTCGGCGTCTTCCTGAACGAGCGGGCCAATCACCTGTCGCTCCAGGATGACGAGGCGCGCCGCCTGGCCGAGCATCTGGTGATCGCGCGCAAGCTGCTGACCGAGCATCCGGCGGATGAGCGGCATGCCCTGTCGCTGCAACTGACCACCGACCGCTACGACATACATTGGGCACCCTCCTCGCCCCCGCCGCCCGCCCTGGCGCCGGGGCTGGAGCGGATGCGCCGCCAGATCGTCAACTGGGAACCGACGCTGGAGCAGTCGGGCCTGTGGCTGCGCCTGGCCTCCCCAGGCCGCGTTTCGGAGATCAACGGCGGCTTGCGCCTGGCGGACGGAAGCTGGCTCTATTTCGGCATGCGGCACAGCGGCGGCAAATGGACCTTCGCCATCGGCCGCATGGGGCTGGCGCTGATCCCGGTGCTGGCGCTGCTGATCGTCGGCGGCATCATGATCCGGCGGACGCTGGCCCCGTTGCGCGACCTTACCCGCGCCACCGAGCGCATCGGCCTGAGCGACGAAGTGATCGTGGAGGAGGGCGGGTCCAACGACGTCCGCAACCTCATCCGCGCCTTCAACGCCATGCAGAAGCGCATCCATCGCCTGATCACCGAACGGACGGAGACGCTGGCGGCGGTCGGCC
Organism: Sphingobium indicum B90A; assembly: GCF_000264945.2. Classification (NCBI taxonomy): domain Bacteria; kingdom Pseudomonadati; phylum Pseudomonadota; class Alphaproteobacteria; order Sphingomonadales; family Sphingobiaceae; genus Sphingobium; species Sphingobium indicum. Next base: position 452,393 of record NZ_CP013070.1, read on the forward strand.
ACGACATGCGCACGCCGCTCGCCCGGTTGCGGCTGCGGCTGGAGAACCTGCCCGACAATGAGGCGCGGGAGGCGATCGAGGGCGACCTTACCGAAATGGGGGAGATGATCGATTCGCTGCTCGCCTTCCTGGGCGGAGAGAAGAATGGCGAGCCGGCGGTGCGCACCGATCTCGCCGTGCTGGCGGCGACAGTGGTCGACGCCTTCCAGGATCAGGGCAGGCAGGTCGATTATGTCGGGCCCGACCATCTGGAAATGGAGGTGCGCTCGCTCACCTTGCGCCGGGCGGTCGTCAACCTCGTCGAAAATGCGCTGCATTATGGCAGCCGGGCGCGGGTCACGCTGGAACGCCGCGACCGGGAAGTGCTGATCCGCGTCGACGATGACGGCCCCGGCATTCCCCGCGACAAGCTGGACGAGGTGCTCAAGCCCTTTACCCGCCTGGACGAGGCGCGGCAGCGCAACACGCGGGGGCTGGGCCTGGGCCTGGCCATCGTTGCGCGGGCGGTGGAACTGGAGGGGGGCCAGCTGACCCTCGCCAACAGGCCCGAAGGCGGATTGCGGGCGGAAATCTGCCTGCATCTTCCGGCCGAAGCGCAAAAGCGCTGATCCAAGGGCGCTGACAAAGAGAATCTGCCTGCCCCCAAGCAAAACTCATTTACCGCGAAGCAACATGCCGCGCTATGCCGGGCGCCTGTATCGAAAGAGGCGCTTATGACGGCAGAAGGCGAAAAGGAAATCGCCCAGGGTTATTGGGACATCGATCGGCTGGCGGCCGAACTGGGCGCGGTGCGGCGGCGTTGGCGGCAGGGGCAGGACCATCATGCCGAATATGGCGCGGAGGGTTTCCCCTCCCGCGCCACGCTGACCAAGATCATGGAGGCTTTGTGCGGCGCGCTGTTTCCGCTGCGCCTCGGTCCCAGCTTCGTGCGCCTGCATAATGAGGACGCCTATGTCGCCCAGACCCTTCAAACGGTGCTGAGCCGCCTCTACGGGCAGATCCGGCTGGAACTCATCTATGCGATGAAGGGGGAGCCGGCCGAGCATGTGGACCGGGAGGCGTCCCGCATCATCGGCAGTTTCGCCGACAGCCTTCCCGCGCTGCGCGAATTGCTGGACAGCGATGTGGAGGCGGCCTTCCTGGGCGATCCGGCGGCGCGCAGCGTGGACGAGGTGCTGATCTGCTATCCATCCATGATGGCGATCATCCACCATCGGCTGGCGCACCGGCTCCACCAATCGGGCGCGCCGCTGGTGGCGCGGATCATCTCCGAAATCGCGCATGGCAGCACGGGGATCGACATCCATCCCGGCGCGAAGATCGGCCGCAGCTTCTTCATCGACCATGGCACCGGCGTGGTCATCGGCGAAACCGCCATCGTCGGCGACCGGGTGCGCATCTACCAGGGCGTGACGCTGGGCGCGCGCAGCTTTCCGGCGGACGAGAAGGGCGCGCTGGAAAAGGCCCTGCCGCGCCATCCGATCATCGAGGACGATGTGGTGATCTATGCCGGGGCGACGATATTGGGGCGCATCATCATCGGCAGCCGGTCGGTGATCGGCGGCAATGTCTGGCTGACCGACAGCGTGCCCGCCGACAGCAATGTCCGCCAGGCCAAGGCCCATTATGAAGTGACCAGCCGGGTCGAGGTTTCCGCGCCTCACCGCGTCCACGCTTTGCTGGATGAAGGCCGCGACGGCATCGCGGAGAATATCTAGGGCAGCGCCAAGCGCCTCGTGCTCCTGCGCAGGCAGGAGCCCAGTTCCGCGCTTGACGTGATAAGGCAAAGCCTGAACTGGGTTCCTGCCTGCGCAGGAACAGGCTGTGCATGATCAGTTTGCGCAGCTATCCCCATCCCCGGCGATCAGGTCCAGGCAGCGCCCGTCGATCTGATCCTTCGGCACCGGCAGTCCGATCAACGCCGCCAGCGTCGGCAATATGTCCGCCGTCTCCACGCCCAGCGGCTGTTCGAAATGAACCAGCCCCTTGCGCCAGAACAGGATCGGCACGCGGCGGTCCGTGTCCCAGGGCGAACCATGGGTCGCGACATAGCCCATCACCGCCGCTTCGGGGATCGACATGATGCGGGGTTTCAGCAGCAGCAGCAGGTCGCCCGACCGCTGCGGGTCGAAGCTGGCGCGGGCCTCCTCTATCAGCGACCAGCTTTCCGGCGGGCCGGAGGGGGAGGGGGTGGCCGCGATCTCCGCCCTGGTGAACACGGTCTGCACCTGCGGATGGGCGCGCAGCAGGGCCAGCGTCGCCGCCTCCACCTTGGTCCGCTGCGCAGCGGTGAGGCCCTTGTCGAAATAAAGATCGCCTGACGGGCCGTCGCCCCAGATCAATCTCTTGCCGCTGATGCCGGTCTTCTCCGCGATGGCGGCGGACAGCGCCTTGGGCGTCAGAGCCTTGTCGACGCGCTGCTCCATCGGCATGGCGTTCAGCCGGTGGCGTTCGGGCAGGTCGTGGCCGCCATGGTCGGCGGTCAGCATCACCACATAGTCCAGCCCATCCTTGTCCAGCCGGTCGAAAAAGGCGCCCAGTTCGCGGTCCAGCCGGTCGACCTGGATGCAGCTTTCCGTCCCCTCCGTGCCGTAGGCGTGGCCGATATAATCGGTGGCCGACAGGCCGATGGAGATGATGTCGGTCTGCGCCTGACGCCCCAGCGCCATGGCCTCTATCGCGGCGGCGGCGAAGGCCAGGGTCATCGCGTCCTGCTCCGGCGAGATGCGGAAGCCCTTGTAGTCGCCCGCCTCCCGCGCGAAGCGGCCGGTGCCCACGGTGATGCTGCCCGCCTTGACCGGGAAATCCTTGGCCGCGCATTGCGGCGGCAGTTCGAAGCCGGGATTGGGCTGGGCCAGGCGCTGGGCCATGACTTCATTGACCTTGGCCACCAGCGGCGGCGTCGCCACCCCCTTGTAGCTGACATAGCCCTGCGGCCCGCCCAGCCACCAGACCTGATCGGCGGTCGGCCCGCCCATCATGATGGCGGCGCGGTCCTTCCCCGCCACCGACACGACGCGGGTGGCCGGATTGGCGGCCTTCATCCGCCCGCCCAGCGTCGGCACCCGAAGATGCACCGGCGAGGCCTGATAGTCGGCGCTGCTGGTGCCCGGCTGCGCCTCGTCCTCCGCGCAATAGACCAGCTTGTCGGCGCGGGCGGCGTTCAGGTCGAACCAGCTATTGGCGATGATGCCGGTGCGCGACGGGCGGCTGCCGGTCAAGATCGTGCTGTGGCCGGGGCAGGTCTCGGTCGCGGCATGGCCCTGATAGCCGCGGGGGAAGACGACGCCCTGTTCCGTCAGCCGCCGCAGGCCGCCCGTATAATATTGGCGATATTCGCTGAACAGGTCGGCGGAAAACTGGTCGACGGAGATGGCGACGATCAGCTTGGGCGGAGTGGCGGGAGCGGCGGGCTGAACCGGGCCTTGGGCCATGGCGGGCAGCGAAGCGGCGAGAAGCAGCGCGGCCGCGACATTCTTCAACATTATGCGATACCTTCTCATGCCTTGACGGCGGAAGCATCGAGACCTAGCCCCCTTGCGTCCACCGGAACAGAGGCCCGATGCGGATTTTTCATGTCCTTCTGATGACAATGCTTTTGCTGTTCGCGCCCGCCGCAGCGCAGGCGCAGGGCGCGTTCGGCGGAGGCGCGCCGCATATCGCGGCGGAACTGACGGCGGAAAGCGCCGTGCCGCAGCCGGGCAAGGACGCCGCCATCGCCTTTTCCATGACGCCAGAGCCGGGCTGGCACGGCTATTGGCAGAATCCGGGCGACGCGGGCCTGGGCATGACCGTCAAATGGACGCTGCCAAAGGGAGTCGCCATCGGCCCGTTGCGCTATCCGGTGCCGGAAACATTGCTGATCTCCGGCCTGATGAACCATGTCTATGAAGGCCCCTATGGCGTGCTGGCGAAGCTGACCGTCGCGCCGGACGTGCCCCTGGGCACGAAGCTGCCGATCCGGGTCCGCGCCGACTGGCTGGCCTGCACGGACAAGGTCTGCGTGCCGGAGGGAGCCGATCTGGCGCTGGACCTGATCGCGGGCGACGGCGCGATCCTGCCGGGCGGCAGGGCGCAGTTCGACGGCTGGCGCAGCCACCTGCCGCGTCCGCTGGGCAGCGAGGCAAGCTATGCCGTCGCCGACGGCCGCCTGCGCCTGTCCGTGCCCTTTCCGGCGGCGGCCAGCGCCCGCGACGTCCATCTCTTCGCGCTGGCCGACGGCCTCACCCGCTATGCCGCCCCGCAGAGCGTCACGCGGCAGGGCGACCGGCTGATCATCGAAACCGAAGCCGGACAGGGCCTGAAATCCGGTCCGGTGCAGGCCGTGCTGCGCACCGGCGACCATGTCGGCTTCCTGCTGACGGCCCGGCCGGGCGCCGTCCCCGCCGCCCGCTCCGCCACGGCGCAGACCGTCCTGATTGCGCTGGGCGGCGCGCTGCTCGGCGGCCTGCTGCTCAACATCATGCCCTGCGTCTTCCCGATCCTCGGCCTCAAGGCGATGAAGCTCGCCCGCGCAGGCGGCGACGAGCGCGCCGTCCGGCGGGAAGCATGGGCCTACAGCCTCGGCATCATCCTCACCTGCCTCGCTTTGGGCGGCCTGCTGCTTGGCCTGCGCGCCGCCGGTGCGGCGGTGGGCTGGGCCTTCCAGTTGCAGGATCCGCGCATCATCCTGCTGCTGCTGCTGCTGGTGACGGCGATCACGCTGAACCTTGCCGGGCTGTTCGAACTGAGCGCTTTCGGCGGCGGCGACCGTCTGGCGGGGAAGGGCGGCGCGACCGGCGCATTCTGGACCGGCGCGTTGGTCGCCTTCGTCGCGACGCCCTGCACCGGCCCGTTCATGGGCGCGGCCATGGGGGCCGCCCTAGTCCTGCCGATTGGCGCGGCGCTGGCGATCTTCGCGGGGCTTGGCCTTGGCCTGGCGCTGCCCTTCCTGGCGCTGGCCCATATTCCCGCGCTCCGCACCCGCCTGCCCAAACCGGGGCCGTGGATGGGGCGGCTCCAGAAGATATTGGCCATTCCCATGGCGCTGACCGCGCTCGGCCTGCTGTGGCTGCTCGGCCAGCAAAGGGGCGTTCCGGCGATCCTGCTGGGCCTCGGCGCGGCGGCGGCTCTTGCAATCGGCCTGTGGTGGCTGGGGCGGCGGCAGCTTCATGGCCGGCGCGGCGGACTGGCGGTGGCCTGCGCGGCGCTGATCCTCTTCGCGGGAACCGCAATCCTGCTCCCCACCCATGCCCCTGCCGCTGCGGCTTCGGAAAAGGGCGTGCCCTTCGACGAAGCCCGCCTCGCCAGCCTGCGCGCCGCCGGAAAGCCGGTTTTCCTCTACTTCACCGCCGACTGGTGCCTCACCTGCAAGGCGAATGAAGCCGCTGCCATCGACCGCGACGAAACCCGCGCCGCCTTCGAAAAGGCGGGCGTCACGGTAATGGTGGGCGACTGGACCAATGCCGATCCCGCCATCACCCGCTTCCTGGAAGGGCAGGGGCGTTCCGGCGTCCCGCTCTACCTCTGGTACGCGCCGGGCAGGGAGGCGCGGACATTGCCCCAGCTCCTCACCCCCGCCACGCTGACCGCTCTGGTGTCGTGATGGCCAAGGTGCGCGCCGACCAACTGCTCGTGGACAATGGCCTGGCGGAGAGCCGCGCCCGCGCCCAGGCGCTGATCCTCGCCGGTCTCGTCTTCCTGGGCGACCGGAAGATCGACAAGGCGGGCCAGCAGGTCGCCGCCGACGCCGAACTGGAGGTGAAGGGCCGCGACCATCCCTGGGTGTCGCGGGGCGGCATCAAGCTCGCCCATGCGCTGGAGCATTTCGAGATCGACGTGACCGGCGCCGTCGCCATCGACGTCGGCAGTTCGACCGGCGGCTTCACCGACGTGTTGCTCGCCCACGGCGCGGCGCGGGTCTATGCGGTGGACAGCGGCACCAACCAGCTTGCGTGGAAGCTGCGGTCCGACCCCCGCGTCATCGTGCATGAACAGACCAGCGCCCGCATCCTGACCGCCGACCATGTGCCGGAGCCGGTGGACATCATCGTCTGCGACGCCAGCTTCATCTCCCTCGCCAAGGTGCTGGAGCGCCCCATGGGCTTCGCCCGCCCCGGCGCGCGCCTGATCGCCCTCATCAAGCCGCAGTTCGAGGCGGGGCGGGAGGAAGTCGGCAAGGGCGGCGTCGTGCGCGATCCCGCCATCCATGAACGGGTGTGCGGCGAAGTGCGGGATTGGGCGCTTTCCAGGGGGTGGCAGGTCGAAGGCATCGTCGCCAGCCCGATCACCGGACCCCAGGGCAATGTCGAATTTCTCCTCTCCGCATATTTGGCGGATAATCCCCCCCTGTTCGTTTCGCCGCTATAGTAACCATCTGCGACAAACGTCCGTTTGAGTCGCTTGCAAAGGCCGATTAGCCCGATCCCATGCGCACCATCCTGCCTATCTTCCTGATTGCGCTCACCCTTTCCGCCTGCGGCGGTCAAAAGGAGAAGAAGGCGCGCCCCCCGGCATTGGTGGAGGCCGCGCCGATCGCGTCCGAAACCTTCACCGACAATCTGGACGCCGTCGGCACCGCCTTCGCCAATGAGCAGGTGGTGCTGTCCGCCCCGGTGACGGAGCGCATCACCTCCCTCAATTTCAGCGACGGCGGCTATGTCGGCAAGGGGCAGGTGATCGCGACCCTGGCGGCCGGACAGGAGCGGGCCGAACTCGCCGCCGCCCAGGCGCAGGCGCTGGCCGCCCAGCAGCAACTGGATCGCATCCAGGCGTTGAAGACGCGGGGCTTCGCGACCGCGGCCAGCCTGGACAGCCAGGTCGCGCTGGCCAATGCCGCCCGCGCCAGCGCGCAGCAGGCCCGCGCCTCCATCGGCGACCGCGTGGTGCGCGCGCCCTTCTCCGGCTGGGTCAGCCTGCGCACCGTGTCCCCCGGCGCCATCGTCACCGCCGGGACGCCCATCGCCACGGTCAGCGACATTTCGCGGATCAAGCTGGACTTCACCATTCCCGAAACCCGCCTGTCGATGGTTCGGGAAGGGCAGGCGATCAAGGCGGTCTCCGCCGCCTGGCCCGACCGGCCCTTCACCGGCACCATCGCCACCATCGACCCGGTGATCGACCCCGCCACCCGCGCCGTCCGGATCAGGGCGATCCTGCCCAATCCCGACCGCGCCCTGAAGCCCGGCATGCTGCTGACCGTCAACGTCATCGCGAAGCAGCGCCAGTCGCTGTCCGTGCCCGAACTGGCGGTGGTGGGCGATGGCGAGGATCGCTTCGTCTTCGTGGTGGAGGACGGCAAGGCCAAGCGAACCAAGGTCGACACCGGCATCCGCCAGAACGGCCTGGTCGAGATATTGGGCGGCGTGAAGGCGGGCCAGACCGTCGTCACCGACGGCGTCGTCAAGCTGACCGACGGCGTGCCGGTGCGCCTGCCGGGCGACAAGCCGGAGGCGAAGAGCGCGAGCGCCGGCCGGGCGGCCGGTTAAGGGAGGCGGGCCATGCAGCTTTCGGACCTGTCCGTTCGCCGTCCGGTCTTCGCGGCGGTCGTCGCGGTGCTGCTCTGCATCGTCGGGGTGGTCGGCTATCTCAGCCTGTCCATCCGCGAATATCCCGACACCGATCCGCCCATCGTCTCGGTCGAGACCAGCTATACCGGCGCGGCGGCCTCGGTCGTCGAAACCCGCATCACCCAGATCATCGAGGATGGCGTCGCGGGCGTCCAGGGCATCCAGAACATCAATTCGACCTCGCGGGACGGCGTTTCCTCAGTCAATATCGAATTCGACCCGTCGCGGGACATCGATTCCGCCGCCAACGACGTGCGCGACCGCGTCAGCGGCATCGTGGAGGATTTGCCGGAGGACGCGCTGGCCCCCGAAATCCGGAAGGTCGATGCCGATGCGCGGGCGATCCTGTTCATCGTCTTCACCAGGGACGGCTGGACCCCCACCCAGATCGCCGATTATCTGGACCGCAACGTGCTGGACCGCTTTTCGGCCATTGACGGCGTCGCCCGCGTCACCGGCGGCGGGGATGAGCGGCCCTCCACCCGCATCTGGCTGAATGCGGAGAAGCTGACCGCCTTCGGCATCACGCCGGGCGACATCGAAAGCGCCCTGCGCGCCCAGAATGTGGAACTGCCCGCCGGGCGTTTCGAGTCCAAGGACCAGAACCAGACGCTGCGCGTCGAGCGCGCCTTCTCCACGCCCGAACAGTTCGCGCAGCTTGTCGTCGGGCGCGGCGCGGACGGCTATCAGGTGAAGCTGGGCGATGTGGCGCGGATCGAGCAGGGCGCGGAAAATCCCTACACCTCCTTCCGCTCCAACGCCGCGACCGGCGTCGGCGTCGGCATCATCCGCCAGTCGGGCGCCAACACTCTGGAAGTCGCGGAAAAGGCGAAGGCGCTGATCGCCGAACTGCGGACCACCCTGCCGCCGGGCATGAAGGTCACCATCGGATCGGACGAATCGCTGTTCATCAGCCGCGCCATCGACAATGTCTACGACACGCTGGGCGAAGCGGCCCTGCTGGTGGTGCTGGTCATCTTCCTCTTCCTGGGGTCGATGCGGGCGACGATCATCCCGTCGATCACCGTGCCGATCTGCCTGCTGGCGACCTGCGCCGTCATGTGGCTGCTGGGCCTGTCGATCAACCTGCTGACATTGCTGGCCTTCGTGCTGGCAATCGGGCTGGTGGTGGACGACGCCATCGTCGTGCTGGAAAATGTCTATCACCGTATCGAACAGGGGGAAGACCCGCTGGTCGCCTCCTATCTCGGCACGCGGCAGGTGGGCTTCGCGATCATTTCGACGACGCTGGTGGTCTGCGCGGTGTTCGTGCCGGTGATGTTCCTGGCCGGGCAGACCGGCCTGCTGTTCCGCGAACTCGCCATCGCGATGATCGCCGCCATCGCCTTTTCCGGCTTCATTTCGCTGAGCCTCGCGCCGATGCTCTGTTCGAAGCTGCTGCGCCATTCCGAACGGTCGCGCCTGTCGCGCTGGGTGGACGACCGGTTCCAGCGGCTGGAGGCGGCCTATGGACGCCTGCTCGACCGCGTGCTCAGGCGGCCGCTCATGGCCGTCGTCCCCGTGCTGCTGTTCCTTGGAATCGCCGGCGCGCTGTTCACCATGCTGCCGACCGAACTCGCCCCGGCGGAGGATACCGGCGTGGTCGACGGCCAGGTGACGGCCCCCGAAGGCACCGGCTTCGACCGCATGAAAATCTATATGGAGAAGATCGAAACCGATCTTCAGCCGTTGCGCGACAAGGGCATTCTCCAGGTGCTGAACATGCGCGCCCCAGCCGGTTTCGGGGCCAGCGACGATTTCAACGGCGGCAACATCATCGCCTTCCTGCGGCCGTGGGAGGACCGGACCGTCACGACGGCGCAGGTGGCCGACACGATCAACAAGATCATCGCCAGCCAGCCCGGCGTGCGCGGCAATGTCGCGCCGCGTTCGGGGCTTGGGCGGGGACGCGGCCTGCCGGTCAATCTGGTGCTGGCCGGGTCGACCTATGAGGGGCTGGTGGCCGCGCGGGACCGCATCATGGCCGCCGCCGCGACCAATCCGGGCTTCATCAACCTCGATTCCGATTATAAGGAAACCAAGCCGCAGATGCGGATCGAGGTGGACCAGCAGCGGGCGGGCGACCTGGGCGTATCGGCCAACGACATCAGCCAGGCCTTGCAGACGCTGCTCGGTTCCCGCCGCGTCACCACCTATGTCGACCGGGGCGAGGAATATCGCGTGCTGGTGCAGGCGGAGCGGGAGGGGCGGCAGACCCAGGCCGATCTGGAGCGCATCAACGTGCGCAGCCGCACCGGCATGCTGGTGCCCCTGTCCGCCGTCGTCACCCTTCGCGAAGTCGCGGGGCCGCGCCAGCTCAACCGTTTCAACAAGCTGCGCGCCATCACCCTGACCGCCGCCCTGGCGCCGGGCTATTCGCTGGGCGAGGCGCTGAACTTCCTGGAGGATCAGGCCCGCCAGTCGCCCGAAGTGCTGGCGCTGGGCTATCGGGGCGAGAGCCAGTCGCTGCGCGAGACCGGCGGGTCGATCTGGCTGGTCTTCGGCCTCACCATATTGATCGTCTACCTGCTGCTGGCCGCCCAGTTCGAAAGCTTCGTCCACCCCGGCGTCATCATCGCCACCGTCCCCCTGGCGGTCGCGGGCGGCGTGCTGGGCCTGGCGCTGACGGGCGGGTCGGTCAATCTCTACAGCCAGATCGGCATCGTCATGCTGGTGGGGCTGGCGGCGAAGAACGGCATCCTGATCGTCGAATTCGCCAACCAGCTCCGCGACGAGGGGCTGGAGATCGGCGCGGCCATCCGTCAGGCGGCCGCCCGCCGCCTGCGTCCGATCCTGATGACCTCCATCGCCACGGTCATCGGCGCCCTGCCGCTGGTCATACGCGGCGGCGCGGGCGCGGCGGCGCGCCATTCCATCGGCGTGGTGGTGGTGTCCGGCGTCAGCCTGGCGACGCTGATCACGCTGTTCCTGATCCCGATCCTCTATTCGCGGGTTGCGGGACGAACCGTTTCACCGCAAACCGTCAGTCGGCGGCTGGACTCGGCCTTGAAGGATTCGCCCGAAGCCGCCGAGTAAAAGGTGGAGCTTCGTTGCCGATGAACGAGATTGCGTCTCCGGGTCAATTACGTCTTGCCTATGCGCGCTGGGCGCTGGTTACTGTGCCCGCGATTGTTTTCCTTGGCTTTCTTTCGGGCAAGCTCGCCAATAGTGGCTATGGCAATCGCTGGTTCGCCGCGCTCGCCAAGCCGGAACTGATCCCGCCCGGCTGGGTCTTCGGCGCCGCCTGGACCGTGCTTTATGTACTGATGGCGCTGGCCTTCGCCATCGTGCTCCACGCCCGCGGCGCCAGGGGCAGGGGCGCGGCGATCATCGCCTTCGTCGCGCAGCTCATCCTCAATCTCCTCTGGTCGCCGCTTTTCTTCCGGGCGCATCAGGTGGATCAGGCCCTGGCGCTGATCGTCGTCCTGTTCGTGCTGGTCGCCGTCACGACCGCGCTGTTCTGGCGCGTCCGCCGGGTCGCGGGACTTCTGCTGCTGCCCTATCTGTGCTGGCTGGCCTTCGCCTCCTACCTCAACTATGAGATCGGCCGCCTCAATCCGGACGCGGAAAGCCTTGGCAAACCCGCTCTCCAGACCCAGATATGATTTTTGGCGCCGCCCGTCGCGACGCCGCACGGAAGGACATAGCATCATGCAGAGCGAAAACCGCTTTTTCGACGACCTTGCCAAGCTGGTGAACGGCGCGGCCGGAACCGTCGCGGGCATGAGCCGCGAATTCGAAACCAACGCCCGCGAAAAGGCCAAGCAATGGATCGGCGGCATGGACTTCGTCAGCCGCGACGAATTCGACGCGGTGAAGGCGCTGGCCGCCGCCGCCCGCGAGGAGGTGGAATTGCTGAAGGCCCGCCTCGACGCGCTGGAGGGCAAGGCGTCCGAACCCGTCAAGCAGACCGTCCGCGCCAAGCCCAGGGACGGCGAATAACCGCCGTTTCCAGGCGAAAGCGGGGTTGTCCACGCATTTTCCATGCCGCCCCGGTTTCCACCGGCGCACAAAAATGCTTTAAGGCGCGCAGATTATGGACAGCGACGAATATGAAAATGGCGGCCAGGAGGCTGCGCCGATCGACATGCTGGCCGCCTATTTCGAGGCGCATGGCTGGAGCTACGATCAGGTCGGCGAGGATGAGATCGTCGCCAGCACCCAGGGTTCCTGGGCGCAATATGAGCTTCGCGGCATCTGGCGGGACGAAGACCAGGTGCTGCAAATGCTCGCCTTGCCCGACATCAGGGTGAATGAGGACAAGCGCGGCGCCATCTACGAAACGCTGGGCCTGATCAACGAACAGCTTTGGCTCGGCCATTTCGAACTCTGGTCGTCCAGCGGCATCGTGCTGTTCCGCCACGGCGCGCTGCTGGGCGCGGGCGGCACGCTGACGCTCGACCAGGCGCAGATATTGGTCGAAACCGCCATAGACGAATGCGAGCGTTTCTACCCGGTGTTCCAGTTCGTCCTCTGGGGCGGCAAGACCCCGGCCGAGGCGATTTCCGCCAGCCTCATCGAAACGCGCGGCGAAGCCTGAGACCCCTTCCCATGACCGACATCTGGCCCGACCATCTCTTCCTTGTCGGCTGCGGCAACATGGCGGGGCAGATGTTGCGGCGCTGGCTCGCCTGCGGCCTCGATCCGGCGCGGGCGACCGTGCTGCGTCCCAGCGGCAGGGCGGTGGCGCAGGGGGTGGCGGTCGTCACCGACTATCCCGCCTCGCTGCCCGCCGGCACCACCGTCGTGCTGGGCATGAAGCCCTATCAGCTTGGCGAAGTCGCGGCCCTGCTTGCGCCGCTTTGCCGTGCCGACGTGCGGATCGTCTCGATCCTTGCAGGAACGCGGCTGGCCGATCTGCGCACCGCCTTTCCCGCGGCGGCGGAAATCGTCCGCGCCATGCCCAACCTGCCGGTGGGCATAGGGGAGGGGGTCATCGCGCTCCATGCGGAAGCCGCCCTCCCGGTGGCGTCGCGAACGGCGGTGGAGGCTTTCATCGCTCCGCTCGGCCTTGCCGAATGGATTGCGGATGAAGGGCGGTTCAACGAAGTCACCGCGCTGTCCGGCTGCGGCCCCGCCTTTCTGTTCCGCTTCGTCGATGCCCTTGCGCGGGCGGGCGAAGCGATTGGCCTGCCCGCCGATCAGGCCGCGCGCATGGCGCTCGCCACCGTGCGCGGATCGGCCAGCATGGCCGCGATGGCGAGCGAAAGCCCGGCCGCGCTGGCGGACCGCGTGGCCAGCCCCGGCGGCATGACGCGGCAGGGCCTGAACGTGCTCGACGCCGACGACCGGCTGCTGAAGCTGCTGACCGACACGCTGGTCGCCGCCCGCGACCGGGGCGAGGCCATGGCCAGGGGCGAATAGGGCCGGGCGGTTCACCTCCTCATGGAAATGCTTTAGAGGGGGCAACCGTCCCCTTTGGAGTCCTGCGATGCCGTCCCCCGAAACGCCGATTCTTGTCCTCACCACCGGGGGGACCATCGACAAGATATATTTCGATGCGCTGTCGGACTATCAGGTGGGCGAAACCGTGGTGGCGAAGCTGCTCGACATCGGCCGGGTCAAGCGGCCCTTCCGCATCGAGGAGGTGGTGCGCAAGGACAGCCTGGAACTGGACGATGCGGACCGCGCCCTGATCCGCGACCGGGTCGCCGCCGCGCCGGAAAGCCGCATCATCATCACCCATGGCACCGACACGATGACGGAGACGGCGAAGTCGCTTTCCGCCATTGCCGGCAAGACGGTGGTGCTGGTGGGCGCTCTCGCCCCGGCGCGTTTCGGGGAAAGCGACGCCAGCTTCAACCTGGGCATGGCCTTCGCGACGGCGCAGCTTGCCGCGCCGGGGGTTTACATCACGATGAGCGGGTCGGTCTTTCGGGCCGACAAGGTGATGAAGGACCGGGAAAAGGGCGCCTTCGTTCCGATCGGCGAGTGAGTTCGCGCTGGGGGTGGTTTTTGGCCAGTTGCGGTCATCAGTTTCGTCACCCCGGACTTGATCCGGGGTCCCGCTTTCTTTCTGAGAGTGCGCTTGGAAAAGGTAGCGGGACCCCGGATCAAGTCCGGGGTGACGAATAGGGGAATGTCCGCCCCCACCCATGATCACTTCATCACCGGCCGCCTCAACGCGTGCCGGCATTCCCCGCAGCCGCCGGAACGGCGGCGCCGTCGGGCGTCTGCGCCTTGGACGCGAAGATGCGCAGGCTGTCGAGCGTCTTTTCCGCCATCGCCTGATATTGCTCGCTCAGCATTTCGGGATAGACGAAGCTGGCCGTGACGATGGCGCCGTCCGGCTGCTTCATAAGCCGCAGGGCGACGTTGTTCCCCTCGCCGTCATTGGCCGTGCCGCGATATTCATTGTCGCCGATATAATCACCGCTTACCCCTTCGGAGCCTTCGCTCACCGTCTCGACGATCTGTTGCAGCGTCTGGTCGCCCTCCTTCTTCTGCCAGAAGATGCGGACGTCCGCGCCCGCGCCGGGGTCCTGATAGACCACGCCGTCGGCATTGCTGGACGCCGCGTCCTTCTGCCAGCCTTCGGGGAAGGTGATGGAAAAGCCGCGTTCCACATTCACATAGTTGCGCGATTCGGGGGTGTCGGCCTTCGCTTCGGCCATTGCCCTGGCCGCGGCGGCGTTGGCGGCGGCGGCGAGTTCGTCCTGGCTCGGGAGATCCTCTACAGGTTCGGCCCGGCCGCAGGCGACCAGCAGGAGGAGGGGCATGGCGGCGGCGAGGGTGGCGCTTTTCATCGCTCCCCCAAAGCATAGCCGCCGCGACATTTCAACGCCGCAACCGAACGCGGCGCGATGGAGCGACGACGGCGCGGGGCGTCCGGCCCGATCAGGCGGCCCAGAACGGGCAGCCCGAAAAGATCAGGCGGCGCTGTCGATGCCCAGTTCAGCGAGCTTGCGGTAAAGGGTCGAGCGGCCGATGCCCAGCCGCCGGGCCACTTCGGTCATGCGCCCGCGATAATGGCCGATGGCCAGGCGAATGACGTCCGCCTCGATCTCCGCCAGTTGACGGACATGGCCGTCGCCTTCGAACAGGGTGATGCCGGCGGCCTCCCGATGCGGCTGCGGCACGGCATGGAGCCGGCCACGGGACTCGCCATGGCCGCGGCCGCGGATCTGCGCGGCGATCTGCGGGAAGTCGTGGGGGGTCAGCGCATCGCCCTCGCACAGCACCGCGGCGCGGAACAGGGCGTTCTGAAGCTGGCGCACATTGCCCGGCCAGTCATGCTGCATCAGCAGCGCCAGCGCGTCGTCGGTAAGGCCAAGGCCGCGCAATCCCGGCTGGGTCGCGATGCGGGCGAGCAGATGGCGGCACAGCGCCGGCACGTCGCCCAGACGTTCGCGCAGCGGCGGAATGGTGAGCTGCACGACGTTGAGGCGGTAATATAGGTCTTCGCGGAAGCGCCCCGCCTCGATCTCGTCATGCAGCCGCTTGTTGGTGGCGGCGATGACGCGGACATCGACATGGATCGGGCGGCGCGCGCCGATCGGCTGGACCTCGCCGTCCTGAAGCACGCGCAGCAGCTTCACCTGCGCGTCCAGCGGCATTTCGCTCACTTCATCGAGGAAGATGGTGCCCATGTCGGCCGCGACGAACTTGCCGACCTGCCGGTCGAAGGCGCCGGTGAAGGCGCCGCGTTCATGGCCGAACAGGTCGGATTCCACCAGATTGGCCGGGATAGCGCCGCAATTCACGGTGATCATCGCCTGCTTGTGGCGGGGGGATGCGGCGTGGATCGCGCGGGCGATCACATCCTTGCCGACGCCGCTCTCGCCCTCGATCAGCACGGGGACGCGGGCGCGGGCGGCCTTGGCCGCGATGGCGAGCGCGGCGCGGAACTGCGGCGCGGCGCCGACCACATCCTCGAAGGACAGGGCGGCAGGGATCTTCTCGGTCAGCGGGCGCAACTCGCCCTTGCCATGTTCGCCGTTCAGCGTGGCGTTGAGCGCGGCGAGCAGCCGTTCGGGCGCGATCGGCTTGGCGAGATAGTCGGTGGCGCCGGCCCGCATCGCCTCCACCGCAACGGCGACATTGTTATGCGCCGTCAGGATCAATATGGGCAGGGCAGGGCGGCGGGCGCGCAGTTCGCGGACCAGGCCGGTCGGCTCGTAGCTCGGGCTCCATTGGTCGAGCAGCACGGCGTCCAGCCGCATGCCGTCCTGCGTGCCCAGCATCGCAATCGCGGTGTCGCCGTCATTGGCGAAGATGGTGCGCCATCCCGCGCGGGCGGCGAGAGCCGACACCAGCCTGCGCTGCGCCGGCTCGTCGTCGATCAACATCAGCATCGGAACGCCGTCGCGCGCCATCCTTACCCCTCATATGCGAACTGGCGCCGAAAGTAGGGAAGAGGTGTAAAGACCGGCTTAACCGGAAAAATTTTCTTGTTCGCTGACGGCTTGAGGGGGAGCGGCCTTGGCGATAAGAGGATGCCCGCGAAACGGACAGAGAGGGACGGTGCATGGCTTCGGACGGGAATATGAACAGCGCAACCCAGACCTATGAAGGGTTCGTGGCCCTCATCAAATGGGGAACCATCGCCAGCGTCGTCGTCGCCGCCCTGGTCGTGCTGCTGATCGCCAGCTAAGGCGCGCCTGGTCGCCGGGGTGGGCGAGACGGCCTGTCCCCGGAGGATGAAGGAGCGGTCGGTTTCCCGACGATCTCCTTCGGCCCGGCGGGGCTGGACGGTCGTCGACGTCCCGCAATGAGGGGGAGCAGATGATGGCGTTCCTTCTCCCCTTCTTCCTGGCGGCCTGCATCGTCGGGGCGCTCGTCGCATGGCGGACGCGGCCGGATGAGGGCTGGGCGCTCGTTTCCGTCCTCCAGATGCTGTCATCCGCCATTCTGCTCGGCGCGCTGATCGTCTCGGCGGAAGCGGGCAGCAGCCTGGCTCGGATATTCGGCCTGCTGGCGATAGTGGCGGGCAGCGCCGGGCTTTGCGGCGGCTTCGTGGCGGCGCGGCGGATCGACATGCCGCCCCGGCCATGATGGAAGGCGTGAACGCGACGCTCCTGGCCGGCTGGTCGCTGGCTGCCTTGCTGTTCGCGGCGGCTTTGCTGGCCCCGCTTGGCGGCGGGTTGCGGCGGGGCGCGCATCTGGCGAGCGCCGCGATGACGGTCGCGGCGGCCGTGACCCTCTACAGCCATGATGTCATGGCGCTGCCGCAAATCTGCGCGGCGCTGATCGCCGGAAGCGCTGTCGGGCTGGCGCTGGGGCGCGGCGTTCCGCGATCCGCGCTGCCGTCGCTGCTGGGCGGGTTTGGCGGGCTGGCGGGGCTGGGGGCGGTCTTCCTGGCAGGAGCGGCCTGGCGCGATCCCCATGCCTTCGGCCTGCTGGACGAAATGACGGACCGGCTGCGCATGGAGGCCGCTGCCGCGATCGGCGCCGCGCTCGCCTGCGGGGCGATGGCCTGCGCGGGTGCGGCGGCGATCCTGCGGCGCGGGGCAGCGTGGCGGCACCCCGTCATCGCCGCCGCCACGCTGCCGGCGACCGGCGGGCTGGTCGGGGCCTTCGCGGCGTCTCCCGACCTGTTGAGGCTCCTTGGCTGCATCGCAGTCGCGCTACTTGCGGGCTGGGCGGCGACGACATCGGCCTTGCGGTCGGGGACCGGACCTGCGCTGGCGCTGGCGGGCGGCTTTGCCGGCTGGGCCGTGGCGGCGTCCGCCTTCTTCTTGGAAAATATGCCGATGGTCGTCGCGGGAGGGCTGGCGGGAGCGGCCGGCACCCTGTTCCGCGCGCGGCTTTGCGGCAGCGCGGGCAGGAAGGGGCTTGCCGATGCGGGACGCCGCCCCTAACGATTTGCGCGATGGACAAGCCCGTCCGGCTTCGTCGGCGCATGGGGATAAGCGGATTCATGAAGAAGCTCGGCCTGATAGGCGGTCTTAGCTGGACGTCGACGGCGCGCTATTATCAGATCATCAACCAGGCCGTGTACCGCGCCAGGGGCGGCCAGCACAGCGCTCCGCTGCTGATCGAAAGCCTGGACTTCGCGGACATAGGCCGCTCCACCACGCCCGACGAATGGGCCCATGCGGCCGATGTGCTGACCGCGTCCGCCAGGCGGCTGGAGCAGGGCGGGGCGGCCGCCCTGCTGATCTGCGCCAATTCCATGCACCGCGTCTATGACGAGGTGCAGGCCGGCGTCGATATTCCGATCGTCAACATCGCGGAGGCCGTCGGGCGCAAGATGCAGGCCGACGGCATCGAAAAGGCCGCGCTGATCGGCACGCGCAACGTGATGACGGAGAAATTCTACCGCCAGCGGCTGGTGGCGCACGGCATATCGCTGCTGCCGCCCGACATGGAACTGGCCGATCGGATCGACCGGATCGTCTATGACGAGCTGACCATCGGCAAGGTGAGCCGCGAGTCCGAACGCTATATGAAGTCCGAACTCACCGACATCGCCAAGGAGAATGTGCAGGCCGCGATCCTGGCCTGCACCGAATTGGAGATGATCGTCGATGTGAAGGCGAACGTCCTGCCGATCTACGACGGCACCAGCATCCATGCGCGGGCAGGCGTGGACGTGATCCTGGGGGATTGAGGGGGGTCGGCCCTTCCGGGGCGTGCAGTTTTTGGAAATTCGGGCGGGGAGCGGACGAGTCCCCACGCTTCTCTTCCGGCCCGCCCCTTCCGCCCGATTCCGCATCGCGTGCAGGCCTGCGCTTCCCCGGCAATAAAATGCTTTCGGGGGTCTGGCTGTTTTCCTGCTTAATGGTTACATGGGCCGCCACGAATCCCCCAGCGACCGGCTATCCCCCCACTGGCCGGGCGCGCAGCAGAAAGTGGCTTTCACATGGATATCCGCCTCGGCCTCACCTTTGACGACGTGCTTCTTCAGCCCGCCGAATCCGATGTGCTGCCCAGCCAGGCGGACACCAGCACCCATGTGACCCGCGCGATCAAGCTCAACATCCCGATCCTCTCCTCCGCCATGGACACGGTGACGGAGGCGGACATGGCGATCGTCATGGCGCAGTTGGGCGGGATCGGCGTGCTGCACCGCAACCTGTCGGTGGAGGAGCAGGCGGACGCGGTGCGCGCGGTCAAGCGCTTCGAAAGCGGCATGGTGGTCAATCCCATCACCATCACGCCCAATGCCACGCTGGCCGATGCGCAGATGCTGATGACCCGGCACAAGATCAGCGGCATTCCGGTGGTGGAGGCGTCGGGCAAGCTGGTCGGCATCCTCACCAACCGCGACGTGCGCTTCGCCGAAAACCCGGCCCAGCCGGTCAGCGAACTGATGACCCACGACAATCTCGCCACCGTGAAGACCGGCGTGGGCCAGGAGGAGGCGATGCGCCTGCTGCACCAGCGCCGCATCGAAAAGCTGCTGGTGGTGGACGATCAATATCATTGCGTCGGCCTGATCACGGTCAAGGACATCGAAAAGGCCGTCACCTATCCGCAGGCGACCAAGGATGCGTCGGGCCGCCTGCGCGTGGCGGCGGCGTCGACCGTGGGCGACAAGGGGCTGGAGCGCAGCAAGGCGCTGATCGACGCGGAATGCGACCTGATCGTCATCGACACCGCCCATGGCCACAGCAGGCAGGTGGCCGTCGCGGTAGAGGCGGTGAAGAAGCTGTCCAACCATGTTCAGGTGGTGGCGGGCAACGTCGCCACCGCCGAAGCGACCAAGGCGCTGATCGGCGCGGGCGCGGACTGCGTGAAGGTCGGCATCGGCCCCGGTTCGATCTGCACCACCCGCGTCGTCGCGGGCGTCGGCGTGCCGCAGTTGACCGCCGTCATGGATTCGGCGGAGGAAGCGGCCAAGCAAGGCGTGCCGGTGATCGCGGACGGCGGCCTGCGCACGTCGGGCGACGTGGCGAAGGCGCTGGCGGCGGGCGCGGGCTGCGTCATGGTCGGATCGCTGCTGGCGGGCACGGCGGAGGCGCCGGGCGAAACCTTCCTCTATCAGGGCCGCGCCTATAAGAGCTATCGCGGCATGGGCAGCGTCGGCGCGATGGCGCGCGGTTCGGCGGACCGCTATTTCCAGGCGGACATCAAGGACCAGATGAAGCTGGTGCCCGAAGGCATTGAGGGCCAGGTGCCGTTCAAGGGTCCGGCCAAGGACGTGATCCACCAGCTTGTCGGCGGGGTGAAGGCGGCCATGGGCTATACCGGCAGCGCCACGATCAAGGATTTGCGGGAACGCGCCCGCTTCGTCCAGATCACCAATGCGGGCCTGTCGGAAAGCCATGTCCACGACGTGACGATCACGCGGGAAGCGCCCAATTACCCGACGCGCTGAACCCTCGATCAAGCCCCTCCCCTTCAGGGGAGGGGTTGGGGGTGGGGGCGTGCCTCAAACGCTGTGCCCTGTATCGATCCCCCACCCCAACCCCTCCCCTGAAGGGGAGGGGCTTGTTTCGTCATGACCCCATCCGCCCGTGTCCAGGCCGCCATCGAACTGCTCGACGCCATCATCGCGTCGGCGCGGGATGGCGGCCCGGCGGCGGACACGCTGATCGCCCGCTATTTCAAGGAACGGCGCTATGCCGGCTCCCGCGACCGGCGGGCGGTGCGCGACCATGTCTATGACGCGGTGCGCCGCGTCGCCGAACGGCCGGAGAGCGGGCGCGCCGCCATGGTCGGGCTGGCGCGGGAGCGGGCCGAACTGGCCGCATTGTTCGACGGATCGGCCCATGGCCCGGCGCCGATTGCCGACAGTGAAGCGGGCGCCCCGGCGGGCGTCGTGCCCGGCTGGATCGAACCGCTGCTCGCCGCGCCGGTGGAGCGGGACGCCCTGCTGGGCCGGGCGCCGGTCGACCTGCGCGTCAACCGGCTGAAGGGCGATCCGGACCGGGTCGCGCAACATTATCCCGATGCGGCCCGGATCGCCGGACTGCCCGACGCCCTGCGCCTGCCCGAAGGCGCGCCGGTCGAGCTGAGCGACCCCTGGAAATGGGGGCAGGTCGAGGTGCAGGACGCGGGCAGCCAGTTGATCTCCGCCGTCTGCGCCGCCGCGCCGGGCATGACCGTGATCGACCTTTGCGCCGGGGCGGGGGGCAAGACGCTGGCATTGGCCGCGGCGATGGGCGGCAAGGGCGTGCTGATCGCCGCCGACACCATCCGCTCGCGCCTCGCCCGGCTCGATCCACGCGCCGAACGGGCCGGGGCGACCTTCATCGAGACGCTGCTGCTGGACCAGGGGCATGAGGCGGGCGCGCTGGAAAGCCTGAGGGGCCGCGCCAATGTGGTGCTGGTCGACGCGCCCTGTTCGGGCACCGGCACATGGCGGCGCAATCCGGAGGCGCGCTGGCGGCTGACCCCGGCGCGGCTCGACCGGCTGGCGGCGGAACAGGCGCGGATCCTGGATTTCGCGGCTCCCCTGCTGGCGCCGGGCGGGGCGTTGATCTATGCTGTCTGCGCGCTGACGGACCGGGAGGGGCGGGATCAGGTGCGGGCATTTCTGGAACGGCATGACGGCTGGACCGTCGAACGGATCGAAGCGGCGATGGGCCGCGCCCATGGCGACGGGCTGCTGCTGACGCCGGGCCATGACGGGACGGACGGTTTCTATTTCGCGCGGCTGCGACGGACGGCGTGAAAGAGTCGATGGACAAGCGCCCGCAAAATCGCGAGACTTGGCCACCGGAATCCGGACCGGAATCAACGCCTGAAACATGGCTGGAGTTGTGCATGCGTTTTACCCCTGCTTCGGTCGCTTTGGCCGTCCTGCTGACCACCGTTTCCAGCGCAGGCCTGTCGCAGCGCCCGGATTCGCAGATTTCGCCGCTGTCGGTCGAATGGCAGAAGGCGGGCGAGGCGGCGCGCAAGGCGGGCAATTATCAGGGCGCGACCGACGCGCTGGAAAGCGCGCTGGCGGTCGATCCGCGCAACCGCACCGCCTATATCGAACTGGCGCAGGTGGCGCGGGCGCAGGGTTTGCAGGGCAAGGCGATCCGCCTCTATCGCGAGGCGCTGTTGCTGGAACCCAATGACGTCGCCGCTCTGGTGGGCCAGGGCGAGGCGATGGTCGAAAAGGGCGCCATCGCCAAGGCCAAGGAAAATCTCGCCCAGGCGCAGGGCCTGTGCAAGGCGAACTGCGCGGCCGTAGGCCAACTGGCGGCGGCGATAGAGAAAGGCCCGCCCGCGACCGTGCTGAGCGCGAAGGATAGCGTCCCCGCGCCCAAGGGATCGGCAACCGAGACGCCTTGATCCACAAGCTACACTGCCGCCGAGCCTCCACAACCTTTCTCCGCCCCTCCCTTCCAGGGAGGGGCCGGGGGTGGGTAGCCGAGCGCAGCGAGGCTCGTTACGGCAGGATCATGCGCCGCGTCCCGCATCGGCCCGGCTGAAAATGGCCATGAGCGGACATTAGTTTTCCGTCACCCCGGACTTGATCCGGGGTCCCGCTTTTGCCTCTACACCGCGCCCAGCCCAAGGCAGCGGGACCCCGGATCAAGTCCGGGGTGACGAATAGGGGGAGGGGCGACGAATAGGGGGGCGTCCGCTCTCCACCAAAGCCAGACTCAAAAACTAAAGCCGCCCCAACACCCGCGCGACCTCAACAAATTCCTCGACGCTCACCGTTTCAGCCCGTCGTTGCGCGTCGATGCCGACCGCCTCCAGCGCCTCCAGCGCACCGGGCAGGCCTTTCAGGCTCTGCCGCAGCATCTTGCGGCGCTGGCCGAAGGCGGCGGCGGTCAGGCGTTCGAGATGCTTCAACTGCACCCCCTCAGGCGCGGGCCTGGGCGTGATGTGGACCACCGCCGACATCACCTTCGGCGGCGGGGTGAAGGCGCTGCGGTGGACCTTCATCGCGATGCGGGCGTCGCTGCGCCATTGGGAGAGCACCGCCAGGCGGCCATAATGGTCGCCGCCCGGCTTCGCGACGATCCGCTCCGCCACCTCCATCTGGAACATCAACGTCAGGGTCGACCACCAGGGAAGCGGACTCCACTCCGCCGAAAGCCAGCCGATCAGCAGCGCCGTGCCGACATTATAGGGCAGGTTGGCGATGACATGGGCGCCTTCGCCCGCCTCGGCGCGGGCGTCGACCTCCATCGCGTCGCCGGAAAGGACGCGAAGCTGGCCCGGAAAGGCCGCGTCCAGTTCGGCCAGCGCGGGCAGGCAGCGCCGGTCCCGCTCCACCGCGACCAGCTTCGCCCCGCCGCGCAGGATGGCGCGGGTCAGGCCGCCGGGGCCGGGGCCGACCTCGAAGGCGGGCTGGCCTTCCAGCGGGCCGGGAATGGCGGCGATGCGGTCCAGCAACTGCTCGTCCAGCAGGAAATTCTGGCCCAGCGCCTTGCTCGCCTGCAATCCATGGGCGGCGATCACCTCTCGCAGCGGCGGGAGCGCCCGACGGGTATCGGCAGCCATGGGCCTCAGCAGCCGGGGGTCAGCCGGGCGCGGGCGGCTTCGGCGGCCATCCTGATCGCCGCCATCATCGCGCCGGGGTTGGCGCTGTCCGTGCCCGCAATGCCGAAGGCGGTGCCGTGGTCGGGCGAGGTGCGGACGATGGGCAGCCCCAGGGTGATGTTGACGCCCTCGTCGAAATTCAGCGTCTTGATCGGGATCAGCGCCTGATCGTGATACATGCACAGCGCCGCGTCATAGGTTTCGCGGGCGCGGGCATGGAACAGCGTGTCGGCGGCGAGCGGGCCGCTGATGTCGTAACCCTCCGCCTGGAGCGACTCCACGGCGGGGCGGATGACATCGATCTCCTCCCGCCCCAGCGCCCCGCCTTCGCCGGCATGGGGGTTAAGGCCCGCGACCACCAGCCGGGGGCGGCCGATGCCGAAATTGCGCTGAAGCCCCTTGGCGGTGGTGATGGCGCGGGCGCGGATCAGGTCGATTGTCAGCGCGGACGGCACGTCGGCCAGGGGGATGTGAATAGTGATCGGCACGACCTTCAGCGACGGCCCCGCCAGCATCATCACGGCGTTGTGGGGCGCCACGCCGCAGCGTTCCGCGATGAATTCGGTCTGCCCCGGATGGGCGAAGCCGACGCCGTAAAGCTGCTCCTTGCCGACCGGGGCGGTGACGATCCCGGCCGCCGAACCGCTGCGGGCCAGGCCCACGGCGACTTCCAGCGCCTGGAACGCCGCGCGCGCGCCGTCGATGCTGGGCGTACCGGGCGTGATCTCTCCCGCGTCCGCCACTTGCAGGCAGGGCAGGGCCTTGTCGAAGACCTCCGCCGCTTCCTCCGGCGTGCTGACCGGCTCGACCGGGCCGAGCCAGACGGCGCGCAGGGACGCGGCGTCGCCCACGGCGAAGAAGGGCGACAGGCCCCGCGCCTCCCGCATGACCCAGCTTTTGGCGACGATTTCCGGGCCAATGCCCGCCGGATCGCCCAGCGACACGGCGAAGGGCGGCATATCCGCCGGATCAGTTATAGTCGATAACGGCATCGCGGCGAAGATCGCGCAGATAGATGCGGGCGCGCTTGTTGACCCGTTCCTCCTCCAACTGCGCCATGATCTGTTCGGCGTTGGGCGCGGCGGCGGAGGAGGCTTCGTCGCGGCCGCAGACGACCAGCACGCGCACGCCGTCATTGATCGATCCGAAGGGCGGCGTCGCCTCTCCCACCTGGAGGTTCAGGAGGATGTCCTGCAACTGCGGCGGCAGGTCGCGCAGCTTCACATTGTCGTTGTCGACCACGTCGGCGCCGATCTTGCCGCCCAGTTCATTGGCCTGGCCGCAGCCCTTGACCGCCTTGACCTGCGCGGCGAAGGCGGCCGCCCTGGTGCTCGCCTGTTCCTTGGTCGTGCCGGCGGGGAAGCTGACGGAAAGCTGCTTGAGGCTGAGCAGCGCGTCGCGCGGATCGGCGGTCAGCACCTTGCGCTTGTCCATGACATAGATGATCGAGACGCCGCCCGGCACGCCGATCGGGCCGGCGATCTGGCCGACCTGCATCTCGGCGGCCGCCTGCGCCAGTTCGTCGGGCAACTGGACGGGACGGACCCAGCCCAGGTCGCCGCCGACCGCCGCCGTGGAGGCTTCGGAAAATTGCCGCGCATAGGCGGCGAAGCTGCCGCCCTGCTTGATCTGGTCGATGATGTTGCGGGCGTTGGCGACGATCTGCTGCTGGTTTTCCGGCGTGGCCGACAGGTAGATTTCCCCGATGCGGAATTCGTCGCTGCCCTTGGCCGCGTTCATGCGGTCCACCACCGACTTCACCTCATCCTCCGACACGTTGACGAAGGGCTGGATATTGCGGCGGAGCAGGCGGCTCCAGGCCAGCTCGCCCTCGATCTGCCGCTTGATGCTGGCCGACGAGCTGCCCTGCTGGCGCAGATATTGGTCGAACTGGGCGGGGGACTGGCGGAAATTGGCCGCGACCCGCTCATAGCTCTGGTCGATCTCGGCCTTGTCCACCTTGATGTCGTTGGCGGCGGCTTCCTGGATCTGGAGCGTTTCGTCGATGAGGTTGCGCAGCACCTGGACGCGCAGCCTTTCCTTCTCCTCGTCCGACACCTTGCCGCCATTGGCGGTGATGATCAGGGCCAGGCGCTGGTCGACGTCGGTGCCGGTGATGATGCGGCCGTTGACGATGGCCGTCGCCTTGCGGACATTGGGGTCGCTCTTGCCGAAGATGGTCACGTCCCTGGGCAGGTTGAGTTGCTGCGAGGCGACGCCGTCATCGTCGCCGACCGTCTGGGCCGCGACGGCGTTCACGCCCGTCGCCAGGAGGGCCGAGGACAGGAGCATGGTGCGAAAACCCGACCGGACATGGCTGCCAATGCGGGAAAACGGGGAAACGACAGGCTGCATCGTCGACAAAAATCTCCAATCGGTTCGGCACGAGATGCGCCGATCCGCCTTAACCGACCCTGAGCAGGAAGCGGGAAGGCTGATCCTTATATGCCAATATTGCGAAAAGCCAGCCGAAGCTGGAAGCTGTTGCCCTTTCGCGCGTCGCCCAGCACCTGATAGTCGCGCCGCCAGGTGAGGCCGAGCGTCAGGCAATCGTCCTCATAGGCGATGCCCAGGCGGTGGCGGACGGGTTCATAGCCGTCCGCGACCGACAGCGGATCTTCCTTCGTGTCGGTCAGGTCGATGACGGTCGAACCGAAGACCGACCAGAAGCGGGCGAACTGGACGCGCGCGCCCAGGCGCAATTCCTCCCGGTCCTGCAAATCCTCCAGATTGCGGTCGGCGTCGCGGTTGAGGCGGAGATAGCCGACCGTCGCATAGGTCTTGCGGCTGCCGACCGTCGCGTCGATTTCGTTGCGGCGGACGGCCAGCTTGTCCTTGTCCACGCGGAAGCGGTGGGTGACGCTGATGAAATCCCTGTAGCGGACGGTGGTGCGGCCGACGATGTCGGACAGGCGGTCCGACAGGCCGGTGCCGTCGGGCAGGATGCTTTCCCGGCTGTTCAGGCGATAGCTTTGCCCGACCACGCTCTCCAGCGAGAAGTTCGGCAATGACAGGCTATATTCCAGGCCATAGGTGACGCGGGTCGAATCCTCGAACCTGTCGTAACCGGAAAAGCGGTTCAGGGCGAAGAGGTTGCTGTCCTCCAGGTCGATGGCGCGGGCGTCCTCATTGGGGACGGAAAGGTTCGCGATCCTGGGCGCGGCGACGATCTGGACGCGCGGCGCGATGCGCTGCACGCCGCCGAACGCCTGGCCCATGAAGGGCCAGCGCATGTCGACGGCGGCTGCCGCGATGCCCCGCGCCTTCCACCCCGGATCGCCGGCGTAGCTGACCACGCTGTTCATCAGATTGTCGCTGCTGTGATAGACGTCGCCGCGCAGATAGGTGGTGAAGGTGACTTCCTGCCCCATCGGCGTCAGCTTGCGCAGGTTCCATTCGAAGGCGGCGAAGGCGCGCTGCGTGTCCTGGCCATGGGTGCGGGTGATGGCCAGGCTGTTCGCCTGCAACTGCGCCACGCCGCCCAGCAGCGGGTCTTTCATCCGCAGGCGATAGTCGATCACCGGCAGCGCGATCGGCATCTGCCCCTGCGAATCGCCGGTGCGCAGCGTCTGCACCGCCCAGCCGGCTATGGAGAAATAGCTTCTCTCCCCGATCCGTCGGGCGTTGAGCGTGGAGCGCAGCCGGTCGTCGTTGCTGATGTCGTAGCGGCGCAGGAAGGTGCGGTCGGTCGCGGCGCGGATCGATCCGCCTATGCTCCATTCCGGCGTCAGTTGCAGCGCGCCGCTGGCGTCCAGATGGCCGCGAAAATCCTTTTCCGACCCCGCCGGCGCTGTGGAGGACGGGTTGCCGGTGGCGACGCGGCTGCCATAGGTGGCGTAGCCGGTGATCTGATAGGCGCCCCTGTCCCACAGATGCCGGTAATTGCCCTCCAGCATCGGCAGCGTTTCGGTATAGACATGCGGCGTGACGGTCAGGTCGCGATTGGGCGCCAGCTTCATATAATAGGGCAGCGCCACTTCGAACCCGTTGTTCCGGTCGTAGCGCAGGTTCGGAACCAGCAGGCCGCTGCCGCCATTGTCGCCCACAGGATGGGAAAAGCCGGGCAGCGGGATCAGCGGCAGGCCGAACAGCTCCACGCTGGCGTTGCTGTATTTGACGCGGGCCTTGACCGGATCGTAGACGACCCGGACCGCCTTGATCTGCCAGGTCGGCTCCTTGGGGCAGCCCTCATGATCCTCGACCGCGCAGCCGGTATAGGCGGCCTTGCGCAGCGTATAGACGCCGTTCACCCGCTGGCCGTCGGCGGCGGCCAGCCGACCGCCCGATTGCAGCACCAGCAGCATGTTGCGGACCATGCCGTCCTGAAGGGAATCGGTGACGTCGAACCTGTCGCCATAGGCGATATTGCCTTCGGGATCGGTGACGGACACGTTGCCGGTCGCCTCCACCTTGCCCGTGGTGCGGTTCCACACGACCTTGTCGGCGCGCAGCCGGTTGCCTTCCCGCAGCAACTGCACATTGCCGCTGGCGGTCACGACCTCGCTGTCGCTGTCATATTCCAGAGCGTCGGCGGCGAAGCCGATCTGGTCGTCATTTTCCGGCACCGGCGCGTCGGGCGCGCTGACCGTCGTCGGCGGTTCCTGCAACTGCTGCGCGGCGGCATGGGGGGCGATCCCCAGCCACGAAAGGGCGACGCTCGCGGCCAGGGCCTTTTTGAAACGCAAGGGGAAAGGGGAAATCTGCAAAGGTGGGGGCCTCTTCGGGGGCGCTTTGTTTCCGCCTATCGCACTGCTTTGCGCGCGCCGCAATCTTTCACCGCCAGTCTTTTGCCCGAAATCGGTCGAACGGCTTTGCCAGACGGTCGAACCCGCACTATCTGGAGGCGGAAGACATAGAGCCCCGCAGGAAATAAAGGACCATAGATGGAAATCGCGTTCAGCCCTGTCCGCCCCGAAGCCGATACGCTGGTCTTCGCCGTGCCCAAGGGCGGATTCGACGCCTTGCCCCTGGCCGCCGCGCCCGTGCTGGCGGCGGGGGCCGCGGCGGCGCGCTTCACGGGGGAGGCGGGGTCCAGCTTCGAGAGCTTCGTGGAAGAGGGCGGCAAGGTGCTGCGCGTGGTGCTGGTGGGCACCGGCGCGGGCAGCGACGCGGATCATGAGCGCGCCGGCAGCGCGCTGACGGCGCGGCTCGCGACCAGCGGCGCGACCCATGCGGCGGTGGAATTCTTCGGCGGCGCGAGCGGCGAGAGCGCGGCGGCGCTGGCCTTCGGCGCGTCGCTGCGCGGCTGGCGGATCGACACCTATCGCACGCGCCAGGCGGAAAAGGCCAAGCCGACCCTCAAGCAGATCACGCTGGTTTCGAGCGATGCCGGGGCCGCCTGGGAACGCCGGTCGGCGGTCGCGGCGGGCGTGGCCTTCACCCGCGAACTGGTGTCGGAGCCTGCCAACATCCTCTATCCCGAAAGCTTCGTCGAACGGTGCAGGCATCTGGAGCAATTGGGCGTCAAGCTCACCGTGCTGGACAAGGCGGCGATGACCGACCTGGGCATGGGATCGCTGCTGGGCGTGGCGCAGGGTTCCGTGCGCGAACCGCGCCTGCTGGCGATGGAATGGGACGGCACGGGTGGCGCGGCCGAAAAGCCGCTGGTCTTCGTCGGCAAGGGCGTGACCTTCGACACCGGCGGCATCTCGCTGAAGCCCGGACCGGGCATGGAAGACATGAAGTGGGACATGGGCGGCGCGGGCGCGGTCGCGGGCGCGATCAAGGCGCTGGCCGGGCGCAAGGCGAAGGTGCGCGTCGTCGGCATTTGCGGGCTGGTCGAAAACATGCCCGACGGCAACGCGCAGCGTCCGGGCGACATCGTCACCTCCATGTCCGGGCAGACGATCGAGGTGCTGAACACCGACGCCGAAGGCCGTCTGGTGCTGTGCGACGTCATCACCTGGGCGCAGAAGACCTATGCGCCGGAAATCATCATCGATCTGGCGACCCTGACCGGGGCGATGATCATCTCGCTCGGCAACGAATATGCGGGTATCTTCGCCAATGACGACGGGCTAGCCGACGATCTGATCGCGGCGGGCAAGGCGTCGGGCGACCAGTTGTGGCGCTTCCCGCTGGGCGACGCCTATAACAAGCTGATCGACAGCCCGATCGCCGACATGAAGAATATCGGCCCGCGCTATGGCGGGTCGATCACCGCGGCGCAGTTCATCAAGCGCTTCGTCGACGAGGGCGTGAAATGGGCGCATCTCGACATTGCCGGCATGGTCTGGGCCGACAAGCCGGGCGCGACCTGGGACAAGGGCGCGACCGGCTATGGCGTGCGCCTGCTCGACCGCTATGTCGCGGATAAATTCGAGCGATAATGCAGGTCGATTTCTACCAGCTCAGCCGCGATCCCGTGGAACAGGTGCTGCCCGCCATAGCGGGCCGCATCCTGGACATGGGCGCGCGCCTGCTGGTGGTGGCGCGGGAGCCTGAACGGTTGGAGCGGATCTCAGCCGGACTGTGGGCCGGGCCGCCGGAGAGCTTCCTGGCGCATGGCCGGGCGGGCGATGATGCCGAATCGGTGCAGCCTGTGCTGCTGGCGCAGCATTGCCCGGCCGCCGATCTGGTCGCCAACGGGGCACGGCATGTCGCATTGGCCGACGGTCTATGGCGCGAGGAAGCGCTGGGTTTCGAGCGCGCCTTCTACTTCTTCGACGCCGAAACCATCGACGGGGCGCGGGCAAGCTGGCGCGAACTCGCCAAGCGGGAAGGCGTGACCCCTCGCTTCTGGCGGCAGGAAGGGCGCAAATGGGTGCAGGGCCCGTAGCGGGGACCGGAATCCACCCCCTCTTGCGATAGCCATCCGCCCGGTCTAAAGGGCGCGCCAACTCATCCCAATAATTCGGAGCTTTTGAGCCTCATGGCCGTCACCCGCACCTTTTCGATCATCAAGCCCGACGCGACCCGTCGCAACCTGACGGGCGCCGTGACCAAGAAGCTGGAGGAGGCGGGCCTGCGCGTCGTCGCTTCGAAGCGCATCCGCATGAGCCGCGAACAGGCCGAGGGCTTCTACGCCGTCCACAAGGAACGCCCCTTCTTCGCGGATCTGGTCGCCTTCATGATCTCCGGCCCGGTGGTCGTGCAGGTTCTGGAAGGCGAGGACGCGGTGAAGCGCAACCGCGACATCATGGGCGCCACCAACCCGGCCAATGCCGATGAAGGCACCATCCGCAAGGAATATGCCGAATCGATCGAGGCCAATTCGGTCCACGGTTCGGACAGCGAGGAAAACGCCGCGATCGAGATCGCCTATTTCTTCAAGCCCGACGAAATCGTCGGCTGATCCGACGCGATATTTTGAGAGAAGGGGTCGGGGCGCATGCTTCCGACCCCATTTTCGTGGCCGCTTTGGGTGGAGAGCGGACGTTCCCCCTCCCGCAAGCGGGAGGGGGTTAGGGGGTGGGCTGGCGCAACATGCGCGTTGTTTTGCAACGGCCAAGTCAGAAGCTCGCTCCGCTCGCGCCCACCCCTAACCCCTCCCGTTTACGGGAGGGGAATGTCTTGGATTGGCCAAAACCCGCCTCATCCCAATTGCGGCGGCGCCTCGAACCTGTCTATCACCCATTCCTCCGCCTGGGCGCCGCCTATCCATTCCTGCATCCAGGGATGGTTGATCACCGCCCGCATATAGGCGTCCGCAAAGCGGGCCACGGGCAGTTGATAGGTGATGAAGCGCGTCACGACCGGCGCGAACATCACGTCGGCCGCGCTGAAATCCCCGAACAGGAATTCCCCCGCGCCGCCATGGCGGGCGCGGGCCTCCGCCCATAATTGCATGATGCGCGCTATGTCCTGCGCCACCGCTTCGGATGGCGGGACGGGGGCATAGATCTGGCGGATGTTCATGCTGTGCTCGCGGCGCAGCGCGGCGAAGCTCGAATGCATTTCCGCCGCCATCGACCGGGCCATGGCGCGGGCGGCCGTGTCGGCGGGCCAGAATGCGCCGCCGCCGGACTTCTCGTTCAGATATTCGACGATCGCCAGGCTGTCCCATACGACGATGTCGTCGCCGTCCCACAGGATCGGCACCTTGCCGGAAGAGGGCGCGAATTCGTCGCCTTCGCGCCGCTTTTCCCACGCCTCGTCATAGAGCGGCACGACCACTTCCTCGAAGGGAAGGCCGGACAGCTTGCACGCCAGCCAGCCGCGCAGCGACCAGCTCGAATAGGCCTTGTTGCCAATAAACAGCTTCATCATGCCCCTGTCTTAGACGGCAGGGGCAAGGGAAGTCGAGAGGATCGCGGCCATCGTTCCTCCCGCCGGCAGCATTTGTTTCCGCGGCGATAAATTTCCGATCCAAAAGGGGGCTGGCTGGCATGGTTTTTCGGCCCTACAGGTCGGTCGATTGCACGGCGTCATGAATCTGGGGCGGAATATGGATTGGTTGCACGCGGTAGCGGGCCTTTTTGTCGGCCTGATGGTCGGCATGACCGGGGTGGGCGGCGGATCGCTGATGGCGCCGATCCTGATCCTGCTGTTCGGCGTCGCGCCCACCACGGCGGTCGGCACCGACCTGTGGTTCGCATCGATCACCAAGGCGGTCGGGGGCGCCGTGCACCACCATCAGGGCGGCGCCGAGGGCGGTCCGGACTATGAGGTGGTGAAGCGCCTGATGATCGGCAGCATTCCCGCGTCGCTGATCGTCCTGGCGATCCTGTCGCAAATGCATCTGGGGCAGATCAAGACCGGCGTGATCACCGCGGCCTTGGGCATGGTACTGATCGGCACGGCGGCCGCGACCCTGCTGCGCGGACGCTTCCACGCCTGGGCGCTGGCCCGTCGGGTGGGCACGGCGGACGGCTTCACCCGCTGGCAGCCGGCGCTGACCATGCTGGCCGGGGCCTTGCTGGGCGCGATGGTGACGCTGACCTCCGTCGGCGCCGGCGCGATCGGGGCGACGCTGCTGCTGGCGCTCTATCCGCTGCGCATGCGGATGCAGCGGCTGGTGGCCACCGACATTGTCCATGCCGTGCCGCTGACGCTGGTGGCCGGGTTGGGGCATTTGTGGATCGGCAATGTCAATCCGGTGCTGCTGGTCAACCTGCTGGTCGGATCGCTGCCGGGGATCGTGATCGGATCGCTGCTGGCCACGCGCGCATCGGATCGCGTGCTCCAGCCTCTGCTGGCGGCGGTGCTGGTGGTGGTGGGATGGCGGCTGATCGCCTGAGCGGCGATAGTTGGAGGCCGAGCCGGAATCAAATTCCTAGAATAAGATAATGAAAAATATATAAGATTCCATTTGTCTGACAAATGAATCCATCAATCGGTCCATCATCGCTGGAATCAAAATGGGTTCGATTCTCAAACGCGGAATCACGAACTAAAAATACGGCCGATTCGTCGATCCTATTTTTACCGAATCATGCTTCAAATGTCATTGTTGAGGGTAAGGGCTCACGGCAGGGATGTCGGACGATCCGGAACGGCGTCTTTTAGGACCTAGATTGGGATAGCGGACGTTTCTGGTAGCGTATTCGCGAGTCAGCTTCGCACCCCAAAACCAGCCATCCACTGTGACTTCACGTATGATCGAAGCAGACGCTCAACCCATCGCGGTGGATCGTTACCCTACAGCCGAGCCGCGCGCCGAGCATCGCGTCGGCTACGTGTCCGGTGAATGGCATCGAGACACACTAGGATGCCAGTGTTGATGCAACGATCAACCTCGAGGAACGCAGGAGCAGGTAGCGCTGCGCGATCGACCACCCTGACCCGCGCGTTCCATCGCCGCAGCCTTAGATTTTCATCTCAAAGGGCACGTCAACTGTTTGCCATTGAAATCACGGCGTCGAGCAGGACCTTTACAGCCGCGACCGCCGGGCCTTCCACCAACATCCCGCACTCTAGGTTGGTCGACTTCGATCGCCTCAACAGGTTCGCCGAGCCCACATAGGCGGCGAAGGGGCCGAAGTCGGTGTAGCGCTCGAGATACGCCCGCCCGACATGGTCGGCCGGTGCGTCGACGATCTGATTGGCCTCCAGCCAGCGCAGGACCCGCGCCTCGTCGAGACGAAAGTAGAGCGCCTCGTTGAGCTGCTGCGTGACGTATATCGGCCGCTTGTTGTCCGCGATCGGCAGCTGGTCGAAGGCCTTGAGCCGGACCGGCATATCGACGCGCTGGCCGTTGTGCTCCCGCTGGTAGATCGGCGTCGCCGACACGCGCGTGTAGCCGAAGCTGAATTCGCAGATTGGCAGTCCGCGGATCAAGACCAGGCGCTCCATGCCGAGATGGCTGAGCAGCGACCCGACGGTCTGCTGGTATTTCGCCTTCCGGGTCGGATCGTTCACCACGTCAGTCAACGCGACGTCGGGGTCTATCACGTCCACGGCCGCGTGCCGCGTCATTGCCTGGTCGATGTGCTCTCGCACGAACGCATCGTGCTGCACAGTGAGGCGAATTGGGTCGTAGCGGCGGGTCCAGTCCTCGCGCACGGCGATTGCCTGCAGGACGGCGGAGCTGCCGAGTTGGCCGCGTTCGGCGATGCCGTCGGCGAACCATGCCTCTCGCAAACCGGTCGCCGCCTCGCGGTGCCGCCTTGCGGCGTCGGCCCGGCCGGAGGAGTCCGCCTTCTCCGCCATGCGCATGTAGGTCTCGTATTCGTCCCACTCGTCCACACGCGTCGGGTCTGCACCATCTTCATGGGCATGCCAGGCGGCTATTCTCGTCCCATGCAAACCAGCAAGATCCGTCACCAATTTTACCTGCCCGATGACCTGTCGCGTGCTCTGGAAGATTTGGCATCCAGGCCAGGCGCATCGAAGACGGCGATCCTGACCGACGCATTGCGTGCATGGCTGGAGCGCAAGGCAGGTCATGAACTGGACGAGCGTTTCGGGCCACGGCTCGACCGCCAGCAGCGGATCGCTCAGCGCAGCGAAACCATGCTGAACGCCATTGCCGAGATGCTCGACCTGTTCGTGGCGCATCAGCTGACGCTCACCGCGCACCAGCCACCGTTCGACATCGAGACAGGGCGGCTTGGGCGTCACCGTTACCAGCAGTTTATCGATCAAATTGCGCGCCGGTTGGCAAGCAATCAGGGCGTGCCGAAGCTGGTTGCGGTGATCGATGAAACCAGCAGCAGGAAGGACAAGTCATGACCGACATCCAAATTCAGCCCATTGCGGTCAGGGTCAAGGAAGCCTGCCGTCTCACAGGCATTGGCCGGTCCAAGCTATACGAGCTGATCGCCGACGGGCATATCGAGATCGTCAAGGTTGGGGCCATGACGCTGGTGCCGCTGGAAAGCCTGCACGGACTCATTGAGCGCGGTCGGTCGGGCGGCGGACGATGATTCTGCATCCCGAACTCATCCGCGCCATCACCACAGCCGCCACTGCCTCAACGCCAGAACAGGTTTTGACTGGGTCTGGGACAAGACTGCCATTCGTTGCAGATCAGTCGTACGGCAGCTTCCGGCGCCCTACCTGCCAGTCGGGCAGCGACGTAGATCTTGTCCGTTTTACGCACGTCGGCGGCAGAAGCGCTTATGCTGTTTGTAAAGCGTGGTGACGAATCCCGCAGCCGAAAAGGCGCGCGTCAGGCTGTAGGCACGATCATTCGGGGGGCGATGAAATGTCATGCGAATCGAGATCGGCGCGGCTCGTTGTCGAGACCGTGACCTTCACAGTCATGCCGAGAAGGGCGTCAGCGGCGCCGACATAGCGACCATCGATGGGGCTCAACTGCGCGATGCTCCGGCCTACCGAGACGGGGACCAGATGTGCCTCGCCCATGCGGCCATTGGTCGGATCGAATGCGACCCAGCCTGCGCAGGGCAAATACACCTCCGCCCATGCATGCGTCGCTCCGTGCTGAAATCCCGGGTCGGCGGGATTGCCCAGGATCACCGGATCGAAGAGATAGCCGGACACCGCGCGCGCTCCAAAACCAAGCTGCCGAACCGCTTCGATGAACAGCGTGGCGAG
This sequence comes from Sphingobium indicum B90A, assembly GCF_000264945.2. Lineage (NCBI taxonomy): Bacteria > Pseudomonadati > Pseudomonadota > Alphaproteobacteria > Sphingomonadales > Sphingobiaceae > Sphingobium > Sphingobium indicum. The sequence continues at coordinate 487,255 of NZ_CP013070.1, forward strand.
ATCGCGGCACGAGCCGGAGGCAAGATTGAGCGTCTCCTGCGGGGTCTGCGTCCCCACCTCTTCTCGCGTGACATAGGTCATGCCAATGCGGGCGGCCGTGTTTATGTCTTGCAGCAGCGACAACGTGTCGGTGTCGACGCCGAGCACCTGCGCATGCGCCCAAGTCGCCAGCCGGCCGTCCGAATCCGCATGCTCCGGTACCATCAGCGCACCGAGATCGGTCAGCTCCTCGTGCGAATAGTCGAACGGATAGCGGTGCGCATGTGGCGCGATCTTGAGGATGGGCCAAGCGGCGGCGGTCTGGTCGACAATCACATGATTGGTGATCGTCAGGCGTTCCGAGGGGTTCGGAAAGGAGGCCGTGGCGATAAGATTGCCAAAGACATCCTGTGTCCATTCCAGTTCCGCCGCAGGTTGGCAACTGAGGTCGGCGGAGATGAGGCGTAGCGCATGCGAGCTGCGCGGTGTGAGCATCATCCGATGGGCAAGCAACTCGACCGGCCCCCGATATGCGTAGGTGGTGACATGAAAGATATGGAACTGCATTCCGTCACCACCTGAATCGCGATATAACGCCGGAAGTCGTCTCAACCGGGATCGGCATGCCCCCGATCGGGATTCTCGCTCCGCCCGCGATGATCGGCGGCGGGCGGTTCCTTCGGCAGCAGATGCGCCTCGGCGAATCCCTTGGAAGATAGCTTCCGATTTTCGCGCAGGCCGGCGGCCACGCCTTCCTTGGCCCAGGCGGCAGCGGCGACATTCGCGACCTTCCTGACATTGTCGAGCGTGGTAGCGCGGGCGACCGCATGGTGATGCGCTTCCTGGGCGCGGCAGAGGATAGAGGATAGCTGCATGGGGACGGCCTTTCCGTGAAAGAGGAGATCAATCCTTTTTGGACTGTTGCGCCGGAGGCGTTCCCTTGAGCGATGGATTGGAGGCATTCTGTTTGGGCGGCTCCGGCTTCTTCGGTTTTCGCGCTTCGCGGTTACCGCGTTGTTGTCCCTTGGCCATGTCGTTATTCCCTTGAATACGGGCCCGGCTGGACCCTGGTGCAGATGATCAGCGCCCCGAAGGCGGCACGAGCGGACGTGCTCCATCCAGGGATGGTAGGTCGCGAAACTGCGCATGCGCCGCCTTCTCCGTATCGGCAGTCGGCTTGCGAAAGAGAGCGATACGCGGCCTGGGCCGCGCAAAGCTCGTATGTAGGATGGACCGCATGAGAAGCTCCGCGTCAGAGCGGGAGCATGAAGAAACTCTCAGTCGCAGCCAAGCTCGAGACGGACGGCGCGATAGCGGTTATATGGGGACGGCAGCCGGGTAGCACCAGCCCCATCTTCCGAGTTCGCAGATAATTCATCTACATCCTTGCCATTTACCTCGTCCAACCCGACATTGTGCAGCGCAGCAATTCGATTGAATCGGTCTGCACGTCAGGGCTTCCGCCGTGGCCAGGAGAAAGCCCCATGCGAAGTTTGCACGATACGCTCAGCCGTCTTTCCCGATTGCGGGACCATGCCTTGCCCGGCTTACCAGGTAGGTTTGCTGAAGACCGGCTCTCGGATCTCGGGGCATTCGGGTCCAATCCCGGTGCGCTTCGCGGCCGCTTCTACATTCCCCACACTCGGCGTGAATCGACCGCGCTGGTGGTCGTGCTGCACGGCTGCACCCAGGATGCCGCCGGATATGACCATGGATCGGGCTGGTCGCGGCTGGCCGACGAACAGGGGTTCGCGCTGCTTTACCCGGAGCAACAACGCGGCAACAACGCCAACCTCTGCTTCAACTGGTTCAACACCGGCGACACTCAGCGCGATGCAGGCGAGGCGCTATCGATCCGCCAAATGGTCTCGGCGATGGTCGAGCAGCATGGAATCGATCCATCCTGCATCTTCGTGACCGGGCTTTCGGCGGGCGGGGCCATGGCGTCGGTGATGCTCGCCACCTATCCCGAGGTGTTTGCCGGCGGCGCGATCATCGCCGGCCTACCCTATGGCACAGCCACCTCCATCCCCGAGGCGTTCGATCGCATGCGGGCGCATGGCGGCCCTCCGGCGGCCGCGCTGGGCAGGCTCGTCACCGCTGCGTCACCGCACAAGGGCGCGTGGCCGACGATTTCGGTGTGGCACGGCGACAGCGATGCGACCGTCAGCCACGAGAATTCGGCACTCATCGTCGAGCAATGGCGTGCCCTCCACGGGGTCGATCACACGCCCAGCGCTGTCGAGAAATGCGAAGGCTATCTTCGCCGTGTGTGGCGCGACGCCCACGGGCACGACGTGATCGAGGAATATTGCATCGCTGGCCTCGGCCATGGCACTCCACTGAGCACCTTCGGCGCGGACGCCTGCGGAATGGCGGGGCCGTACATGCTCGAGGCCGGGATTTCTTCGACGCGGCGGATTGCGAACTTTTGGGGGCTGCGTACGGTGCAGTCCGAAGGACGTGCCGACGTTGCACAACCGCGGCCGTCCGCGGCGCCACCGAGCGCAGACACGACCGTTGCCGCCGAGCCTGACGCAATGCGGCCCCGATCGCAGGTCGCTCCAAGCGGCGTCGAACGCATAATCGAAGATGCTTTGCGCGCTGCCGGCCTGATGCGCTAAGCAGGACGCGAAAGGACTCCAGTGGAGCTCTCGCACCAGTTTTACGTCCTGCTGCTTGCCGGGCTGGGTGTGCTGGTGCTGATGACGGCCTGGCTGCCGATGCTGCTGCGCAGGGCCCCGCTGTCCCTGCCGATCCTGTGCGTCGCCGTGGGCGCTGCGCTGTTCGCGCTGCCGCCGCTCAGGCCTTTCGCGGTCCACCCGCTGCGATTTCCGGTATTGGTGGAGCGACTGAGCGAGCTCGTCGTCATCGTCTCGTTGATGGGTGCGGGCCTCAAGATCGATCGGATGATCGGGCTGCGCAGCTGGTCGCTCACCTGGCGGCTGCTGGGCATTGCAATGCCGATCACCATGCTGGTGGTCGCGGGCCTGGCGTGGGGGCTCGGGGTGGCCGGCCCAGCGGCGGCGCTGCTGATCGCCGCCGTGCTCGCGCCGACGGACCCGGTGCTCGCGAGCGATGTCCAGGTGGGCGGCCCCGGTGAGGGGAAAGAGGACGAAGCCCGTTTTGCCTTGACCTCCGAGGCCGGGCTCAATGACGGCCTTGCCTTCCCCTTCGTGCATCTTGCGATTGCGCTCAGCGCAGCGTCTTTCGGGAGCGGCGATCTGCTAGAATGGTTCGGGCGCGACCTTCTTTGGAAGACCTTCCTTGGGGCTGCGGCAGGCTATGCCATCGGACGCGGCCTCGGTTATCTGACCTTTCACCTGCCGATGCGGGCGAGCCTCTCGCGCACGGGGGACGGCTTCGTTGCGCTGGCGGTTACGCTGATCGCCTATGGCGTGGTCGAGATGCTGGGCGGGTTCGGCTTTCTGGCCGTCTTTGTCTCGGCGCTGGCACTGCGAAACGCCAGTCGCGACGATGACTATCACGACCGGCTGCATGGATTCGCCGAAGAGGCGGAGCGGTTGCTGATGATGGTGCTGCTCGTCCTGTTCGGCGGCATTCTTGCCTTCGGCGGTCTGCTCGCTGGCTTCGACTGGCTGATGCTGCTGTTCGTTGCCGGCGTCCTGCTGGCGGTGCGCCCGGCTGCAGGCCTGCTCAGCCTTGTCGGATCGAAGCTGCCCTGGCGCGAGCAGCTGGTGATATCCTTTTTCGGCATCCGCGGAATGGGCTCGATCTACTATCTCGCCTTCGCGCTCAATCATGGGTCTTTCGCCGACCCACGCCGGCTCTGGGCGATCATCGGCGGGGTCGTGCTGGCCTCGATCCTGTTGCACGGCGTCACCGTAACGCCGGCATTGAGACTGCTCGACCGATGGCAGCGGCGCCGGGGTGAGATCTCACGCTTACCTCCCACTCTGCCGGGCGGACAAAGACATGACGGCCAGTAAAGCGAATGCGTGTCGGAACTAACGGTGCTGTCGCCCGTTAGGGCCTAGCTCGCGATCAGCCCTCGTCAGCGGAGGGTAATTATGCGCAAAATTACGGTTCTTGTCGTCGAAGACCAAGCGTTGCTTCGTTGGCACGCGGTCGACATGATCGAGAACGCCGGCTTCATTGCCCTGGAGGCCGAAGATGCCGATGCCGCTATCGCCATCTTGATGCTGAGCGCAGACATCCAGTTGGTTTTCACCGATATCGAGATGCCGGGATCGATGGACGGCATTCAGCTTGCCGCGCTGGTTCGCGATCGGTGGCCTCCCATGCATATCATCGTAACCTCAGGGCGAAGCGCGGTTGATGCGAGCACATTGCCAGTCGGCTGCCCGTTCGTCGCAAAGCCACCGATGTGGCCGGCCTTGATTGAAACAATGCGGAGCCTCACCGCCACCTGAGAAGGCGTTCGAGGAAGCGTTTCATCTTTTTCCGGACAGCGTTGCAGCAACCGTGTAGAGCGAAGGTCTCTCTTACGATTGGACGAACGATATTGGCCGCACGGACGCCCGATATGCATGACTGGCGCCCCGACCAACTGCGTCACGCGATCAGGGCGGCTGGGGTCGCGTTATGGTCATGGAACGTCGATACCGATGCCTTCGCGATGGACGAGCTGGGGTTCGAGCTCTGGGACCTGCCCTCCAGCAACCAGGTGACCTTCGGCGAGCTTTCCGCGCGGATTCACCCGGCGGACCGTGATCGCGTACAGTCTGCCTTCAGTGCCACTCGCGCGATCCTGGGGCCCTACGAAACCGACTTTCGGATCATCGTTGGCGACACCGTACGCTGGGTAGCGGCGCGCGGCCAAGGCGAGGATGTCGGCATCGTCGGCCGGACGATGTACGGCATCTTTCTCGACGTAACGGGGCGCAAGCAGGCCGAAGAAGGCCACGAACTGCTAGCCGGCGAGATGAGTCACCGCGTCAAGAACCTGCTCGCGATCGCCTCGGGTCTGACGGCAATCTCATCGCGCTCGGCAGACAGCGTTGAGGATTTGGCATGTGAGTTGACCGAACGGCTCTCGGCGCTTGGGCGCGCGCATGATCTGGTGCGGCCGCTTCCCGATGGCCAGGGCAACGCCGCGTTGCTCGGCGATCTGCTGGCCGTGCTGTTGGCTCCCTATGATGGCCTTGGCGCATTCAAGGGCCGAATTCGCGTGGCAGTTGAACGACTGGGCGTAGGCGAGAGAACGGCGACCGGTCTTGCCCTCGTGATCCACGAGCTAGCCACCAACTCGATGAAATATGGTGCGCTTTCGGCTCCTGTTGGCACTCTCGACCTCTCCAGCATTGCTGACGGCGAAGACCTGGTGCTCACGTGGCTGGAACATGGTGGACCCAAGGTCATCGCCCCTGTGGGACGCGCTGGTTTCGGGAGCAGGCTTGTCCAGCGCAGCGTGACTGGTCAGCTCGGCGGCACGATCGATTACGACTGGGCCGAGAGCGGTCTCGCGGTGACTCTCCGCATGGATCGCGGCCGACTTGCCAACTGACCGTCCGAGCTTGGTTGGGTCGCACCGCGAATGCCCGTTTTTTCTGTGCGCCATAGCCGCCGTTGGCCGACGGGAGCTCCACCTTGTTTTCTAGGGTGCTGGCCCCCACATTAAGTCCGTTGGCATTCGCGTCTCCGCGATATTCAATCGCAAATCGGCAGCGCTGGCTCCCCGCTTGTGAAGCGACGACATCTCGTCGCGGTCCAGCGACAGGATGCTATTGATGACATTTCGACCTCTTCACGATCGCGTGCTCGATCGCCGCATCGTCGCTGCCGCGCAAGCCGCGGGCGGCATCGTCATGCCCGATACCGTAAAGGAGAAGCCGCAGGAGGGCGAGATCGTCTCCGCGGGCCCGGGCGCCAAAGCCGAGAATGGCATGCTTACGCCGCTCGACCTCAAGACTGGTGATCGCGTCCTGTTCAGCAAGTTTGGTTCCGAGGTGAGACTGGACGGTGAGGACCTTCTCATCATGAAGGAAAGCGACGTCCTCGGCATCATTGGCTGACCCAAGCCTTCGCATCCCCCCGGAGCTGCCCGTCCGGGGCAGCGGACGATCTGCCACAAAGGATCAGACAATATGCCAGCCAAAGACGTCAAATTCTCGCGCGACGCCCGCGAAGGCATCGCCCGTGGTGTCGATATTCTCGCCAATGCCGTCCGCGTGACGCTCGGTCCCAAAGGCCGCAACGTCCTCATCAACAAAAGCTTCGGGGCGCCGCGCATCACCAAGGACGGCGTGACGGTCGCCAGGGAAATCGAGCTGAGCGACAAATTCGAGAATATGGGGGCGCAGATGCTCCGGGCGGTCGCGTCCAAGGCGCAGGATCATGCCGGCGACGGCACAACCACCGCGACGGTGCTTGCCCAGGCCATCGTGCGCGAAGGCATGAAATCAGTCTCCGCGGGCGTTGATCCCATGGATCTCAAGCGCGGCATCGACATTGCAGTGGCCGCTGTCGTGGCCGAGCTCAAGGCGCGCTCGAAGCCGGTCTCCAACAATCAGGAGATTGCGCAGGTCGGCATCGTCTCGGCCAATGGCGACGAGGTCGTCGGTCGCAAGATCGCCGAAGCGATGGAAAAGGTCGGCAAGGAAGGCGTCATCACGATTGAGGAAGCGACGGGCGTCGAGTTCGAGCTGGACGTGGTCGAAGGCATGCAATTCGACCGTGGCTATCTTTCGCCCTACTTCATCACCAACCCGGAAAGGAGCCTGGTCGAGTTTCAGGATCCCTATATCCTGATACACGAGAAGAAGCTCGGTGCTCTCCATGCGCTGCTCCCGATCCTGGAAGCGGTGGTTCAGGCGGGTCGACCCCTGCTCATCATCGCCGAAGACATTCAGGGGGAGTCTCTCGCCACGCTCGTCGTCAACAAGCTGCGCGGCAGCCTGAACGTCGCCGCCGTCAAGGCGCCGGGGTTCGGCGATCGGCGCAAGGCGATGCTCGAAGATATTGCGGTTCTTACCGGAGGCAACCTCATCACCGAGGATCTCGGCATAAAGCTCGAGACCGTGACGCTGGACATGCTCGGACAGGCCAAGCGTATCACGATCGACAAGGACACAACGACCATCGTCGACGGCGCCGGAGACGCGAATGTGATCAAGGGGCGTATCGATGCGCTCCGGTCGCAGGTCGAGAACACCGCCAGTGATTATGATCGCGAGAAGGTGCAGGAGCGGCTTGCAAAGCTTGCTGGTGGCGTCGCCGTCATCAAAGTGGGCGGCGTGTCAGAAACCGAAGTGAAGGAGCGCAAGGATCGCGTCGACGACGCGCTGCATGCAACGCGTGCGGCGGTGGAAGAAGGCGTCGTGCCGGGCGGCGGCACCGCCTTGCTCTACGCCTCCAAGGCGCTGCATGGCCTCAATCCTGTCAATGACGATCAGCGGCGCGGCATCGACATCGTCCGCAAGGCACTTCAGGCTCCGTTGCGGCAGATCGCCGAAAATGCCGGGCATGATGGTGGCGTGATCGCGGGCCGCCTGCTTGATGCGCGCGACGAGAATATGGGATTCAATGCCCAGACCGAGCAATATGAGAACCTCTTCCAATCCGGCGTGATCGACCCGACGAAGGTCGTCCGGATCGCTTTGCAGGACGCGGCCTCGGTTGCGGGCCTGTTGATCACCACCGAAGCGGCTGTTGCGGAGTTCACCAACGAAAGCAGCACGCCATCCATGACCGGCGGCATCGGTGGCATGAGTTTCTGACGAAATCGGCGTGGGGCGGACAGCCAAGCTTGCCTTCCCCTTCTTCGCCCGTCTTCCTTTCAACAGGAGTAGCTTTTCATGATACTTCAATCGACACCCGCCATCGAGCTCACCGACGAAGAGTTGATGCTCAGATACGGGATCAAGTGCGTCCCCACTGACCGGTTCCACTACAAGGCTTTCCGCTATTCGCGTCTGGACGATGCCTTGCGACAGGCGATGAGGGATCAGCCTCCGGCTTAGCGCCGATCGGTCGCCACCCGCCCACAATCGTTGTCGCTAGGGAGTTGCCTCATGACCCATACATCCGCCTTTTGCAGGGCTCAGGAAGCTTTCCATCGTGACCGGGCGGCGGTCGCCAATCTCGACAATGTCCGGATTGTCGCGACATCTGCGGCCGCAGCCTGGGCGCGCGAAGCCGTTGTCGCGCTCCGCCGCGAGGGCAAGCTTGGCCAGGAAGATCAGCTGCCGGCCGCGGCTTCGCTATCCGAGGAAGAAGAGGATGCGGCCTTCAGCGAGAATCCCGATCGTGGTCTCGCAACCTGATGGCACTGCGGACCACCAGGACATCCATCACCTTCAAGGCGCCATTTCGGCTGGCCGCATTGGACGAAGTCCTGTCGGCGGGCGTCTACGATATCGATACCGAAGAGGAGATCATCGAGGGCAATGAACGCGCGGTCTATGTCCGTGTTGCAACGCTCCTCTATGTGCGGACCCATAACATGGTCCAAACCGTCACGGTCGATCCAAAGGAGATCCAGGCAGCCTTGGACGCCGATGATCGCTCCTGAAGCGACCGTCCATTCATCCCGTTTTCCGGCAACAGGCCGACAGAAAGTCGGCCACGCGGTCAGGCAGCTTCGAGATTCACTGCAGACTGTTTGCCGCGTCGATCGGTCTCGACTTCATATTGAAGACGCTGATCTTTCTGCAGCGTCACCATGCCAGCGCGTTCCACGGCGCTGATCCACAGCGATGTCACGCTGGGCGCGGGCCGTGGCGATCGCGTAGCGGAATACCTGGCTGCAGGTGCTGCGAATGCGGTTGGCTGTATTGTAGCGTTTCGTGGCCTCCTCCTTCTTCAGGACCAGGAGGAGCTCATGCGCTGAAATCTCGGTAATAGGGCGGCGACCGATTGCGGCGTAGGTTTTGCCCAGTAGCCATCTAGCTTTTTTGAGGGTGAGCGGCGCGGCGCCCTCTTTTTCGATCTTCTCCAGCCATTCCTCCGCAATCGTCTCGAAGGTGTTGGTTGCAGCCAACGACTTGGCGATTTTGTCCAGCTTCGCCTGCTCGGCCGGATCGACTCGCTTCGCCAGCTTCCGTCGCGCCTCGAGAAGCATCTCCCGTGCTTCGCTCAGCATGATTTCTGGCCAGCGGCCAAATGACAGGGTGCGCTGCTGTCCGTTGAAGCGATAGTTCATGCGCCAGTACCGGACACCGGTCGGCTTTACGAGCAGGTAAAGGCCATCACGATCGGAGAGCTTGTACGGCTTCTCCTTGGGCCTAGCGTTTTTCACCGCATTTGCGGTGAGGCCTGTTCTGCGGCTGCTGCCTTCTGCCATGATGGACCTCCCAAGCGGTGCTCGGCGGGCGGTCCATCATCTGTACCCTCATTGTACTCGGAAGAGGATGGAGCCGACCGGATTTGCTTGGCAAGTCTAGCACAAAAAATGGCGGAAATCAGCCATTTTCTGGACGATTGTGGACGTCTCTGGAAGCTGAAATGGAGGCCCGAGCCGGAATCGAACCGGCGTATACGGATTTGCAGTCCGCTGCGTCACCACTCCGCCATCGGGCCTCGTCGTGGGTGGCCGCAAATGTGCGGCTTTTGGTGCAAAGTCAAGCAGGGCTGTGATATTGTGGCGCAAGATTCTGGTGCCAAGGCGCGCAAAGCCGCTTGGCGTGGCTTGTCCGCTGATTTAGAGGTCCGATAATATCTTTGCTGTATTGCTTTCCTAATACAGCTCCCCTAAAGCTATTCCAGTCGAGGAATTGTCGTGACCGAGCAGAATTTTTCATCGATGCGGGCCGCCATGGTCGAAAGCCAGCTTCGCACCAGCGATGTGGACGATCAGCGCGTGATCGCGGCGATGGCGCATGTGGCGCGCGAGGAATTCGTGCCCGCCGAGCGGCGGGCGATGGCCTATGTCGACCGGCCGGTCCCGCTCGCCGGCGGGCGCGCGCTCAATCCGCCGCTGGTGACGGGCCGCCTGCTCAAGGAGGCGCAGATCGCCAAGGGCGACAAGGTGCTGCTGATCGGCGCCGCCACCGGCTACAGCGCGGCGCTGCTCGCAAGGCTGGGCGCTCAGGTCACCGCGGTTGAGGAAGAGGGCGGGCCGGAGATCGCGGTCGACGGCGTGGCGGTGGTTCGCGGTCCGCTGAACGCCGGTTCCGCCGCCGATGCGCCCTATGATGTGCTGTTTATCGACGGCGCAGTGGAGGAAGTGCCCGCCGCGCTCGTTCAGCAGCTTGCCGATGGCGCGCGGGTGGTGACGGGTATCGTGGAGCGCGGCGTCACCCGCCTGTGCAGCGGTCGGGTGGTGTCGGGCGTGCTGGGTCTTTCCCGCCTCGCCGACATGGAAATGGTTGTGCTTCCGGGCTTTGCCGCGCCGGAAGGATTTGTGTTCTGAAAGGGCCTATTGGGGGGGACATGACGGCAAAAGTTCGGCTTTCGGGGCGCACCGCCTTCATCCTGTTGCTGTCGATGTCCTCCGCCCTGGGCGGCGCGGCCCATGCGGAAACGTTGCAGGGCGCGCTCGCCAAGGCCTATCGGTCGAACCCGACCCTGACGGGCGCGCGCGCCGGTCAGCGGGCGACGGATGAGAATGTGCCGATCCAGAAGGCGGCGGGTCGGCCCGCGCTGGATGGGACCGGCAGCTATTCCGAAAGCATCCTCAAGCCCACGATCAGCTTCACTTCGCCGCAGCGCACGCTGAACGCGAACGCGCAGTTGAGCGTTCCCCTCTATGCCGGGGGCAGCGTGCGCAACGCCGTCCGGGCCGCCAAGACGCGGGTCGCCGCCGGTCAGGCCGATCTGCGCGGCACGGAGGCCAGCGTCTTCTCGCAGGTCGTCGCGGCCTATATGGACGTCATCCGCAACAGCGCGGTCGTCGCGCTCAACCAGGCCAATGTGCGGGCGCTGGAGGTCAATCTGCAGGCGACCGGCGATCGGTTCGAGGTGGGCGACGTGACCCGCACCGACGTGGCGCAATCCGAATCGCGCCTGGCGCTGGCGCGGTCCGACCTGCAAAATGCGGAGGCCAATCTGATCACGGCCCGCGAAAATTACATCGCGCTGGTGGGCGAGGCGCCCGACAATCTGGAGCCGCCGCCGCCCCTGCCGGGCCTGCCCGCGACCCCGGAAAGCGCCGTGCAGGTGGCGCTCAAGGACAATCCCGACATTCTGGCCGCGCAGAAGCTGAGGGAAGCGCAGCAGTTCGACGTGCGCGCCGCCAAGGGCACGGTGCTGCCGACGGTATCCGCCTTCACCCAGGCGGGCTACACCAACTATCTGGACACGTTGATGGGCGCTGGTGGTTCTGGCAGCGCCACCGGATCGCAGATCAACAAGCAGGCGTCGGCTGGCGTCCAGCTCAACATTCCCTTCTATCAGGGCGGCCGTCCGGCCGCGCAGGTGCGGCGCAACCAGGCGCTGGAATCCCAGGCTCTGGAGCGAGAGATCGAGGTCGAGCGCGGCGTGATCGCGCAGACGCGGTCCGCCTATGCAAGCTGGCAGGCGTCGCTGGAAAGCATCCAGTCGAACCAGAAGGCGGTGGAGGCGGCCAACCTGTCGCTCGAGGGGGTGCGGGCGGAAAATTCCGTCGGCAGCCGCACCATCCTGGACATTTTGAATGCCGAGCAGGAGGCGGTGAACGCCAAGGTTCAGCTCGTGACGGCGCGTCGCAACGCCTATGTCGCGGGTTTCAGCCTGCTGGCCGCCATGGGCCATGCGGAGGCGGACGATCTGAACCTGGAAGCGGGCACGCTCTACGACCCGATGGTCAATTACGACCGGGTGAAGGGCAAGTGGTTCGACTGGGATTTCGACCCCGCGCCCAAGGTGCAATCGACGCGGACCGTTGACTCGCCCGCGCAAAACGCCAATGTGGACCCCGGTTTGGCGCAGCCTTAACGCAATTTTAACCCCAAGGGCGTTCCTTTGGTGCTATAGCGTTAACGGGGACTGGAATAGGGGTTGACCATGGGCGACATGAGCAAGGAACCCTCGATGGAGGACATCCTGTCGTCCATCAAGCGGATCATCGCTGAAGAGGGCGAGGAGGCGGTGCAGACCCTGCCGCGCCGCGTGCGGGGCGAGGCGGCGCCCAAGGTCCGCGCCGTTCCCGTTGCGGAGGCGATGTCCGAGCCTGCCAGCGACGAAGTGCTGGAACTGACCGACGAGGTCGCTGTGGAGGAACCCATGCCCGCCCATCGAACGTCCCGCGCCTCCAAGACCGCTGCCGAGCAGGGGGATGCGTCCATCCTGTCCGTCGAGAGCGAAGTCGCGGCCCGGCATTCGCTGTCCGCTTTGTCCTCAATGCTGGTGACGCCCAAGGATGGGGAGGACAATACGCTGGACGGGCTGGTCCGCTCGATGCTGAAGCCGATGCTGAAGGAATGGCTGGACGCGCGGTTGCCGCAGATGGTCGAAGATATGGTCGCCAGGGAAATCGCCCGCATCACCGGCCGTTGAGCAGGGTGGAGAGGGCTGATTCGGCGGACCGGGGAGGGCGGTTGCTCATCCTGTGCGCGGTTCATGCTTTACGCACCCTGATCTGAGCATTCTTGTTCTTTTGTTACGCGTGGATGGTTGATCCTTGCGCGTTGGCGGGATTGCCGCCTACACCCTTGTCCATAGCTGTCGACGCCGCCCGCGAGAGAGCGGCGCGACTCGATCCAAGGGTGCTCATCCATGAAATATCTTCTGCAAGCAGGACTTGGCGCTCTGGCCCTGGCCCAATCGGCGCTGGCCGTCGCGCCCGCCGCTGCCCGGCCATTCACGCCCAGCGACATGGTCAGCCTGAACCGCGTGTCCGCCCCGGCGGTTTCGCCGGACGGGAAATGGCTGGCCTATCAGTTGCGCGTGACCGACCTCGCCGGGAACAGGGGCCGGACGGACCTGTATCTGCTGGACCTGGGCAAGGCGGGCGCAACGCCGCGCATGATTGCTTCGGCCCCGGACAAGAATGAAAGCGCGCCGGCCTTTTCGGCGGACGGGAAATCGCTCTATTATCTGTCCAACCGGAGCGGCGACGACCAGCTTTGGCGGGTCTCCGTAGCAGGCGGGAGCGCCGAGCAGGTGACGCGGGCGCCCGGCGGAATTTCCGGCTTTCTGCTCAGCCCCACGGGCGACCGGGTCGCCCTGTGGGCGGACCGGCCCGTGGGGGCGAAGACCCTTGACGACACAAAGCCTGCCGCGCTCCCAAGCGCTGGCACCGGCCGCGTCTACGACCAGCTATTCGCGCGCCATTGGGACGCATGGTCCGACGGCCAGCGCTCGCAAATCTTCGTGATGCCGCTGTCGGGCGGCAAGGCGGTGTCGGTCATGGGCGCGCTGGTCGGGGACAGCCCGTCCAAGCCCTTCGGCGGAGCAGAGGAGATCGCCTGGAGCGCCGACGGCAGGACATTGTTCTTCGCACTGCGCGAAGCGGGGCGGATCGAGCCACTGTCGACCAATCTCGACATCTTCGCGGTCCCGGCGGATGGCGGGGCGGCCCCGGTCAACCTGACCGACGCCAATGACGCGACCGACACCATGCCCGCCGTTTCCCCGGACGGGAAATGGCTGGCCTATGCGGCGATGAAGCGCCCCGGCTATGAAAGCGACCGGCTGGTGCTGATGCTGCGCGACATCGCGACCGGGGAGACGAAGGCGCTGACCGGGAATTGGGACCGCTCGGTGGCCTCCATTGCCTGGGAGGCGGACGGGAAGGGGATAATCGTCACCGCCGACGATGTGCTGGATCATCCGGTGTTCCGCGTGGATGCTGCGTCGGGCAAGGTCACGCGGCTGACGCAGGCGGGCCATGCGGGCAGCGTCGTGCCGCTGCCCGGGGGCGGCTTCGTCCACGCGCTCGACAGCATCCAGTCGCCCGCCGATTTCTGGAAAATGCCCCCCAATTCCTCCAAAAAGGCGCTGGGCAAGCCGGCGCGCCTTACCGCCGTCAATGCGGAAAAGCTGGCCGGGATCGATGACGTCTCGGTCCAGCGCTACAGCTTCAAGGGCGCGAACGGCGACACCGTCTGGGGCCAGATCGTGAAGCCGAAGGGTGTAACAGGCAAGTTGCCGGTAGCCATGCTGGTCCATGGCGGGCCGCAGGGCAGCTTCAGCGATAGCTGGTCCTATCGCTGGAATCCCAAGGCGTTCGCGGCCCATGGCTATGCTGCGGTGATCGTCGATTTCCACGGTTCGACGGGCTACGGCCAGGCCTTCACCGACAGCATCAACAAAGATTGGGGCGGCAAGCCGCTGGAGGATCTGAAACTGGGGCTGGCCGCCGCCGCCGCCAAGGATGCGCAGGTCGATGCCGGCAATGGCTGCGCGCTGGGCGCCAGCTATGGCGGCTATATGATGAACTGGATCGCGGGCAACTGGCCCGACGGGTTCAAATGCCTGGTCCAGCATGACGGCGTGTTCGACGCCCGCGCCATGGCCTATGAAACGGAGGAGCTGTGGTTCGACGAATGGGAACATGGCGGGCCCTATCATGAGAATCCGCAGGAGTTCGAGAAGTGGAACCCCGTCAATCATGTGACCCGATGGAAGACGCCGATGCTGGTGGTGACGGGGGAGAAGGATTTTCGCATCCCCTATACGCAAGGGCTGGCGGCGTTCACCGCGTTGCAGCGGCGCGGCGTGCCGTCGAGGCTGCTGGTGTTTCCGGACGAGAATCACTGGGTGCTGAAGCCGCGCAACTCGCTGCAATGGTATGACGAGGCGCTGGGCTGGCTGGACATGTGGACGAAGAAATAAGGTCGCGCTGAATGCGGCGTGCCTGCGCAGGAGCAGGTTGCCGCATCTGAGCGGGTTTTTCGCCCCTGAGGCGGCGGAAAGTTGACGCCGCCGCCGCCTTGCGTAAAGGCCAGCCTATGACCGAACTGCCCAAGACCTTCGACCCCGCTGAAATCGAATCCCGCTGGTACGCCCATTGGGAGGAGAAGGGGCTGTTCCGCCCGGAACGGCCCTCTGCGGAACCCTTCACCATCGTCAACCCGCCGCCGAACGTGACGGGCAGCCTGCATATCGGCCATGCGCTGGACAACACGCTGCAGGACATCGTCATCCGTTATGAACGGTTGCGCGGCAAGGATGCGCTGTGGGTGGTGGGCACCGACCATGCGGGCATCGCGACTCAGATGGTGGTCGAGCGGCAGATGGAGGCGCGGCAGGACAAGCGCACCAACTACACCCGCGAGCAGTTCGTCGAAAAGGTGTGGGAGTGGAAGGCGGAGAGCGGCGGCGCGATCACGCGCCAGCTTCGCCGCCTGGGATGCTCCATGGACTGGGCCAATGAGCGCTTCACCATGGACGAGGGCTTTTCGAAGGCCGTCATCAAGGTGTTCGTGGAATTGCACCGGCGCGGCCTGCTCTATCGCGACAAGAGGCTGGTGAACTGGGACCCGCGCTTCCGCTCGGCCATTTCCGATCTGGAGGTGGAGACGCAGGAGGTGAAGGGCGGCTTCTGGCATTTCCGCTATCCGCTGGCCGACGGCGTTCGCCTGGCCGATGGCGCGGACCATATCGTCGTCGCGACCACGCGGCCGGAAACGATGCTGGCCGACATGGCGGTCGCGGTTCACCCTGAAGACCCGCGCTACAGGGATGTGATCGGCAAGGACATCCTCCAGCCGATCACGGGCCGCCGGATCAGGGTGGTGGCTGACGAGCATGCCGATCCGGAACTGGGGTCGGGCGCGGTCAAGATCACGCCGGGGCACGACTTCAACGATTTCGAAGTGGGCAGGCGGGCGGGCTTCAAGGCAGCCGACATGCTCAACATGTTCGACGCCGACGCCAATGTGGTCCAGACCGCCGACGGGCTGATCCCGGAGCGGTTCCTGGGCCTGCACCGCTTCCGCAAGGACGGCGTGGACGGCGCGCGCGAGCTGGTGGTGGCGGAGATGAAGGCGCTTGGCCTGCTGGTTCCGCACGTCACCAAGAACAAGGAGGGCGAGGAGGTCGTCGCCGATGCCGAGCCGCGCACCATCCAGACGCCCTTTGGCGACCGTTCGGGCGTGGTGATCGAGCCGTGGCTGACCGACCAATGGTATGTCGATGCGGAGAAGCTGGCGTTCGCGCCGATGCAGGCGGTGCGCGACGGGCGGATCGAGATCGTGCCCAAGACATGGGAAAAGACCTTCTTCAACTGGATGGAGAATATCCAGCCCTGGTGCGTGTCGCGCCAGCTTTGGTGGGGGCATCGGATTCCGGCGTGGTTTGGACCCCATACCAATAACGGGGCTATCGTTCCTTCGCTCGGCACCCACATCTTCGTTGCGGAAAACGAGGAGGAAATGCTCGCTCAAGCGCGGGAATGTTATGGCGACGGCGTCGAGATCGTCATTGCCGGTTCCCGGACCGAAGCGGCGGAAATCGGACATCATCCTGCGAAAGCCGTTCTCTATCGCGACCCCGATGTGCTGGATACCTGGTTCTCTTCCGCCCTCTGGCCCTTCGGCACGCTGGGCTGGCCGGACGAGACGGAGACGCTCAAGCGCCATTATCCCAATGACCTGCTGATCTCCGGCTTCGACATCCTGTTCTTCTGGGATGCGCGCATGGCGATGCAGGGCATGGAGTTCATGGGTGACGTGCCCTGGCGCAAGCTCTATCTGCACGGCCTGGTGCGCGCCGCCGACGGGCAGAAAATGTCCAAGTCCAAGGGCAATGTCGTCGATCCGCTGGGCCTGATCGACAGGTTCGGCGCGGATGCGCTGCGTTTCTTCATGGCGGCGATGGAAAGCCAGGGCCGCGACGTGAAGATGGATGAGAAGCGCGTCGAGGGCTATCGCAACTTCGCGACGAAGCTGTGGAACGCGGCGCGTTTCCTGCAATCCAACGGCGTCGCCGCCGCTACCAGCCACGAAGCGCCCCATGCTGAAGCGCCGGTCAATCGCTGGATCGTCGCGGAGACGGTGGCGACCGTGCAGGCGATCGACATCGCCATGGCCGAACTGCGCTTCGACGCGGCGGCCAACGCCATCTACCACTTCGTCTGGGACCAGTTTTGCGACTGGTATATCGAGTTGACCAAAGGCTCGATGGATGAAGAAACGAGAGCGGTCGCGGGCTGGGCGTTCGACCAGATATTGGTGATGCTGCATCCCTTCATGCCGTTCATTACCGAAGAGTTATGGAATCTGACCGGGACGCGGGAAAACGAACTGATCGTCGCGCGTTGGCCGCAGGCGCTTCATGCCGTGGACAGCGAGGCGCAGGCGGAGATCGATTGGCTGATCCGCCTGATCGGCGCGATGCGCACGGCCCGCACCGAACTCAACGTGCCGCCGGGCGCGAAGCTGGGCGTGGTCGTGCACGGCGCGTCGGATGAAACCCGCCGCCGCATCGACCGCCAGGGGGCCGCACTGGCGCGCCTGGGCAGGGTGGAAAGCCTGTCCTTCGGGGACAGCGTCTCCGGCGGCGCGGCGCAGATCGTGGTCGACGAGGCGACCTTCATCCTGCCGCTGGAAGGCGTGATCGACATCGAAGCGGAGAAGGCGCGGCTCGCCAAGGCGCTTGCCGGCGCGGAGAAGGAACGGGATTCGCTGTCCGGTCGTCTTTCCAATCCGAGCTTCGTCGAAAAGGCCAAGCCGGAGGCCGTCGCCAAGGCGCGGGAGGATCATGCCGAAAAGGCGGCCGAGGCGGAAAGATTGAAGGCTGCGCTGGAACGACTCGCCTGATCGCAGGTACGTCGGCCGGGGCGCGCCGAGAAAGAACCGGGGACGATGGGTGGTCGCCCCGGTTTCCATCCGAAAAGGGGGACGCATGGTTGCACGGGAATGGCGCGGCAGGGATCTGACGCAGGGGCCGATCGCATCGGCCCTGTTGCTGTTCGCCATCCCGACATTGGCGTCCAACATCCTCCAGTCGCTGAACGGATCGATCAACGCCATATGGGTCGGCCGTTTCCTGGGCGCGCAGGCGCTGGCGGCGACGGCCAATGCGAACATCACCATGTTCCTGATGTTCTCCGTCGTCTTCGGCTTCGGCATGGCGTCGACGGTGATGATCGCGCAGGCGGTGGGACGGGGCGACCTGGACGCGGCGCGCCGGGCGTTCGGATCGGCCGTCGGCTTTTGCACCCTGCTGGGGTTGGTCGTGGCGACCGGCGGCTGGATCGGCGCGCCCGCCTTGCTGCGGCTGCTGGCGACCCCGGCGGAGGCGTTCGACCTGGCGCTCGTCTATTTGCGGGTGATCTTCGTCGCCATGCCCGCCTCTCTGCTCAGCGTCATGATGATGATGGGCCTGCGCGGGACGGGCGATGCGCGGACGCCGCTGATCTTCATGTTCGTCAGCGTGGGCGTCGACCTGGTCCTGAACCCGGTGCTGATCCTGGGCCTGGGGCCGATCCCGGCGATGGGCATAGGCGGGTCGGCCGCGGCAACGGCGGCGGCGGGCGTCGTCAGCCTGATCGGCCTTGTCCTTTACACCTATGCGAAGGATCTGCCGTTGCGCCTGCGCGGGCGGGAACTGGCTTATCTCCGCCCCGCGCCGGACCAGATGCGCGTCCTGTTCGGCAAGGGGTTGCCCATGGGATTGCAGATGATCGTCATGTCCGCGTCAGGGCTGGTGATGATCGGCCTCGTCAACCGGGAGGGGTTTCTGGTCACCGCGGCCTATGGCGCGGCCCAGCAGATCTGGACCTATCTCCAGATGCCGGCCATGGCGATGGGCGCGGCGGTCAGCGCCATGG
This sequence comes from Sphingobium indicum B90A, assembly GCF_000264945.2. Taxonomy (NCBI): domain Bacteria; kingdom Pseudomonadati; phylum Pseudomonadota; class Alphaproteobacteria; order Sphingomonadales; family Sphingobiaceae; genus Sphingobium; species Sphingobium indicum. The sequence goes on from NZ_CP013070.1 coordinate 505,850, forward strand.
CGGCGCAGAATATCGGCGCGGGACGATGGGACCGGATCGGCCGGATCACCGGATATGGCATGGGTTATCTGCTGCTGATCACCGGCATGATGGTGGCGGTGATCCTGCTGTTCCACGCGCCGCTGCTGGCGCTGTTCCTGGGACGGAACGAAGCCGCCATCGCCGCCGCCTGGCACATGCAGCTCCTGGCGAGCTGGAGCTTCGTGCTGTTCGGCGGGACGATGATCCTGTTCGGCGTGATGCGGGCCAATGGCGTGGTGGTGCGACCGCTGCTGATCCTGGTCTTCACCCTCTTCGCGGTGCGGCTGGGCTTCTACCATCTGGGCTATCCGCATCTGGGGGCGGACGCATTGTGGCTGAGCTTTCCCGCAGGGTCGGCGTCGTCCTTCCTGCTGGCCGGCCTGGTTTACCTGCAGGGCGGGTGGCGCAAGGCGAAGCTGCTCGTCCCCGTGGACGAAGAGGAGTGCCGCGAAAGTATCAATGCGGAGAGCGAGCCAGCCGGAAGGATCGTCCCGGCGGGATAATCGCTTACCGGCCCTGGCTGCGCCAGCGCGTGATCGTGCGGTCGAGGATGTCCGCTTCGCCGCCGGACTGGCGCCAGAGTTCCGTGAAGCTCGGATCGCCCGAGGCTGGACGCCGCTCCTCCTCCAGATTGTCGAGCGCCACGCGGATCGGGACGGCGACGCCTTCGCCGCAGATGATCGCCTCCCGGTTGCGCAGGGCGGGGATGGAATCGAGGAAGCCGCGCGCGCCTTCGGGCATGGCGGCCTTCACGAAGGCCTGGTCGCGGTCGTTGTTGAGGCGCATCGAGATGATCGTGCCGCATTGCGACAGCACGCCTTCGGCCAGGTCCGACGGACGCTGGGTGATGAGGCCCAGCGACACGCCATATTTGCGGCCTTCCTTGGCGATCCGTTCCAGGATGCGGCGCACGGCCTGGCCGCCGCCGCTGGTGCTGCTGGGGATGTAGCGATGCGCTTCCTCGCAGACGAGCAGGATCGGGCGTTGCGGCTCGTCGCGCGCCCACAGCGCATAGTCGAACACCAGCCGCGACAGAACCGACACCACCACGGATGTGATGTCGGACGGCATGGACGACACGTCGATGATCGAGATCGGCTTGCCGCCGGAGGGCAGGCGGAAGATCTTGGCGATGAATTCCTGCATCGAATCCGCGACCAGCATGCCGGAGAACATGAAGCTGTAGCGCGGATCGCTCTTGATCTCGTCGATCTTGGTCTTGAGCCGCATATAGGGCAGCGATCCGGTGCCCTTGTCCAGCTTCCCCATCTCGTTCTGGAGGATGTTGGTAAGGTCCGACAGCAGATAGGGGACGGGCGAATCGACGGTCAGCCGGCCGATGCTCTCCGCCAGCCGGTTCTTCGACCGCGCGGCCAGCAGGCATTTGGCGAGGATGTCGCAATCCACCGTCCGCTCGGAGCCTTCGGAGGTGACGAACACCTCGCAATGCTCCTCGAAATTCATCAGCCAATAGGGGAGGGCCAGGTTGTTGACGTCATAGACGGCGCCATTGTGCTGGAAGGCGGCGCCATATTCGCCATGGGGATCGATCATCACGATATGCCCCTGCGGCGACAGGTCGCAGATGCGGTGCAGGATGAGGGCGGCGCTGGTCGACTTGCCGGTGCCGGTCGAACCCAGCAGCGCGAAGTGCTTGCCCAGCATCGAATCGACATAAAGCGCGGCGCGGGTGTCGGACGTGGGATAGACGGTGCCGATCTGCACATGGGGGCGGTCGTCGGCCGAATAGATCTGCTGCATGTCCGCGCTCGACACCGGATAGACCTCCGTCCCCGGCGTGGGATAACGGGTGACGCCCCGGCGGAAGCGGTAGATGCGCCCCGTCAGCTTCTCCTCATCGCCTTCGCCCAGAAAGTCGATGTCGACGATGATGTTGTTGCTGTCCTGCCGATCCATGGCCATGGCGCGGACGCTGGCGATCAGCCAGACATGGCCGACGCGCATCTTCACCTGGCTGCCGACCTGCCCCGCCATGGCGAGCGAAGGATCGGGATCGCGCGACAGCGCGGCGATGCGCGTGGCGTCGATGATCAATTGCGAACTGGACCCGGCGATCTGGAAGACCATCCCCATGGCGTCGGCCGGAGGCTGGAAGGCATGCGGCTGCGCGCCTGCGAAATGGTCTGCACCGTGCATCTGGGTCATGAACCTGTTTTTCCCCTCGACCGGACGGGATTCCGGCACGTCGGATCGATTTAACCGGCGACTGGTAAAGAATCTGCTTATCCCTCGCCCATGTTGAAGGTGCGGCCAGGCCCGCGCCGCGATGGTCAGAGGAAATGCGTGTCAGGCTTGGCTTTTGAAACATCGGCCGGAAATCGGGAAAATCCTGTGTCCCGGGTGCTGACGACCGATGCGGCCCGGCGGTCCGACGCGATTTCCATCGCGCGGGTGATCTGCATATTGGGTGTGGTGTACGTCCATGCCTGGACGGGCCTGAACGGCCATGACCTGGAAAGCCTGAGGGGCACGGCGCAGGACAGCCTGCGCTGGGGCCTGATGGAGGTTTTCGGGCGCAGCGCCGTGCCCCTGCTGGGCCTGATTTCCGGCTGGCTGGTGGAGGGGTCGTCGCGGACCCATGACTGGCTGCGCCATGTCGGGCGGAAGGTGCGGACGATCCTGCTGCCGATGATCCTGTGGAATGCGCTGGCGATCCTGTTCGTGTCCGGCGCGGCCTGGGCGCTGGGCCTGTCGGCGCCGGTGCCATCGTCCACCGGCTGGATGTTCCAGGAATTGTTCATCGTCAGCCGCAATCCCGACATCAACGTGCAGATGCCGTTCCTGCGCGACCTGTTCCTGTGCATGCTGGCCGCGCCCCTGTTCGTTCGCCTGCCGGGCTGGGCGTTGGGCGCGGTGGCGGCGATGGCGGCGCTGTGCCAGATCATGGGATGGGGGCCGCCGGTGCTGATGCGCGCCTCCATCCTGTTCTTCTTCATCATGGGCATCGTGGCGCGGCGCGAGGGGCTGGCCGACCGGGTGGCTGCGCTGCCCTGGACGGCGGCGGCGGCGCCCTTTGCGCTGCTGATGAGCGCGCAGCTCTATATGTCCCTGCATCCGGGCGTGTTGCCGCCGGGCATCGGCGCGGCGACGCTGGACATGGCGGTGCGGGTCGCGGCGGCGCTGTTCTTCTGGCGCTTCGCCTGGTCGCTGGCGGCCAGCGCGGCGCGGGGCATGCTGCTGCGGATCGAGCCCTTCGCCTTTTTCCTCTTCTGCTCCCACCTCATCCTGATCTGGCTGGGCGGGCCGGTGCTGGGGGTGGTGTTCGGCAAGCTGGGATCGCCCTTTTATCCTGCCTATCTGCTGGTGCAGCCGCTGCTGGTGCTGGTCGCGGTGATCCTGTTGGGATCACTGCTCAGCCGCGCCGCGCCGGGGCTGGCGAAGCTATTGAGCGGCGGCCGCCTGATGGCTGCCTGACGCCACTCGACCGGCCGCCGCCATGGCGATCTCCAGGCTGCGCTTGCGCGCCTCGAAATCATGGATCTGGCCGCCGATGATGACCTCATCCACCTGGGTGCGGCGGATGAAGGCGGCCAGGTCGCGCTCGACATCGGCCTGGGTGCCGATGGTGGAAGCGCTCAGCACATCGGCCAGCATCGCCTGCGCCTGCGGCGGCAGGCTTTCATAATAGCCGGCGACGGGTGGTTGCAGCTTGCCCGGCCGGCCGGTGCGCAGGCGCACGAAGGCCTGCTGCATGGAGGTGGCGATCAGCCGCGCCTCCTCCGCCGTGTCGGCTGCGAAGACATTGTAGCCCGCCATCACATAGGGATGAGCAAGCTGCGCAGAGGGCTGGAAATCGCGGCGGTAGATGGCGACGGCCTCGTCCAGCGCGCCGGGCGCGAAGTGCGAGGCGAAGGCGTAGGGCAGGCCTAGCGCGGCGGCGAGTTGCGCGCCATAGAGGCTGGAACCCAGAACCCAGAGCGGCACGTCCTCGCCCGCGCCGGGGGTCGCCTGGAAGCCGAGGCGCGCGTCGCCGGCGAAATAGGCCTGCAATTCCATCACGTCGCGGGGAAATTCGTCCGGGCCGCCGGACAGCGTCCGCCGCATGGCCTGGGCCACGCGCTGGTCGGAACCGGGAGCGCGGCCAAGGCCGAGGTCGACGCGGCCGGGAAAGAGCGCCGCCAGCGTGCCGAACTGCTCCGCGATCAGCAGCGGCGCATGATTGGGCAGCATGATGCCGCCCGCGCCGATGCGGATGCGGTCGGTCGCCCGTCCGATATGCGCCAGCACCACGGCCGTTGCGGCCGACGCGATGCCCGGCATGCCATGATGCTCCGCCACCCAATAGCGGTGGAAGCCAAGGCTTTCGGCATGGGCGGCAAAGTCGGCGGCGCGGCCAAGCGCTTCGCCGACGGTGCCGCCTTCGTTGACGGGAACGAGGTCCAGGACGGAGAAACGGGTCATGGCCGAATATGGGGGGCGGACTCGTTCCATTTCAATGCCGGTTCGGGGCGGATGGAATGCGGAGGTCTTCGGGAAACTTTGCGCGCTCCTGCCTCAGCAGGCGCACGGCGCGCCTAACGCCCGCAAATAACGGCCCGAGCATTCAGCCGGCGGCGCGACCGAATCCCTGGGCCGGACTGTCGATGCGGCGGCCGAAACCCTGCGGCCGGCGCGCCACCAGCGGGTTGGCGTCGCGGTCGAGCAGCGCCATCGTCTCTGTGAAGCAGGGCCGCAGCGCGACCACATCCTCGATCAATTCATCCGGGCCTTCCCGGCTTTCGACGCAACGGCGGGCGACCATTTCGATCTTCTCGGCCATGGCGCTGAGCCGATAGGCGCCGAACTGGGCCGACTCGCCCTTCAGCTTGTGGGCCGGCGCGACCAGCGCGGCGGCGTTGCGGGCGCGAAAGGCCTCCTCGATGGCGCCGATCGCCTTTTCGCCGTCCTCGCGGAAATAGCCCAGGATCCGGAGGAAGGCGGCGCCCAGCTCCGAACGGGATTTGGCAAACTCCGTCCAATTGACCAGTTCGGCCTCTTGATATGACACCCTGACACTCCCTGCTCTGCCGTGGGGAATATAGAAGAGGAGCGTAAATAGGGGGTTAAGTCGGGTGGGATCGTCAAAGCGACCGAGCAAGAGCGAAGAGATGCGGCGCCTTTGCCGTGAAGGCCCAACCCTGTTGCTTCGCCAGCGCCTCCAGTTCCTTGGCCGCGACGGGATCGTCAGCCTGGATCGTCACGGCGTCGGCGGATCGCATCGCCCGCGCCACGCGCAGCGCGGGCCACGGGCATTTCATGCCCCTGGCGTCGATATGCGCCGCTTCACTTTGTGGCATAGGGGTTCTTGGCGCTGCGCAGCGTCAGCCGCACCGGCACGGCGCCGAATCCCAGTTCCTTGCGGATGCCGTTCACCAGATAGCGGCGGTAGCTTTCCGGCAATTCGTCCAGCCGCGTGCCGAACAGCACGAAGGTCGGGGGACGGGTCTTGTTCTGGGTGATGTAGCGCAGCTTGATCCGCTTGCCGCCGGGGGCGGGGGGCGGATTCGCCTCCAGCGCGCGTTCGAACCAGCGGTTGAGGATGCCGGTCGATACGCGCTGCGACCAGGCGGTGCGGGTTTCGAAGGCGACGCGGATCAGGTCGTCCAGCCCCTTGCCGGTGGCGGCGGAGACGGTCATGATCGGCACGCCGCGTATCTGCGCAAGGCCGTCGGACAGCGCCTGCTTGATGCCCTGATAGAGGGCCGAGCCGTTTTCCACCGTGTCCCATTTGTTGAGCGCGACGACGAGGGCGCGGCCTTCCTCGATCACCTTGTCGGCGATGCGCAGATCCTGCGCCTCCAGCCCGCGGGTGGAATCGAGCAGCAGCACCACCACTTCGGCGAAGTTCACAGCGTTCAGGCCGTCCGAAACCGCCAGCTTTTCCAGCTTGTCCTGCACCTTGGCGCGCTTGCGCATGCCCGCCGTGTCGATCAGGCGGACGGGGCGTTCGTTGCCGTCCGGGTCGGTCCATTGCCAGTCGACGGCGATGCTGTCGCGGGTGATGCCTGCTTCGGGGCCGGTCAGAAGGCGGTTCTCGCCCAGCAGGCGGTTGATCAGGGTCGACTTGCCCGCATTGGGGCGGCCGACGATGGCGAGTTTCAGCGGCGCGGATTCGAAATCGGCCTCGTCCGGTTCGCCTTCCTCCTCTTCCTCCTCCTCGCGGTCGATATAGGGGAGCAGCGCCTGGAACAGGTCGGCCAAGCCCTGGCCATGTTCGGCGGAAAAGGGGACGGGGTCGCCCAGGCCCAGGCTGAACGCCTCCATCACGCCGTCGTCGCCCGCCTTGCCCTCCGCCTTGTTGGCCATCAGCACGACCGGGGCGTCGCCCTCGCGCAGCCAGCGGGCGATTTCCTCGTCCAGCGGGGTGATTCCGGCGCGGGCGTCGACGACGAACAGCGCGACATCGGCATTTTCCACCGCCGCCTGCGTCTGCATGCGCATGCGGCCGGGCAGGGTCTGCGGGTCTTCATCCTCATAACCGGCGGTGTCGATGATGGTGAAATCGACGCCCAGCAGGTTCGCCTGCCCCTCCCGCCGGTCGCGGGTCACGCCGGGCTGGTCGTCGACCAGCGCCAGCTTCTTGCCGACGAGCCGGTTGAAAAGGGTGGACTTGCCTACATTGGGGCGTCCGACGATGGCAACGGTGGGCAGCATGAGAGGCCCTATTCCTTTAAACTATGAGTGCTCCTGCGAAGGCAGGAGCCCAGTTCCAACGCTTGGACTGGGCTCCTGCCTTCGCAGGAGCACGGTTACTAACATCATCGATGGCGTCAGCGAAACGCCGTCAGCTTGCCGTCATCCGCCAGGATATAGAGCGTGTTGTTCGCGACCACCGGCGACAGCGACATCGACCGGTCCAGATCGATTTGGGCCTGTATATTGCCGGTCGCCGGATCGACATAGTTGAGGTCGCCATGGGTCGACACCAGCACCAGCCGCCCGCCCGCCAGCACCGGGCCGGTCCAGCGGATCGCCTTGTCCTTCTTCTTTTCCTTTTCCCAGCGGCGAAGCTGGCTGATCCAGCGGATCTTGCCGGTGGCGCGGGCGACGCAGAGCAGCTTCGCGTCGCTCGTCACCGCGAACACCCATTCGCCCACGACCGAGGGGGTGGAGATGCCCGCAATGTTGATTTCCCAGAGCCGCTGGCCGCTCACCAGTTCGTAGCTGGCCATGCGGCCGCCCTGGCCGATGGCGAAGACCCGGCCCCGGTCGATCACCGGATCGGCGTCGATGTCGGTCAGCGTCGCCACGGCGGTCGAGATGCTGGTGCGCGACAGGGCGTCGCCCCACAGCGTCCGGCCATTTTCATAGCGATAGGCGGTGAGTTCGCCCGAACTGTAACCCGCGATCACCGTGCCCTGCGCGGCGGCCGGGGCGGCCACGCCGAAGATGCCGGTGACTTGCAGCGTGCCGCTGTCGGTCCACTGCACTTCGCCGTCGCTCTGGTTGAGGGCGAAGATCTGGTTGTCCTGCCCCATCACATAGACATGGCCGTTGGCCAGCGTCGGCGCGCCGCGCAGCGGGCCGCCGGGGCGCTTCTTCCACAGGATGGCGCCTGTGTTCGCGTCGATCGCCGCGACATCGCCGATGCCGGTGCTGGCATAGAGTTTTCCGTCGACGACGCTGACGCCGCCGCCGAACAGGGCGCGGCCGCTGCCCGCGGCGGGGAGCGGGGTCTGCCACAGCTTCGCGCCGCTGTTCGCGTCGAACGCGATCACCCGCGCATCGGCGTCGATCACATAGAGCTTGCCGCCCACCACCACCGGGGCGGAGGCGAGGCGGGCCTGCGGCGTGCTGCCCGCGATGGACACGGTCCAGGCCCGCGCGGGCGAAGCGCCCAGCGCCAGATTGCCCATGGTCTTGGCGGGGCTGCCGCCCGGCTGCGACCATTGGTCGTTCACATAGGGTTCGGGCAGGGTCACGGGCACGTCGGCCAGCGTCGGGTCGACCTCCACCCCCTGCTCATTGCTGAGGATCGAGGTGCGCTTGCCGACCACCGGGGTCTTGGGGCCGCCCTTCTTGCCGCCGACAATGCCGCATCCCGCAAGCAGGGCGATCATCATGGCAACGGTCACGGCGCGACCGGCGCCCGAAAATTTCGTCATGCTGTGCATTCCCATGCGCCCAATCATTCCTGTCCCGCCGCGACCGGCGTTTCGACTGCATCCACACCCAATAAGCCCGCCATCTGTCGCGCGCGCGAACGGATCGACTGGGGCACGTCCTTGTCCTTCGCCATGGCGGCGAACAGCGGCCCGGCGAGGTCGGGCTTGCGCATCTTCATATAGGCGATCGCGACCAGTTCCCCGGCGCTGCCGAACCAGGGCGCGCCCTCCACGGCAAGGGGCTTCAGCCGGTCGACCACCTGCTGCGGCTGGAGGGTTTCGAACTCCAGCGTGGTCTGGCGGATCAGCGCCAGATCGCGATAGGGCCGGTCGAGCGAAGCGTCGTCGGCCATCGCCTTATAGGCGGCGATGGCGACCTTGCTGTCGCCCTTGCGCGCCGCCGTGCCCGCCTTCACCAGCAGGGCGGAGGCGCGGAAGCCGGGCTGGCTGGCCTGGGTCAGCTTGTCCAATTCCTTCGCGTCCGGAGCGCCGCCGCCGATTGCCGTGGAAATCGCCTTGTCCATTTCCTCCGACACGGCCTGCGATTGCGTCTTCGTGTAATGCTGCCAATAAAGCCAGCCGGCGAAGGCCGCGAGGCCGATGATCACCGCCGCCACGATCCAGCGGCCGAAGCGCTGCCAGAAGGTCAGCAACTGGTCCTGCCGAACGGCCTCGTCCACCTCGCGCATGAAGGCTTCGCTATTTTGCGGCGTCAGGGCCACTTGGGTCTCCAGAAATTCGTCAGAAAAGGCACGCGGAAGGCGCGATCTTTAGCGGCGCGGGCTTCCCGCGCAACTCACTTTTTGGGCCGATAGACCTGATCTTCGGTCGGAAAGTGCCGGTTCCGGACATCCGCCGCATATTGGGCGGCGGCGTTGCCGATGGTTTCCGCGATATTTTCGTAGCGTTTCACGAAACGGGGCACCCGTTCGAACATGCCCAGCATGTCCTCCGCCACCAAGACCTGCCCGTCGCAATGGGCCGATGCGCCGATGCCGATCACCGGCACGTCGACGCTGTCGGTGACGGTGACGGCGATCTCCTCCATCACCCCCTCCAGCACCATGCCGAAGGCGCCCGCCTGCGCCACGGCGCGGGCGTCGGAGACGATCTTGTCATGCTCCTCCCGGCTCTTGCCGCGCGCGCCATAGCCGCCCAGCGCGTTCACCGCCTGCGGGGTGAGGCCGATATGCGCCATCACGGGAATGCCGCGCTGGCTGAGGAAGGCGATGGTTTCGGCCATCGCCGCGCCGCCCTCCAGCTTCACGCCCGCGCAGCCGGTTTCGGCCATGACGCGGCTGGCGCTGGCGAAGGCCTGTTGCGGGGAGGCTTCGTAGCTGCCGAAGGGCATGTCGACCAGCACGACGCTGTGATAGCTGCCCCGCACCACGGCCGCGCCATGGGCGATCATCATGTCCAGCGTGACGGCCAGGGTGGAGGGGAGGCCGTAGATCACCTGCCCCAGCGAATCGCCCACCAGCAGCATGTCGCAATGCGGGTCGAGCAGTTGCGCCTGCCGCGCCGTATAGGCGGTCAGCATCACCAGCGGCTGTTCCGTCCTGCCCCCGGCCTTGCGGCGCTGGATGGCGGGCACGGTCAGGCGCTTCATCGGCACGGGCGTGGGATTGGCGCGGCTGGTCGAGGTGTCGAGCGTGAAGGTCGTGGACATGGCTGCGCTCTACCGTAGAGCGGCGGCGGGCGCAAATCGGGCGATATGTTGGAAGTGACGTGCTCCTGCGCAGGCAGGAGCCCAGTCCCGTCCTTAGTGGATCATCGCACCGTCCGAACTGGGCTCCTGCCTGCGCAGGAGCACGTCATCCTGACATCGAACCCGAAAAATACGGGGAGCGACAGGGCCGTGCCGCTCCCCGCAGGGGTGAACCTCTTTCAAAAGGTCAGAAGGAGAATTTGATCGTTCCGCCCCAGGTCTGCGGGTCGCCGGGCTGGCCGGCGATCAGGCCGGTATTGCCCGGCGCGACCTGGAGATTTTCGATATAGTTCACGTCGAAGGCGTTGCGGACCCAGCCGAAGATGTCGAACCCTTCGCCCCGGAAACCGGCGCGGAAGTTGGTCAGCGCATAGCCCTTAACCTCCGTGTAGATGGACGGCGAGGCGTTGGAATTCCAGTGCGAGCGGTAATTGCCGTCGACGCCCAGATAGAGCTGGCCATCCTTGTCCAGCAGCGTGACCGGAATGTTATATTCCGCGCCGTAGGAGAAGGCCCATTTCGACACGCCGGGCAGGCGGTCGCCGGAGATGTCGCATGCCCGCGGGCTGAGGGTGTTGGGAACACCCGCATTGGAATAATCGGCGGGCTGATTGGCCGGCTGCAACGTGCCCCCGGACAGTTCGGGCGGGCAGGGGGCATTGGTGAACTTCTTGTACTTGGCGTCGGTGTAAGCGCCGTTCGCATAGGCGGTGAAGCGATCGCTGACGACGACCTTGAAGTCCGCCTCTATGCCCTGCGACCGCACCTTTTCCGCATTGGCGAGGTAGCCGCGCACCGTGCCGAACTGGCCGCCATTCACCGTCGCCTGGAAATTCTTGATCTCCGTGCGGAAGGCGGTGAGGTTGAAGGTGGCGCGGCGGTTCCAGAATTGGGTCTTGAGGCCGATTTCATAGTGGTTGACTGACTCAGGCTTCACCGTGCCCGCATCGAAATTCACTGTATTGTCGGCGTTGAGCGGCAAGCCGTTCTGGTTGATGCCCAGCGTCTTGAAGCTCTTGGCATAGGTCGCATAGGCCAGGATGTCCTGCGCGATCTTGTAATTGACGTTGAAGTCGTAGGTGAAATTCCAGGCGCTGTCCGAAGGGGCGCTGATCTGCGGCTGGTAGACGCCGCACTGGGCCGCCAGCACCGGCGGTAGGGGGTTGCCCGGCGTCGTGACGCACGAAATGGCCTGGCCTTGGCCGTTCGTGACAATCCGCTGATAGAAGCCCGACTTCTTGTCGTAGTTCAGGCGGGCGCCGGGCTGGATGGTGAGGGCGTCGGTCACCTTCCAGCTTAGCTGGCCGAACAGCGCCGCGCTGGTGCTCTTGAGCCATTGCGTGTTGCTGGCGGTCAGCCCTTGCAGGATGCTCGGATTCCCGGCATTCGCGCCGGTCAGGCTCCAGCGGCTGGCGTCCGCGCCCTGCTGTTCGGTGCCCTGGGTGTCGATCCGCTGCTTGAAGCCGAACAGGCCGACCACGAAGTCGATCTTCTGGCTTTCGTAATTATAGCGGAATTCCTGGCTATACTGGTCCTGCTGCGAAGGGTTCTGCGATTTGGACACGATCGACAGGCCGGTGAAGTCGCGGTCATTCTCCGGCTTCCAGTCCCAGAAGCGCCAGGCGGTGACGGAGGTCAGCGTGCCGGGGCCGACATCCCATTTGATCCGCGCCGATACGCCGCCGATCTTGTTGCCCGCGTTCAGGCTGCTGTCGAGGTCGGTCAGCCGGTCATAGGGATTGCGGCTGGGCACCGCATAGTTGCGGCCGGGGAAGGCGGGGTTGGGATTGGCGTTGATCGCCTTGACCAACTCATCATATTGGCGCGTGATCGGCCGCTGGGTCGTGCCGACGCGCACGAACACGGTGCCGCAGCATTCCGGGTCCTGCTTGCTGTAGTCGCCCGACAAAGTGATGCTGAAATCGTCGTTGGGCTTGAACAGCAATTGGCCGCGAATGCCCAGATTGTCCTGCTCGTTGATCCAGCGCTGGCTCGTCACATTGTACAGCGTGCCCCGGCGGCTGGTCGCGGCCACCGCGATGCGGGCGGCGACGGTGTCCGACAGCGGGCCGGAAATGGCGGCCTTCGCCTGCTTGTAGTTGAGGTTGCCGACCGTCAGTTCGGCGCGCCCTTCGAAATCGAAGGTCGGCTGGTTGGTCGTGATGTTGATCGCGCCCGCCGTGGTGTTCTTGCCGTAGAGCGTGCCCTGCGGGCCGCGCAGCACTTCGACCTGGGCGACGTCCAGGAAGTCGAAGGTCGCGGCGGCGACGCGGCTGTTATAGACGTCGTCGACATAGATGCCGACGCCCTGTTCGAACCCGTCGCTGGTCAGGCCGAAGGGAACGCCCAGGCCGCGGATGTTGACCGACGTGTTGCGCGGATTGGTGGTGTAGACCTGAAGCGTCGGCGCCAGTTGCTGGAGCTTCACGACGTTGAAATTGCCGGTCGCCTCTATGCTGTCGCCCCGGATGACGGAGATCGCCAGCGGCACTTCCTGCGCGGTTTCGGCGCGGCGGCGGGCGGTGACGATGATCACTTCGCCCCGGCCGGTGGCTTGTTCGGCGCTTTCGCTATTGTCCGCGGCGGGCTGGGGCGCGTCCTGCGCGGACGCGTTGGACGCAATGATGGATGCGCTCGCCACGCCGGCGAGCCACAGAAAACGCGCAATCATGGTAATTCCCCTTCCGGATGTCCGGTGAATGTTGATCGCGGCCTCTGCGGTGGTCCGCTCAAAGCCGTTGGTCTGGGAATGGAAAATGTGGCCCACCCCTTGCCACCTGTTATTCGGCCCCTTGTTGCAGGCCTTGTTCAGCAACCCTGAATCTTCCTTGCGCCCCCGCTATTGCTTCAGGCGGTGAGGCGCGTCTTTTCCGTCACGTCGATCTGCACGACGCGCGCGTCGTGCACGGTCAGCGTGACGGACCCGAAACGAAGCGCCTCCAGCACGCTGCGCACCTTTTCGATGCTGGCGGCGATGTCGTGGCGCTGCCCGTCGCTGCGGCCGTTGCGGGCGAATTCAATGGATCGGTTTTCACTCATAAACACCTCTTAGCCGCTCTTTATCTCAACTATATTGATAGACAAAAAAGCAAATATAAGGGGCGCTCAAGTTTCTCTTGTCGCGCCCCGGAAGCATCGTGCGAAAAGTCTGTCGAAGGGCCGGTTTTCCGCGGAAACGATGCGATAACTTCAGCCGTTGACCTGCAGCGCCGCCCATCGCCGCTCCTGATGCGCCAGCGGGATGGCGGGGCGTAACTGGCGCATTGCAGAGGCCTGCTCATGCGCATTGTCGATCAGTTTTTCCAGCAGCGCCTGGCCGAAGCGCCATTCGCCCAGGCCCGATTCCGCGTTGATGTGGCCGCAATAGCCGGCGTCGACGAAGCTGCTGCCCCAATTCTTGCCGATGCTGTGGGCGCGTTCGAAGAAGATATAGGGATCGTTGCGGCTCGCCACGACGATCGAGGGAAAGGGCAGTTGGGCGCGGGGCGTGGGGCCGAAGCCGCCGATCGTCTCCGGCGTTTCCATGCGGTCGCAATCGGGCGGCGCCACCAGCAGCGCGCCCGTCACCGGCCAGCCATAGGCCTGGCTCTGCAAAGCGCCCCACCATGCGACGGCCAGGCAGCCCAGGCTGTGCGCGGCCAGCACGATCGGCCCGTCCGCCGCCCGGATCGCCGCGTCCAGCCGCGTGACCCAGCTGTTGCGGTTGGGGCTGGCCCAGCTTCCCAGATCGACCCGCTCGCAATCGCCGCGCGTTTCTTCCCACAGCGTCTGCCAATGGCCCGGCCCGCTATTGTTGAGACCGGGGATGGTCAGCACGACCGGCTGGCGCGCATCTCCCGAATGTCCGAATCGCTCCATGGTCAAATCCTCGTCCTATTGTCGAGGGAGAGTTAATTCTATTCATCTGGTAGACAATAGGCAAGCGACAAAATGTGTCGAAATCTGGGCAACCCGATTCATCTGGGGTTCATATAGCCGAAAGGGTCGCGGAGGCGCCGCCTTTGCGCAGCCCGGGACCGCCGGAACGCTCCTCACCAGGGGTAGATCAGCCCATAATAGTGGAAGACGCTGCGGCCATAGGCGTCGTCATAATCGGGGCGCTCGTCCGGCAGGTGGCGGGGCGCCTGGTCCAATATGTCCTTGGCCAAGTCCACCACATAGCCGCCCTTTTCCGTGTCGTAGTTCAGCATCGACCAGGGCAGCGGATAATGATCGCTGCCCATGCCCAGGAAGCCGCCGAAGGACAGCACGGCATAGCGGACCTGCCCGCTGCGCTTGTCCACCATGAAGTTCGAGATGTGGCCCAGCCGCTCCCCCTGTCGGTTGTAGACGGTGGTGCCCTCGACCCGGTCGGATGCGATCAGGTCGCCATGATTTTCCCTCGCCATGTCAGACATCGTCACTCTCCTGCGAAAAAATCGCGTTATGATGATGAACCATGGGGAACCGGCCGGGTTCCCCACGGCAGGCGAACAGGAGGACGGTCATGAAGATCAATCGCAGCGGATCGGCGGTATGGAGCGGCGGCCTGAAGGACGGCAAGGGCGCGATCTCCACCCAGAGCGGCGCGCTGGACGCGCATCCCTATGGTTTTGCGACGCGCTTCGAAGGGGTGCCGGGCAGCAATCCCGAAGAACTGATCGCGGCCGCCCATGCATCCTGCTTCACCATGGCGCTGTCCCTGATTCTTGGCGAAGCGGGGCTGACGGCGGAGAAGATGGAGACGAACGCCGTCGTGACGCTGGAACAGCAGGAGGGCGGCTTTGCCATCACGGCGAGCAGGCTGAGCCTGAAGGCGACCATCCCCGGCGCGGACGAGGCCCGTTTCCAGGAACTGGCGGCCAAGGCGAAGGCCAATTGCCCGGTGTCGAAGCTGCTGAACGCGGAGATCAGCCTGGACGCGGAACTGCTAGGCTGAAGGCGGGGGCGGGGCGCGGACATGTTCGCGCCAAGCGATGTACAGGCCGCTCCCGACGATCAGCGCCGCGCCGATCCAGGTCGTCGCCATCGGCCAATTGCCCCAGATCGCCCAGCCGAGCAGCGTGGTCCAGACGATGGAGCTGTAGTCCATCGGCAGCACCACGGAAACGGGCGCCCGGCGCAGGGCGGCGGTCATGCAGATCTGCGCGATGCCGCCCGACAGGCCGATCAGCAGCAGCAGGCCCCATGTCGCGGCGTCATGGGCCTGCCCGTGGAACAGCATCGCCGCGCCCAGCGGCGGCAGGGAGAGGAGGGTGAACCAGAAGACGATCACCCCGGCGCTTTCCGTGCGGCCCAGTTCGCGCAGGACCAGGCTGACGCAGGCGGTGACGAAGGCGGCGGACAGCGCGACCGCGACGCCGACGGCGGGGAAATGCCCCGCATCCGGCCGGACCATCACGATCACGCCCAGAAAGCCGATGAGCACCGCGGTCCACCTGTGGATGCCGGTCGCCTCCCGCAGGATGAGCGCGGACAACAGGGTGCCGAAGATGGGCATGGTGAAACCGATGGTCACCGCCTCCGCCGGCAGCAGCAGGATGTAGGACAGGAAATTGAGCAGCATGCCGGTCATGCCGATGACCATGCGGGTGGCGTGGACGCCGATGCGCCGGGTGCGGATCGATCCCGCGCCGGTCGTGGTCGCGATCCAGGCGAACACCACCGGCAGCGCCAGCGCCTGGCGGTAGAACAGCGATTCGACCACATGGACCCCGCGCGCATCGGCCAGCCGGACCGTCACGAACATGACCGACAGGCAGATCACCGCGACCAGCCGCAGGCCGATGGCGGCGAGCGGACGATGCGGGTTGTTGGATGGGGATGGGGGCGGCATGCAACCGCCTTAGCCCCGCTGCGCGATGACGCAACCGTCCAAGGGGGATGGGCGGGTCCGGGTGGGCGCGACCCCGGACTTGATCCGGGGGAGCTTCCGGCTCTGTTTGGAAATGCGCCTTTCGGCGCACCGCATCATATGGGTGGCCGGGTGGGGGAGAGGGCTGGTGCCGCCTCGAAATGCGATCTTCCGCGCGTTTCCAAACAGACTCTTAGCCGTTGCAAAACAACGCTGATGTCGCGCCGGCCCACCCCCTAGCCCCCTCCCGCCTGCCGGAGGGGGAATGACGGCTCTCCACCCAAAATCGGTTGTCCAAACCCAAAATCGGTTGTCCAAGCCGCCCGCCATGAAATACCGAACGGAAAATACCCATTTGATCGCCGGAGATCGATGAAAGGACGCAATTCCGCCATGCTTCCGGATGCGTCATTAATGTCACTGTCAACAAATAATTAATGGCATTTTTATGGCAAAATGTTAATGTTGTATTTGCGGGGTCCAGTCGATTCTGCGAGGTCCATCATGTCCAGGTTGAGGATGGCGGCGGGTGCCGCCAGTTGCTTTGTCGCGCTCTTTTTCGGCGGTGCCGCGTCTGCGGGGGAGGCACGGTGCTGGCAAGGCTATGAAATCGAAGCGGCGCGAGTCAGGGATTTACAGATCATGTTGATGCTGGGATCGCTGAAATGCCGGTCGACCAATAGCGAGATCACGGCGAAATACGATAAATTCCACGAGAAGATGGGAAATGCCGATAAATATAATAATGCGTTGAAACTGCGCTTCATGCGCGAAAACGGCATAGCTGACGGACAGCGTGCCTATGATGATTTCATAACCAGACTGGCCAATAGTCATAGCGATGGCGTCCAGACGGCGGGTTTCTGCCAGATGGCCGACACGCTGCTGAGCTTGGCGACCGACGCCGGTGCGAATGAACTGCCGATGCTGGCCCGGAATTTCTCGGAAAAACCGGCCGGGGTCGGAGATGTGTGTGAAGTGACGGCCGCTGCGGCGGCGGCTCCGGCAAGCGATCCGGTGACGCTGGCGACAACGGCGGCGGCAGTGGCGGAGACGGCAGCGCCCGTCACGCCGCAATCCGTCACGCCGCAATCCGCTGCGGCGGCGCTGGAGGCGGCCGCGGTCGCGCTTCAGTCGGCCGCGGCGAGCCTCAAGACCCAGCCCGGTGCGGCCGGCGCGGCGACGAACGACGCCGCGGCGGATGCGCAACCGACGCTGGTGGCGGTGGCGAAGCCCGTAAGCTGAGAGTGGGAGAGGTGCCGCGCCTTTGGGGGAGCGCGGCATGGGGGCGATGTTCAGCCCCGGAACGCTTTTTTAGTCCCCGCCGCGTTCCCTTCGTTTCCGCTCCGGCTTGCCGGTCGACCCGTCGGCGGTGAGTGCTCAGCGCTTTTCATATTTCCAGTTGCGGCCCTTTCCTTCCGCGATCCATTCGATCGCCTGGGCGATGCGCTTGTCGCGCGTGGCGTCGGTCTTCGCCTCATTGATCCATTCGCAATAGTCGCGGATCTTGCCGGGCGGGAAGCCTGCCCAGATCGCCGCGGCGGCGGGATCGGCCTCTATCGCGGCGGCGAAGGCGGGATGCGGCGGGAGCGGCGCGCGCGCCTCCCTGGTCCCGGCGCGGGGTTTGTCGCCCGCGTCGATCAGCGCCATGGCCTTGGCCAGCAAGGCCGTCAGTTCCGCGTCGGCGGGCAGGTCCTCCAGACTGGCGATCCGGCCGAATTGGCCCATGGCTTCATCGCTGGCGCCGGCCCGCGCCATCTTGTCATGCCAGAAGCCGAAGGCGACATGCCGCCGGAAGCCCGCCATGTTGCAGAGATTCTGCCCCCGATAGGTGAAGAAGGGCATGCTCCATTTCATAGTCTCCCCGATCTCCGGCCCAATCTCCGGCCCAATCTCCGGCCCAGTTTCCGGCGAGGCGGCGTGAATCAGGGCGCGCAGATGGGCGAGGATGGGCCGGGCGAAATCGGCCTGTCTGGCAATATAGGCGTCGATGCGGGAATCGGCCGCCATCGCCTTTTATCCCTGCCGATGCCGGGCGGTCAGCAGATAGTCGATTGCCTGGTTGGGCGAGAGGATGAAGCCCCTGCCGGGCGTGAAGCTGATGCCGGCGCTGTCGATGACTTCCAGGCCTGCATCCTCCAGCAGCTTCGTCAGTTCCTCCGGATTGATGAATTTATGCCAGTCATGCGTGCCCTTGGGGATGCCGCCGACGCTTTCGCCGATGGTGATCATGGCCAGCCGGGACAGCGGCGTGCGGTTGGGCGTGGAGAGGATCAGCAGGCCGCCGGGCGCCAGCTTTTCCGCCAGCGCGGCGACGAAGGCGGCCGGGTCCGCCACATGCTCTATCACCTCCATCGAGGTGACGAGGTCGAAGCCGCTTTCCTCCAACTGCTCCACCGGGGTGGCGCGATAGTCGATGGCGAGGCCTTGTCCGGCGGCATGGCTGCGCGCCACGGCGATATTCTCCTTCGCCGCGTCCAGCGCCGTCAGCGCCGCGCCCATGCGGGCCAGCGGTTCGGAGAGCAGCCCCGCGCCGCAGCCGACATCCAGCGCCCGCCTGCCCGCGAGCGGACGGAAGCTCCGGTCAAGCCCCGGCCAGTGCCGGTCGATAGCGTCGCGAATATAGCGCAGCCGCACGGGATTGAGCTTGTGCAGCATGGCGCTGCTGCCCTTGGGATCCCACCAGTCGGCGGCCATGCCGCCGAAATGCGCGGCCTCGCGGGGGTCGATGGTGCTGGAAGCTGTGTTCGCCATGACCGTCCTGCTACCAGCGTCCGCCGCTCCGCGCCATATGCGCTTTGCGGCCAAGGTTGCCATATTCGCCGCTGCTGCTAATAGGAGCGCCGTTTTCGCGCCCCCATGGGGCATTTATTTCTTTTCAGCAGGCAGGCTCGACAGGCAAATGGCGCGCATCGTGATGAAATTCGGCGGCACCTCCATGGCGGGGATGGAGCGAATTCGCAACGTGGCCGCGCGCGTCAAGCATGTGGTCGAGCAGGGCCATGAAGTCGCCGTCGTCGTGTCCGCCATGGCGGGCGAGACGGACCGGCTGGTGGGTTTCTGCAAGGAAGCCTCGCCGCTCTACGACCCGGCGGAATATGACGTCGTCGTCGCCAGCGGCGAGCAGGTGACGAGCGGCCTGCTGGCCATGACGCTGAAGGCGATGGGCGTCGACGCGCGAAGCTGGCTGGGCTGGCAATTGCCGATCCGCACCAACGAAGCCCATGCCAAGGCGCGCATCGGGGAGATCGACACGGTCGACCTGCTGGCGTCGATGGGATCGGGCACCGTGGCGGTGATCCCCGGTTTCCAGGGCATGATGGAGGATGGCCGCATCTCGACTTTGGGCCGGGGCGGTTCGGATACCTCTGCGGTGGCCGTGGCGGCGGCGCTGAAGGCGGATCGCTGCGACATCTATACCGACGTTGACGGCGTCTACACCACCGACCCCCGCATCGTGGCGCGGGCGCGCAAGCTGGACCTCGTCACCTATGAGGAGATGCTGGAACTGGCCTCGGTCGGGGCGAAGGTGCTCCAGACCCGCTCGGTCGGCCTCGCCATGAAGGAAGGCGTGGTCGTGCAGGTGCTTTCCTCCTTCGACGATCCCACGCAGGACGACCTCCCCGGCACGCTGATCGTCAGCGAGGAGGAACTGGAAGCCAAGCTCAAGGAAGACAAGATGGAACGTCAGCTCATCACCGGCATCGCCCATGACAAGAATGAGGCGAAGATCACCCTGACCCGCGTGCCGGACCGTCCGGGCGCGGTGGCGCATATCTTCGGGCCGCTGGCCGATGCCGCGATCAACGTCGACATGATCATCCAGAATGTCGGCCGCGACAAGGGCGAGACCGACGTGACCTTCACCGTGCCGGGCGCGGACCTGGCGCGCGCGCTGGACGTGCTGGAGGGGCAGAAGGACGTGATCGGCTTCAACCGGATCATCCCGGACACGAAGGTGGCGAAGGTGTCGGTCGTGGGCGTCGGCATGAAGAGCCATGCGGGCGTGGCGTCGGCCATGTTCCAGGCGCTCGCCGATCGCGGGATCAACATCCTCGCCATCTCCACCAGCGAGATCAAGGTGTCGGTGCTGATCGACGAGGATGAGACCGAACTGGCGGTGCGCGTGCTGCATACCGCCTATGGCCTGGACGCGCCGGTCGCGTAAGCGAACCTCTTTACTAAGGTCGTCATTCCCGCGAAGGCGGGAATCCATCTCCAACCCCATCCCCGGTCGCAACGTCGGGAGATGGATCCCCGCCTCCGCGGGGATGACGGGAAAGAACGAATGAGCAAGTCGAAACTGCAATCCCTGATGGCCCGCGGCACCGATTTCCTGGGTTGCGAGGTCGCGATCCTGTGCGGGGCGATGAGTTGGGTGTCGGAGCGGCATCTGGTCGCGGCCATCTCCAATGCGGGCGGCTTCGGCGTGATTGCCTGCGGGGCGATGACGCCCGACCTGCTCGACAAGGAGATCGCGGCGACTAAGGCGCTGACCTCCAGGCCGTTCGGCGTCAACCTCATCACCATGCATCCGCAGCTTTTCGACCTGATCGACGTCTGCGCGAAACATGAGGTCGGCCATGTGGTGCTGGCAGGCGGGCTGCCGCCCAAGGGCAGCATAGAGGCGATCAAGCAGAAGGGCGCGAAGCTGATCTGTTTCGCCCCGGCGCTGGCGCTGGCGAAGAAGCTGGCCCGTTCCGGCGTCGACGCGCTGGTGATCGAGGGGATGGAGGCGGGCGGCCATATCGGCCCGGTGTCGACCAGCGTATTGGCGCAGGAAATCCTGCCCGAAATGGCGTCGCAGTTGCCGGTGTTCGTCGCGGGCGGCATCGGGCGCGGGGAGCTGATCGCGGGCTACCTGGAGATGGGCGCGGCGGGCGTGCAGCTTGGCACCCGCTTCGCCTGCGCGACCGAGAGCATCGCCCATCCCAATTTCAAGAAGGCCTTTTTCCGCGCCTCCGCCCGCGACGCCATCGCCAGCGTGCAGATCGACCCGCGCCTGCCGGTCATCCCCGTGCGCGCCCTGAAAAATGCCGGGACGGAGGCCTTCACCGCCAAGCAGCGGGAGGTCGCCAACCTGCTGGACAGCGGCGCGGTCGACATGGGCGAGGCGCAGTTGCAGATCGAACATTATTGGGCGGGCGCGCTGCGCCGCGCCGTGATCGATGGCGATGTCGAGGGCGGGTCGCTGATGGCCGGGCAGTCGGTCGGCATGGTGTCGAAGGAAGAGCCGGTGGCCGACATCATCGCCCAGTTGATGGACGAAGCCGCCGTGGCGCTGGAGCGGCGCGCCTGAAAACAGGACAGGGTGAATCCGTGACCCGATGAGCCGAACCCCGGCGCGCTCGTCAGGAACGCATGGCTTTGCCATGAGTTTGTTCTGTCCTGACAATGATCAAAGGATTTCGGGGTGCCGTTGCGACCCGTCGTTCGCCGTTTTTTCGAGCTTGCATCCGTAACCGCGCTCGCGCTGGTCGCGGGCTGTTCCACCCCGGAAAAGGCGCCGCCCACGCCCCCGCCGCCGGTGGTGCCGACCATCAAGCCGCTGCCGCCCATGGGCGCGGTGGAGGATATGAGCATTCCGGAGGTCGCGACGGACGGCAGCTATCTGACCCCCAATCGCGGCGTCACGGCCAATACCGCGCTCTGGCATGTGCGCATGGCGCTGAACGTGGCGGCCCTGTCCTGCCATGGCGTCAACGAACCGGCGCGCATCCAGTATAACCGGATATTGCATGTGCATCAGGCGGCGCTGCGGGAGGCCAATGCCGCGGTCGACCGCAATTATCTGGCCGCCTATGGAACGGGCGGGCTGAAGGCGCGGGAGTTGCTGAACACCGTCGTCTATAATTTCTTCGCCCTGCCGCCCGTGACGAAAAGCTTTTGCCCGGTGGCGATCGATGTCGGCGCGAAGATATTGGCCATGCCGTCCGACCAGTTGCTGGCCTATGCGCCCGAAGCGCTGATCGCGCTGGAAAAGCCGTTCCAGGATTTTTACGCGGCCTATGCCGACTATCTGCGGCGGCTGGCGGAATGGCAGTCGCGCTTCGGCGGAACGGTGACGGTGGTGGCGTCGCCCACCCCTTTGCCGCCGCCGCCGATGGCCCCCAGGGAAGTCGCGTCGGGTTTCACGCCCGTCAGGGTGCCGGGCGCGCCGGTGCTGGTCGAGGTGCCGACCTTTCCCCTGACGCCCATGCGCGAGACGTTCGTGCCGGTGGAATAGCTCAGGACAGGCTTGTCGAAGGGTCGTACTTCTCGTCAAGAAGGAGTGGGCTTCGACAGGCTCAGCCCGAACGGGGAGGGGGTGTTTAGTCGCGCGCGTCGAAGCGGCGGCGGGCATCTTCCACCGCTTCCAGATGGCGTTCCGCCCAGACCCAGACGCCGCAAAAGGCGGCGCTCAAACTGTTGCCGAGGGGCGTCAGCGCATAGTCGACGCGGGGCGGGACCACCGGATGGACGGTGCGGGTGAGCAGGCCGTCGCGCTCCATCTGGCGCAGCGTCTGGGTCAGCATCTTCTGGCTGATCCCCTCCACCTGCTCGGCGATGCGGGTGAAGCGCAGCGTGCCCTTCTCCTCCAGCAGTTCCAACACCAGCAACGTCCATTTGTCGGCGATGCGGCCGATCAGCTCGTTCACCAGCCGCTCGATTCGCGGGTCCAGCGGCGCTTCGGGATTAGCCTCGATAAAGGCCTCCGCTTCAGAAATTTCATCGGGAGCGAAGCGCTTGGCCAGCGGATTTTCCATTTCTTACTTTCCGGTACCTATGGAACTTTACGGTGCCTTCTTTCCAAAAGAGAGTAAAGGCATAAATTGTCGCTCACATCATCGCTTCAAAGGAGAAAACCCATGGACAAGAGCGGCAACACCATCCTCATCACCGGCGGCGGATCGGGCATCGGCGCGGCGCTGGCGCATGAATTCCATGCGGCGGGTAATCGGGTGATCGTCGCCGGGCGGCGGCAGGCGGCGCTGGACGCCGTCGTGGCGGAGCATCCCGGCATGGCGGCGATGACCGTCGACATGGGGGATGCGGCGGCCATCGCGGCCTTCGCCGACAGGCTCGTCGCGGACTTCCCGGCGCTCAACGTCGTGGTCCACAATGCCGGGATCATGGTGGTGGAGGAGCAAATCGACCTGGCCGTGGCGGAAGCGACCGTCGCGACCAATTTGCTGGGGCCGATCCGGCTGACCCATGCCCTGCTGCCGCACCTGCTGGCGCAGCCCGCCGCGACATTGATGACGGTGACGTCGGGTCTGGCCTTCGTCCCGCTGGCGGCGACGCCGACCTACAGCGCGACCAAGGCGGCGCTGCATAGCTGGTCGCAGTCGATGCGGCATCAGCTCAAGGATACGGGGATCGAGGTGATCGAACTGGCGCCGCCGGGCGTGCAGACCGACCTGATGCCCGGCCATGCGGAAAATCCGCAGATGATGCCGCTGGACGACTATATAGCGGAGGTCATGGGGCTGCTGCGCCAGCAGCCCGCGCTGGAGGAAATCTGCGTCGAGCGGGTGAAGTTCCTGCGCGAGGCGGAACGGCGCGGCGATTTCGACCAGGTGTTCGAGGCGCTGAACGGCGCGCATTGAACGGGACGCCCGGCTCCGCTTGCAGAGGCGGAGCCGGCCCCCTATCCTGCACCGGCCAGGGGGCATGAGGAGAGACGTCATGAGCTATATGGACGGTTTCGTGATCCCGGTGCCCAAGGGCAATAAGGAACGGTACAGGGAAGTCGCGGCCTATGCCGCACCGATCTTCATCGAGCATGGCGCGCTGCGGATCGTGGAATGCTGGGCGAACGACATCAAGCCGGGCAAGGTCAACGATTTCCGCACGGCCGTCATCGCGGAGGAGGATGAGGAGGTCGTCTTCTCCTGGATCGAATGGCCCGACAAGGAAACACGGGACGCGGGCGCGGAGAAGGTCATGAACGACCCCCGGATGCAGCCGCAGGAGGGGGAGGACATGCCCTTCATCGGCGCGCGGCTGATCTACGGCGGGTTCGAGGTGCTGCTCGACGCCAGGGCGTGAGGGAGAGGGACGATGACCGACCTGAACGGCAAATTCTTCTGGTATGAACTGATGACCGGCGATCCGGCGGCGGCCATGGCCTTTTACGGCGATGTCGTCGGCTGGACCTTCCAGCCCTTCGGGGCCGATCACGGCTATCATGTGGTTTCGGGCAGCGCCGGGCCGACGGGCGGGATCATGGCGATCCCGGCCGACGCCGCCGCCCATGGCATGAGGCCCTGGTGGGGCGGCTATGTCGGGTCGCCCGACGTGGACGCCGATGCGAAGCGGCTGGCCGAGGCGGGCGGCAGCGTGCAGCGGGCGCCGGAGGACATAGCGGGCGTCGGGCGCTTCGCGGTGATGGCCGGTCCGGGCGGGGCGCCGTTCATGCTGCTCAAGGGCTCCAGTCCGGAGGGGATGGACCCGCCGCCGCCGATGGCGAACGGGCATGTCGGCTGGCATGAACTCTATAGCGGCGATTTCGACGCCGACCTGGCCTTCTACACGTCCATGTTCGGCTGGGCGAAGGGCGAGGCGATGGATATGGGCGAGATGGGCAGCTACCAGCTATTCTCGCAGGATGGATCGACAAGCTTCGACGGCATGAGCGGCGGCATGATGGCGCTGCCGAAGGAAATGCCCGCGCCGCTGTGGCTGTTCTACTTCGTCGTGCCGGACATCGACGCCGCGACGGAGAAGGTGAAGGCGGGCGGCGGAACGGTGCTGAACGGGCCGATGGAGGTGCCGGGCGGGGCCTGGATCATCCAGGCGACCGACCCGCAGGGCGCGATGTTCGCGCTGGTGGGCATGCGCGCAGCCGGGGAGTGACGGCCGAAGGATAAGGAGAGGAACCATGTCCAGAATTTCACCCTGCCTGTGGTATAATGGGCAGGCGGAGGAAGCGGCGCGTTTCTACGTGTCGATCTTCGGCGGGTCGGTGGATTTCATCAACCGCTTTCCGCAGGACCAGCCCACGCCCGCTCCGTTCAAGGGTGGGGACGTGCTGATGGTCGAATTCACCCTGTTCGGCGAGAGCTATCAGGCGCTGAACGGCGGGCCGAAATTCGGCTTTACCGAAGCGGTGTCGCTGTCCGTCGCGTGCAGGGACCAGGCGGAGATCGACCGCTATTTCGACGCCCTGACCGCCGATGGCGGATCGCCGGGGCCGTGCGGCTGGCTGAAGGATAAATATGGCCTGTCCTGGCAGTTGGTGACGCAGGAGATCATGGACCTCTACAAGACGGGCGACGGGCCGGGCATCCAGCGGATGATGACGGAGATGATGACCATGCAGAAGCTGGACACCGCCCGGATGAAGGCGGCCTTCGAAGGGGCCGCGTCATGAGCGCCGCCATATTCGAACTGTCGGTGACATGCCATGTCGCCGCGCCGCGCGAGATTGCGTGGAAAGTGTGGACGGACCTGAAGGATCAATGGTTCTGCCCAAAGCCCTGGCGCGCCGAGGTGATCGAGGAGGATCTGCGCCCCGGCGGGCGGAGCGCGGTGCGCATGTTCGGTCCCGATGGCGAGGATACGGGGCCGATGGAGGGCGTGTTTCTGGAGGTCGTGCCGGGCGAGAAGGTGGTGACGACCGATGCCTATGCCTCCGGCTGGATACCGCAGACGCCGTTCATGACCGCGATCTGGAGCTTTGCCGACGAGGGGGAGGGGACGCGCTTCACCGCGACGGCACGGCATTGGGATGCCGAGGCGATGGAGAGGCACAAGGAAATGGGCTTCCATCCTGGGTGGGACCAGATGGCCGAGCAGTTCAAGACATTGTGCGAGGCTTCGACGGCGAGCGCGTAGGGAAGCGGCCAAGAGCGGGCCTATCCTGTTCCTCCCCATCGGGAGATGGGGAGGGGGACCGCCGCTGAAAGCGGTGGTGGAGGGGAATGGGGCACAACCTGCGTATTTCCCCTCGACCATCGGCTGCGCCGACGTCGAAGAGAGTCAGTGCCACGCTGCGCGTAGGGAGGAATTGGCGTAAGTTTCGGTGCACAAGAAAAGGGCGCCCGGCTTGCACCGGACGCCCTTTTCTTTACCCTTCGGAAGCGATCAGGCCTTGTAGACCTTCTCCACCGCCGAGCGGAATTTCGCCATGTCGTCGGCCGAACCCACGGTGACGCGGGAAACGGTGGGCCAGATCGGCCAGGCGCGGCCGATCTGCACCTTTTCCGGCGTGGCGAGCAAGGCGGCCTGCATCTCCTTCGCGGGCTTGGTCTTCCAGTCGACCATGAACATGTTGGCCTCGCTGCCGGCGTGCACCTCTATGCCCTTCTTGGTAAGCCAGGCGATGGTTTCCTCCCGGTTCGCGATCATTTCGGCGCGGCGGGCCTTGATCAGGCCCGCTTCGGGATAGACCGCGTTGCCGCAGGCCATGGCGGTGATCGACAGGCCGCCCGCCGTGGGACCGAACAGGCTGATGCGCTTCTGCACTTCCGGATCGGCGAAGGTCAGGCCCAGCCGCACGCCCGCCATGCCGAACAGCTTGGAGAAGGTCCGCATGACGATCAGGTCCTTGCGGCCCGCCACCAGCTTCGCGGCGTTGGGGCCGTCATACCAGTGGATATAGGCTTCATCGACCAGCAGGAAGGAATCCTTGGGCTTGTTCGCCAGCAGCCATTCGATGTCGGCCATCGGCGTGATGGTGCCGGTCGGGTTGTTGGGCGTGCAGATATAGTAAAGCCCGGCATTGGGGTTGGCGGCCAGCATCGCCTTGACGTCATGGCCCTTGCCGATGGCCTGCGGCGCCTTCGCGATGGGGGCCTTCAGATAATCGGCGGTGCGCCAGGCGGATTCGAAGGTCGGATCGGCGGTGACCAGCCCCTTGGTGGGCGAGCAGAAGGCCGCGACCGTGCTGACCAGCGGGCCGCCCGAACCGGGCCACAGCATGATGTGGGATTCAGGAATGCCCTCCACCTTGGCGATGGTGGCGATCAGGTCGCCCTTGTAATTGTCCGGATCATACCAGTTGCCGACCGCGGCGGCCTTCGCGGCGGCCTGCACGCCCGGCTCGAACGGGCCGGTCCAGCATTCGTTGGCGCCGATGCGCACCGCGCCCTTGATCCCGCGGGAGGCCTGCTGCTGCGCGAAGGCGGGTTGGATCAACAGGTTGCCGGCCGCCGCGCCGGCAGCCATCAGGGCGGAAATCCTGCCGATCGTGCGGCGGGAATAGCCCCGCTCCAGCAGGTCTTCGCGGGCGTCCTTTTCCAACATCATGGTCATGTCGTCTGTTCCCCTAATTGTTCCACCAACTGCGCATATTCCACGGGGAGAAACGAAGGAGGCGGCGCATTTCCGCAATGCGCCGCCTCCCGATTTCCGAAATTTTGAGCGGTCAGGCCGGATCAGGCCTTCCACACCCTGTCGACGGCGTCGCAAAAGGCCTTCATCTCCTCGGCGGAGCCGACGGAGACGCGGGACACGTTCGGCCAGATCGGCCAGTTGCGCCCGATCTGCACCTTTTCGGCCAGGAGCGCGGCCTGCATTTCCTTGGCGGGCTTGCCCCAGTCGACCATGAACATGTTGGCATGGCTGCCCGGAATGACCTTGATCCCCTTCTTCTTGAGATGGGCGACGGCCATTTCGCGGTTGGCGTTCATTTCGGCGCGGCGCGCCTTGATGAGGTCGGCCTGGGTCACCGACACCGTGCCGCAGGCGACGGCGGTCATCGGCAGCATCGCCGTCACCTGGCCGCCGTCATAGCGCATCATCTTTTCCATGATGGCGGGGCTGGAGAAGGTGAGGCCCAGGCGCATGCCCGCCATGCCGAACAGCTTGGAGAAGGTGCGCAGGATCAGCACGTCGTCGCGGGTCGCCGCCATCTTCGCGGCGTTGGGGCCGTCGAACCAGTGGATATAGGCTTCGTCGACGACCAGGATCGCGTCCTTGGGCTTGTTGTCGGCCAGCCACTGGATGTCGGCGAGCGAGGTCATCGTGCCGCTGGGGTTGTTGGGCGAGCAGATGTAATAGACCCCCGCATTGGGGTCCGCCGCCAGCATCGCCTTCACGTCATGGGCGTAATCCTTGGTCAGCGGCACCTTCGTCACTTTCGCGCCCAGCCACTCGCCGGTGCGCCAGATGGCTTCATAGGTGGGATTGCCGGTCACGATGCCGCGCGTGGGCGAGGCATAGGCGACGGCGACGCGGCTCAACGGATCGCTGGAGCCGGGCCAGGCGGTGATGCGGTCGGCGGGAATGCCCTCCACCGAGGAGACGGCGGCGAACAGCTTGGCATGTTCGTCATTGGGTTCGTAGCGATTACCTTCCTGCACCAGCTTGAAGGCGGCTTCGGCGGCGACGGGGAAGGGGCCGGTCCAGCATTCATTGGCGCCGATGCGCACGGCGCCCTCGACCGCCTTGGCGGCCTGCTGCGCCATGGCGCCGGTGACGCGCAGGGCGGCCGCGCCCGCGCCCAGCAGGGCAGCGACCTTGCCCATCTGACGGCGGGAATAGCCCCGCTCGATCAAATCCTGTTCGAAGGCCTTGTTTTCGATTTCTGCCATATGCTCATCTCCCTGAATCCTGAGATTTTACGGCTGTAAACGAAAGCATCGTTCATTTCCGCCATGTCCGTCCAGGGAAAATCCGCCGGAACCGCACATATTCGCCTTGGAAAGCGGCGGCGCGATCTGTTAGCGCTTGACCCATGCCCAGCACGCCCGCCGCCGCCGCCCGCCAGATCCTCACCCGCCTGCAGGAGGTGATGGCGGCGCGCACCAGCGCGCAGGCGAAGCTGAACAAGGTGGTGGAGATCATCGGGCAATCGCTGTCGAGCGAGGTCTGCTCCATCTATCTGGTGCGCGAAGGGCTGCTGGAACTGTTCGCGACGCGGGGCTTGAAGCAGGAGGCCGTCCACGTCACCCGCATGGCGATGGGCGAGGGGCTGGTCGGCATGATCGCCACCAATGTCGAGACGCTGAACCTGGACGAGGCGGCCTCGCACCCCGACTACAGCTATCGCCCGGAAACGGGGGAGGAACTGTTCCACAGCTTTGCCGGCGTGCCCATCGTGCGGCGGGAACGCGCCATCGGCGTGCTGTGCGTCCAGCATGTCGAGCCGCGCCGCTATGAGGAGGTGGAGATCGAGGCGCTCCAGACCGTGGCGATGGTGCTGTCCGAACTGATCGCCAATGCGGAACTGGCCGATGACGGCCCGCTGGACAGCCGGGTGCAGGACACGGGCAGCACGGTGCTGCACGGATTGCAGCTCGTCATGGGCATGGCGCGGGGGCATGCCGTGTTCCACCAGCCGCGCGTCCATATCGAACATACCGTCGCCGAGGATACGGAGGCGGAGCGCGCCCGCGTCATTTCCGCCTTCGCCAAGATGCGCGAGCAGATCGACCGCATGACGGGGGCGGCCGAATTCGGCACGGAGGGCGAGCATCAGGAGGTGCTCGAAACCTACAAGATGTTCGCCTATGACGAAGGGTGGATCAGGCGGATCAACGAGGCGATCGACAGCGGCCTGACCGCCGAGGCCGCGATCGAGCGCGTGCAGCAGCGCACCCGGATGCGCATGCGGCAGATCGACGATCCGCTGCTCCAGGACCGGATGCACGACCTGGAGGACATGGCGAACCGCCTGCTGCGGATCGTGTCGGGGCAGCTGGGGACGGCGGCGCAACTGGGATTGCGGCAGGACGCCATATTGATCGCGCGCAACCTGGGGCCTGCGGAACTGCTGGAATATGACCGGCGGCGGCTGAAGGGCGTGATCCTGGAGGAAGGATCGCTGACCGCCCATGTCACCATCGTCGCCCGCGCCATGGGCGTGCCGGTGCTGGGCCGCGTGCGCGACATCCGGCATCAGGTGAACGAGGGCGACCTGATCCTGATGGACGTGGGCGCCAACGCCCTGCTGATCCGCCCGACGTCCGACATGGACGAGGCGTTCGAGAACAGGCTGCACGTCACGCAGAAGCGCCGGGCCGAATTCGCGGCGATGCGCGACCTGCCGTCCGTCACCATCGACGGCCAGCGGATCGAATTGATGGTGAACGCCGGCCTGCGGGAGGATGCGCAGGCGCTGGACCTGGTGGGCGCGGACGGCATCGGCCTGTTCCGCACCGAATTCCAGTTCCTGGTTTCCGCCACCCTGCCGCAGCGGGAAAAGCAGCAGCGGCTCTACCGCGACGTGCTGGACGCGGCGGGCGACCGGCCGGTCGTCTTCCGCACGGTCGACATCGGCGGGGACAAGGCATTGCCCTATATGGCCCGCGACGCGGAGGAGGAGCTGGAGGACAATCCCGCCATGGGCTGGCGCGCGCTGCGGCTGGCGCTGGACCGGGATGGCCTCATGAAGGCGCAGGCCCGCGCCCTGCTGGAGGCGGCGGCGGGCAAGGTGCTGCACGTCATGTTCCCGATGGTGTCGGAACCCTGGGAATATGAGCAGGCCCGCGCCCTGGTGGAACATCAGCGCGAATGGCTGGTGGCGCAGAAGAAGAAGCTGCCGGTCGCCGTGCGTTACGGCGCGATGCTGGAGGTGCCCGCTTTGGCGGAGGTGCTGGACCTGCTGCTGCCCAGGCTGGATTTCCTGTCCATCGGCACCAACGACCTGACGCAGTTCCTGTTCGCCGCCGACCGCGCCCACCCACGGCTGGCGGAGCGCTACGACTGGCTGAGCATCGCCATATTGCGTTTCCTGGACCGCGTGGTGCGCGCCTGCGAAGACCATGAGGTGCCGGTGGGCGTGTGCGGCGAGATGGGGGGGCGCACGCTGGAGGCGATGGCGCTGATCGGCCTGGGCGTGCGGCGCCTGTCGATCACGCCGGCCTCGGTCGGACCCGTGAAGGCGATGATCCGCACCGTCGACGCGGCGGAATTGCGCCGGTTCATGCGCGATCTGCTGGACAAGGGGGTAACGGATATTCGTTCGGCGCTGGTCGACTGGGCCGGCGAACATGCTATTGAATTGAATTAAAGGGGATAGGGGCGGCGCGGCCGGCGCTTTTGGGGCCGGCGCGGCGTTGACAATCCCCGTCCCGCAATGAGACAAGGCCAGCCTTCAAAGGTCGCGGAGCAGCATGGCAGAAGAACCCGAACTGGAATCCGGCGCCGCGCCGGAACGGCAGCCCGATACTCCGGGCGCGCGCTTGCGCGCCGCGCGGGAGGCGCAGGGCCTGTCGATACAGGATGTCGCCACCCGGACGCGCATCGCCCAGCGGCAGTTGGAGGCGATAGAGCGCGACGATTATGCCGCCCTGCCCGGCATTCCCTATGCGGTGGGCTTTGCCCGCGCCTATGCCCGCGCCATCGACGTGGACGAGGTGGCGATTGCCGCCGACGTGCGCAGCGCGGTGCATAATTCGGACCTGGGCAGCAACCGCTACGAGGCGTTCGAGCCGGCCGATCCGGCGCGGGTGCCCTCCCGCGCGCTGGCCTGGACGGCGGCGGCCATCGTCGTGCTGCTGGTCGCCGGTTTCGCCGTCTGGCGCACGCAGGTGATGACCCCGCCGACGGGGGAGGAGATCGCCGCGCAGCAGGCCGCGCCCGCGCCTGCCGCTACGAAGCCGGCGGCGGGCGCGCGCCCGGCGGCGCCGGTGGTGCAGACGGTCGTGTTCACCGCCAATGACGATGTCTGGCTGCGCATCTATGACGAGACGGGCGAGCGGTTGAAGGACGGGCTGATGAAGAAGGGGGAGAGCTTCACCCTTCCCGCCAATGCCCGCAATCCGATGATCCTGACGGGTCGGCCGCAGGCGCTGGCCGTGACGGTCGGCGGCAAGCCGATCGCGCCGCTGGGACCGCCGGACCGCACCATCGCCGACGTGCCGGTCAATGCGGAAGCCCTGCTGGCGCGGGCGGCGCCCGCCGCGGGACAGGTGCAGGGGCGGTCGGCTCCGGCCGCGCCTGAGCCCGTCGCTCCGGCGTCTGCGTCGGGGCCGGCTCCGGCCGCCGCCGACTGATCCGTTCAGGGGCGATTCAGCGGAATTTGGCGCAAAGTCGCGCTTTACCGGGCGGATTATAACCTTATGGTTAAGGCCGGATATAAGTCGGGGATCATCATGCGTAACGCTTTTTTCGCGACGGCCGCACTGGCGCTGGTCGCGCTCGCGCCGCCGCTATCGGCGCAGAATGTCAGCGTCGACGTGCGCGTCGACCGTCTGGAGAAGGAAATGCGCGCCGTGCAGCGCAAGGTGTTCCCGGCCGGCGCGCCGCTGGAGGCGGAGATCGCCCGCCCCGCCGCCCCGGCGGTGGTGCCGGGGTCGCCCGCGTCCACGCCGGTTGCCGACCTGACGGCGCGGGTGAACGCGCTGGAATCGCAACTGGCCTCCATCACCGGGCAGGTCGAGGAAAACGCCTTCAAGCTCAAGCAGTTGGAAGAGGCGTTCAACCGCTACAAGGCGGAGCAGGAAAGCCGCGCAGCGCCTGCCGTGGTGCCGCCGACGGCGCTCGGCCCCTCCGCCTCGTCCGCTCCGGCGACCGGCGCATCGGCCCGGCCGGCCGCGCCGCGCCCCGCCGCCAATGGCGCGAGCGAGGAACGCAAGATCGCCGTCGCCGCGATCGAGCGGCCCTCCACAGGCAATGAGGCGGACGATGCCTATACCTATGGCTTCCGCCTGTGGGACGCGAAATTCTATCCGGAGGCGCAAGCGCAGCTCAAGGCGACCGTGGACAAATATGGCGCCAGCCCCGTCGCCAGCAAGGCCGCGAACCTGCTGGGCCGCGCCTATCTGGACGACGGCAAGCCCGCCTTGGCCTCCGTCGCCTTCTACGAAAATTACCAGAAGCGGCCCAAGGGTGACCGCGCCGCCGACAGCCTGGCCTATCTGGGCGAGGCGCTGATCCAGCTCAAGAAGCCCGCCGATGCGTGCAAGGTCTATGCGGAACTGGAGCAGGTCTATGGCGCCAGCCTGTCGAACGGCCTGCGCGGGATGATGGACAAGGGCCGGACCAGGGCCAAGTGCACGGCCTGAGGGCCGCATGGCTGAGGGCGATCTTGAAACGCAGTTGAAGCAGGCCATCGGGGCGCTGGCGGAAAATGCCGCCAGCGCCCGTTTCGGCGTGGCGGTGTCGGGCGGGCCGGACAGCATGGCCCTGCTCGATCTGGCGGCGCGGGCCTTTCCGGGGCGGGTCGAAGCGGCGACGGTCGATCATGGCTTGCGTGAGGCTTCGGCGGCGGAGGCGGCGATGGTCGCGGACTGGTGCCGCGATGCCGGGATCGCGCATGCGACGCTGCATCCGCAGGGCGCGGTGCGGGGCAATGTGCAAAGCTGGGCGCGGGCGCAACGCTATGCCCTGTTGGAAGAATGGCGGGCGGCGCGCGGCTTGGACTGGCTGCTGACGGCGCATCATGCCGACGACCAGTTGGAAACGCTGCTGATGCGGCTCAACCGGTGCGCGGGCGTGGGCGGGCTGGCCGGCGTGCGGGCGCGGCAGGGCGCGGTGCTGCGGCCGCTGCTGGGCAAGCGCAAGGCGGATTTGCTGGCCTATGCGCTGGAACGCGGCCTGCCCTATGTCGACGATCCGTCGAACGGCGATGCGCGCTTCGACCGGGCGGCCCTGCGCGCGGCGTTGGCGGGCGTCGACTGGATCGACGCGGCGGCGGCGGGGCGCAGCGCGGCGGCCCTGGCGGAGGCGGAGGAAGCGCTGGACTGGATGGTCGACGATCTGGAGGCGCGCCATGTGCTGCCCGATGGCGGCGGGCTGGCGCTGGACCGGACCGACCTGCCTCGCGAACTGCTCCGCCGCCTGATCCTGCGCATGGTGGCGCGCTTGCAGCCCGATGCCGTTCCCCTCCGCGGGGAGGCGGTGGACCGGCTGATCGCGGCGGCGCGCAGGGGCGGGAAGATGAGCATCGGCCGCCTCGTCCTCAAGGGCGGGGTGCGCTGGACGCTGATGGCGGCGCCGCAGCGACGTTGGCAATGATCGTTACGGAAAGGTTCCGCGGCTTGGCGCATGCGATGAACAATCCGTCGATTTGACCGGGCGCAATGACCTTTCCTTAACGCCTATGCTGGTTAATGAAGCCGATTGAGCGTGGGAATTTTCGATTCATGTTTGAATTTGCGGCGGTGACCTATGGCCTGCTGGCCAGCGTCATTCTTTCGGCGGCGCAGCGCAATCACCGGATGGAACGGCCCCATCCGCCGATGCTGCTCTATACCGGCTATATGCTTTGCGGTCTGTCGGCGGGGGTCGCGGTGATCCTGGCCTATATCGCCCTGTCGCAATTTGCCGGCGGTTGACCTCAGGCGGGGGGCGCTTGCGATTTTGCTGCGGCACCCTATCTTGCCGGGTGAAAGAGAGTGGTGAATGAACGACGAGAAAGACCCGCAGGGCAACCCCTGGATCAAGAGCGCGATGATATGGGCCGGGGTGATCGTCGCCCTGTTGCTGTTCGTCTCGATGTTCGACAGCCGCACGGCGTCGAGCGCGGGGGCGGGCATCGCCTATTCCGAATTCCGCGCCAAGGTGCAGGAAGGCCAGGTCAAGGACGTCGCCATCGCCGCCGACCGGATTTCCGGCACGCTGACCAGCGGGCAGAAATTCAGCACCGTTCCGGTGAACGATCCGGGCCTGACCGGCCTGCTGGACGATTATAACGTCAAATATTCGGGCCAGGCGGAGGAGCAGCCGAGCTTCTGGATGATCCTGATCTACCAGTCGCTGCCGTTCCTGCTGATCCTGGGCATCGCCTTCTTCGTGCTGCGCCAGATGCAGAAGGGCGGCGGCGCGGGCGGGGCGATGGGCTTCGGCAAGTCGAAGGCCAAGCTGCTGACCGAAAAGCATGGCAAGGTGACGTTCGATGACGTCGCGGGCATCGATGAAGCGCGGGAGGAATTGCAGGAAATCGTCGAGTTCCTGAAAGACCCCAGCAAATTCGCCCGCCTGGGCGGCAAGATCCCCAAGGGCGCGCTGCTGGTCGGTTCGCCCGGCACCGGCAAGACGCTGCTGGCCCGCGCCATCGCGGGCGAGGCGGGCGTGCCCTTCTTCACCATTTCGGGTTCGGATTTCGTCGAGATGTTCGTCGGCGTCGGCGCGAGCCGCGTGCGCGACATGTTCGAGCAGGCGAAGAAGAACGCGCCCTGCATCGTCTTTATCGACGAAATCGACGCGGTCGGTCGCCATCGCGGCGCGGGCCTGGGCAACGGCAATGACGAGCGCGAGCAGACGCTGAACCAGCTTCTGGTCGAGATGGACGGTTTCGAGGCGAATGAGGGCATCATCATTGTCGCGGCGACCAACCGCCCCGACGTGCTGGACCCTGCGCTGCTGCGTCCCGGCCGCTTCGACCGTCAGGTCGTGGTGCCGCGCCCCGACATCGAAGGCCGCGAGAAGATCCTGGCCGTGCACATGAAGAAGGTGCCGCTGGCGCCGGACGTCAATCCGCGCACGATTGCGCGGGGCACGCCCGGTTTCTCCGGCGCCGACCTTGCGAACCTCGTCAACGAAGCGGCTTTGATGGCCGCTCGCCGGGGCAAGCGTCTGGTCGCCATGGACGAGTTCGAGGCCGCCAAGGACAAGGTCATGATGGGCAGCGAGCGCCGCTCCATGGTCATGACCGACGATGAAAAGAAGATGACCGCCTATCATGAGGCGGGCCATGCCATCGTCGCCGTCCATGAACCGGCGTCCGACCCGATCCACAAGGCGACGATCATCCCGCGCGGCCGCGCTTTGGGCATGGTGATGCGCCTGCCGGAGCGGGACAGCTACAGCTATCACCGCGACAAGATGCACGCGAACATGGCCGTCGCCATGGGCGGGCGCGTGGCGGAGGAGATCATCTTCGGTTACGACAAGGTGTCCAGCGGCGCGTCGGGCGACATCCAGTACGCCACCAAGCTGGCCCGCGACATGGTCACGCAATGGGGCATGTCCGACAAGCTGGGTCCGCTGCAATATGAGGAGCAGCAGGGCGAAACCTTCCTCGGCTATTCGCAGAGCCAGCGCGTCCACATGTCGGACGAGACGGCGAAGCTGATCGACAAGGAAATTCGCGGGCTGGTCGAGCAGGGCTATGCGCGGGCGCAGGAAATATTGAAGGGTCATGAGGACCAGCTTCACCTGCTCGCCAACGCCATGCTGGAATATGAGACGCTGAGCGGCGAGGAGATCAAGACGCTGCTCGACAAGGGCGAGATCACCCGCGACGACGGCACGACGATCAAGCCCTCCACGATCCCGGCGGTCGGATCCTCGATCCCGAAGACCCGGCGGCGCAAGGGGCCGTTCGGCGATCCGTCGCCTGCCGGCGCCTGACCGGCGTTATGGATTGGGAAAGGGCGCTGCCGGGAGGTGGCGCCCTTTTTCATGGGTTGCCGGGCAGGGTGGCTTTTGGCCAGGCCAAGTCATTCCCCCTCCCGCAGGCGGGAGGGGTTAGGGGGCGGCGCGAGCGAAGCGAGCTTCCAGGTTAGCGGTTGCAAAACGACGCAGATGTCGCGCCAGCCCACCCCCTAGCCCCTTCAAACGAGTCACGTGCCGCGTTTGAACGCCTGCGGGAGGGGGAAATGAGGGGCTTCCCATCCCGATCCCACTTCTCCGCCTCAATCCCGTTTCAATATGTGCATCGCCAGCACCGTCATGGCTTCGCTGGCGGTGGCGATGACCTTGTCGGCCTCCGGCGCCCAGAAGGGGCTGTGCAGCGAGGGCAGGCTGATCTCGCCCGCCGCGGCCTTCGCCATCCGGTCCGCCGGCACGCCGCCGACCCAGAAGATGAAGCTCTCGATGCTCTTGTCGGCGCGGTAATAGCGGCCGAAATCCTCCCCGGCCATGGAGGGTCTGGTTTCGCTGACCGTGCCTTCGGGGAAATGGCTTTTCAGCACCTCCGCCATCCGGTTGGCGAAGGCGGGCGGATTGTAGGTGGAAGGCGTGAATTCGTCCTTGACCGAGAGCAGCGGCATCCTGTCGTCCGGCACGCCCGCGGCAATGGCCTCGCCCCGGGCGATGCGTTCTATGCCGCGGATCAGCCTTTCCCGCGTTTCGTCGGAATAGCTGCGCACGGTAAGCAGCATCTTCGCGTCGTCGGGAATGACATTATGCTTGGCGCCGCCGGCGAAACTGCCGACTGTGACCACGGCCGGATCGAACGGATCCTGTTCCCGGCTGACCAGCGTTTGCAGCGCGGTCACGATCCGCGCGCCCAGCACGATCGGGTCGCGGGTCGTCTGCGGATAGGCGCCATGGCCGCCCGCGCCGCGCACCAGCAGGTCGACGCTGTCCACATTGGCGAGCGCGAAACCCGGCGTATAGCCGATTTTCCCCGCCTCCAGATTGGCGGCGTCGTGGAAGGCGATGGCATGGGTCGGGCGCGGGAAGCGGGTGTAGAGTCCATCCTCCAGCATCAGCCGGGCGCCGCGTCCCACTTCTTCGGCGGGCTGGAGGATCATCACCAGCGTGCCCTTCCAATCCTCCTTCATCGATGACAGGAGCCGCGCCGTTTCGATGAAGGCGGTCATGTGCGTGTCATGTCCGCAGGCATGCATCACGCCGGTTTCGGCGCCGTCGGCGGTCTTCGCCTTCACCCTGGAGGCGAATTCCAGGCCGGTCTGCTCGGTCACGGGCAGCCCGTCCATGTCGGCGCGGATCAGCAGCACCGGGCCGGACCCGTTCTTCAGCACCGCGACCACGCCCGTTCCGCCGACCTTTTCGGTGACGGCGAACTTCATCGCCTTCAACCGCCGGGCGAGCTTGGCGGCGGTGGCGCTTTCCTGTTCCGACAGTTCGGGATTGGCGTGCAGGTCGCGATAGAGCGTCATCAGCCCGTCCATGTCCTTCGCGATGGTCGCCGCGATGGCACTGGATGGCGTCGCCCCTTGGGCGGACGCGCCGGGGGGCTGGGCATGGGCAATGGAGATAAGGCTGGCGGCGGCCATGACGGCCGTCAACGCATAACGCATCGATGGGTCTCCCTGATGGAGGGGGGACCATAAGCGGATTCAACCCGGCTTTTAAGGGGCCTTCGGCATGCCCTGCCCCCTTTGGGCATGACAGGAGCGCCCGCCATTGCCGACGGGCGCTCCTGCCGATGCCATGGGAGGCGTCAGAAGTGGAAGATCACGCCGGCCGTGGGCCGGAAGCTGTCGAAATCATAGGTTTCGGTCTGGAAGCGCAGGCGGATGCCGCTATTTCCGGTGATGCCGCCCAGGCCGATGTCCTTGGGGCCGACTTCCACGCCCAGGCCGTACATCCAGTCCTTGCGGTCCGGCCAGCCGCCCTTGCCGTTCACCCACTGATAGCCGGCCGACGCGAAGATCATGCCGCTTTCCCCGGCCCGCGCGCCGAAGCGTCCCTTCACGCCATATTCCCAGTCGATGTCGCTGAAACCCTTGGTCGCATTGCCCTCGACGCCGACGAAGACGGGGCCGAGCGGCACGTTGACGCCCGCGACGCCGCTGATGATCGCGCCGTTCATGATCGTCTCGCCCGGAACGCTGCCGAATTCGGTGCGCCGGTCGAAGCTGTGATAGCCGCCCAATATGCCGACATAGGGTTCGACGCCGAAGGCCTGGGTGCCGTCGGGAGCGGCTTCCTCCTGCGCCGACGCGACCGAGGGCAGGGCCGCAACCAGTGCGGCCGCAACGAGATATTTCTTCATGAGGAGTCCCTTTTCCAATTTCGCCGCTTGGCGTGTCGGAGGGGATAACCTGCGCCGACCGCATCGGGTTTCCTCAATGAATACAAATCCTTCCAGCTGTTCCCAATATGACACGATCCATGTTAGGAAACAGCCGCCATTGGCGGTCGGACACCCATGGCTATTGCGCGGTCCAGCCGCCGTCGATGCTCATATTGGCGCCGGTGATGTTGGCGGCGGCATCGCTGCACAGATAGAGCGCCATGGACGCCACCTGCTCGACCGTCACGAACTGCTTGGTCGGCTGCCCGGCGAGCAGCACGTCGTTCATCACCTGCTCCCGCGTCATGCCGCGCGCCTTCATCGTGTCGGGAATCTGGTTTTCCACCAGCGGCGTCCAGACATAGCCCGGCGAGATGCAGTTCGCCGTGATGCCGAAGGTCGCCAGTTCCAGCGCCAGAGTCTTGGTGAAGCCCGCCAGCCCGTGCTTGGCCGTCACATAGGCGCTCTTATAGGGGGAGGCGGTCAGCGAATGCGCCGATGCCGTCTGGATGATGCGCCCCCATTTCTTCCGCTTCATATAGGGAATGGCGAGGCGGGAGGTGTGGAAGGCGCTGTTGAGGTTGAGCGCGATGATGAGGTTCCATTTGTCGACCGGAAACTCCTCGACCGGGGCGACATGCTGCATCCCGGCATTGTTGATGAGGATGTCGACGCCGCCGAAGGCGTCGGCCGCCTCCTGCATCATCGCCTCGATCTGGTCGGTCCTGGTCAGGTCGTGCCCGCTGTAGAGCGCCTTGGCCCCGCTCAGCGCCTCCAGCCCGGCGCGCTCCTTCTCGATCGCGTCCGCATCGCCGAAGCCGTTGATGACGACATTCGCGCCTTCTCCGGCCAGCGCCTTGGCATAGGCGAGGCCGATTCCGGAGGTCGATCCGGTGATGAGGGCGGTCTTTCCAGCGAAGTTCTGGCCGGACAGGGACTTGCTCATGCCTGCTTCTCCTTGAGATGGTCGGGCGCGTCGAGGTCGAAGGTGGAGCTTTTCCCGTTGACGATGTTGCGGGCGATGAGGTCGCCCTGGTGCATCACTTCCTCCACCGCGTCGCGGCCCTGCGACCAGTGATCCAGCATGGTTGAGCGGGAAAATTCGAAGTCCCGCGCCCCGCTTTCCCAGGCGCGGCTGCGATAGATGAGGTGGACGATGTTGACCGACCCGACGTCCAGCAACTGGCGCAGCCGCTGCGCGTCGGCGTCCTCCTGCAATTCGGGCGGCAGCTTGTCCAGCAGGGCGCGGATCGCCTTGTGCTCCTTGCGCAGCCGCAGATACTGGTCGGTCACCTGGCGGGTGCGGCTGGAATATTGAATGTCCTTGGTCCGGGAATAGACGTCGGTCATCTGCCGGGGCATCGGCCCTTCGGCGGGGAACAGGTCGACCTGGAACACCAGCATGTCGGCGCTCTGATGGTCCAGCACATGGGCGAGCGGCGTGTTGGACACGATGCCGCCGTCCCAATACCAGCGCCCGTCGATCTCGATCGGCGGCAGGCCGGGGGGCAGGGCGCCCGACGCCATGATGTGGCGCGCGTCGATCCGGGTGTTGCCGCCCCGGCCGCGCGTGTCCCAATAGGCGAAATTGCCGCTTTCCACGTCCACCGCGCCCACCGACAGGCGCACCGGCCCGTCGTTCAGCAGATCCCAGTCGACGCAGGCGTCCAGCGTGTCCTTGAGCGGCGCACTGTCGTAGAAGCTGATCGCGCCCGGCGTCCCTTCCGGCATCAGCGTCGCGGGCCACAGGCGCGGGCGGAACATGCCTGGCACGCCGAAGGTGGCGACCGAACCCGCCGCCATCAGATGGGCGGCCTCCCGGATATGGTCGATTTCCGGCAGCACGACATTGGGCATGCCGCCCGACACGGTCAGCCAGAATTTCTTGAGCCGGGCGAGGCGCTTGTGCGGCGGATTGCCGGCGATGATGGCGGCGTTGACCGCGCCGATGGAGATGCCCGCGACCCAACTGACGTCGATTCCCAGCTCGTCCAGCCGTTGATAGACCCCCGCCTGGAAGGAGCCGAGCGCTCCGCCGCCCTGCAGCAACAGGGCGACTTCGCGGGGGAGGGGCAGCGGCATGTTGGCGCGGCGGCGCGGCTGGGATTCGGTATCGGCCATGTCGCACCGCAATATAGAATAGTCTTGTCGCATTCCAACTGAATGTCTCGTTACAATCTCGTCATGCGACAGCGCGCCCGCCGCAACCCGCAGGGCATCGGGACGTTTCCACCGGCGGCGGAATGGAATAGGCAGGGCGGGGAAAGAGAGGGACGAGATGCGGCTCGACGACGAACGGGAAAGCGCCAATTTCGAGATTCAGGACGGTCGCGGGGGGCCGGGCGGGGGGCTGGGCGGGGGGCTGGGTCTGTTGCTGCCGCTGATCGGCAGCCGGTTCGGCTGCGGCGGCATCGTGGTGGTGCTGATCATTCTTGTCGTCATGGGCGTCAATCCCCTGAGCCTGATGGGCGGCGGCGGCCAGATGCCGCAGGGCGGGCAAGTCAGTCGCGACGCTTCCCGGCTGAGCGACGTGCAGCACTGGTCCCTGAAGGTGCTGGGATCGACCGAGCGCGTCTGGGGGCCGCTGTTCCAGCAGGCCGGCCGGCAATATCAGCCGACGGTCCTGTCCTTCTATTCCCAAAGCGGCGTGTCGGGATACGGCGCGGCGCAGAGCGCCATGGGGCCATTTTACTGCCCCAATGACGGGAAAGTCTATCTCGACACCGACTTCTTCAACGAACTGCGCCAGCGCTTCGGCGCGCCCGGCGATTTCGCCCAGGCCTATGTGATCGCGCATGAGGTCGGCCATCATGTGCAGGATCTGGAGGGGACGTTGGGCAGGTGAACCAGCGCCAGCGCGCCGTCAGCGAGGAACAGGGCAATGCGTTGCAGGTGCGGGTCGAATTGCAGGCGGACTGCTATGCGGGCGTCTGGGCCAAGCGCACCGGCCTGATGGAGCCGGGCGATCTGGAGGAGGGGATGAAGGCGGCGCAAGCCATAGGCGACGACACGCTGCAAAAGGCGGCCGGTCGCCGTCCCGTGCCGGAGAGCTTCACCCATGGCACCAGCGAGCAGCGAATGACCTGGCTGCGCAAGGGGCTGGACAGCGGCGACCCCGCGCAGTGCGATACGTTCAAGGGAATGTGAGGCCGGCCTTATCGGGGCGTCTCGTCCGACGGCTGCGCGTCCTCGACCGGCGTCACGTTCGATGCCGGCGCGGCGGGCAGCCCGGCGCCTGGAGCGAGGAAGGGCTTTCCCGCCTCCGGCATGGGCTGGCCGAAGTCGGCGGCGCCCGACATTGGGGCCGGCGGCGGGGAGGGCATGGCCTCGGCGGGCATCACCACAGGCGCTGGAGCCGGGGCGACCGCGGCCGTCGGCACGGCATGACTGGCGCGGGGCGCGAAGCTCTGCACCGTCAATACGATGACCGGAGCGGCGATCAGGGTCACGGCGGCGAAGGCCTTGTAGATCATGGGGCGCGTCCATTCATGATCGCGCCATCATAGGTGCGGATGGTAAATAAATGCTGTCGGCGGCTGTGGAATAGCGGACGGTCAGATTACGGGGTCTCCCCACGGCGCGCCTTGCTCCTGGGGAGGCGCTCGAACGAGACAGGTGGCTCATGAGAGCCTGGGCGGAGGGGGCGCATT
This sequence comes from Sphingobium indicum B90A, assembly GCF_000264945.2. Lineage (NCBI taxonomy): Bacteria > Pseudomonadati > Pseudomonadota > Alphaproteobacteria > Sphingomonadales > Sphingobiaceae > Sphingobium > Sphingobium indicum. The sequence goes on from NZ_CP013070.1 coordinate 547,746, forward strand.
CGAAAATGCCGGGAAGTGGCCAGTGGCGGTCATTAGTTTCCCGTCACCCCGGACTTGATCCGGGGTCCCGCTGCCTTGGGCTGGGCGCGGACTCAGAAAGAAAGCGGGACCCCGGGTCGAGCCCGGGGTGACGAAAGGGGGAATGGCGGGAATTCACCCAAATCGGTCAGTCTCCGGTACCTGTCCACGTCGCCTAACACCTTTGCCCCTTGCACCTGTCCCGATGCGCCGGTGCGCTCGCCGCTACGGGCTTTATCACCAATGCCTGCCCGCCAAGTCCCTAAAACAGGGAGGAAAAGAGCATCGCCGCCAGCATATCCTGTTCCGCTTTGCCCGTCGGCGAAGCCTGTCCATCAACCGCCTATCGGCGCGACATAGACGGGCTGCGCGCCCTGGCGGTGCTGCCGGTGCTGTTTTACCATGTCGACCTCTGGCCCTTTTCCGGCGGCTTCGTCGGCGTCGACATCTTCTTCGTCATCTCCGGCTATCTGATCGCCTCGATCATCGGCCGGGAACTGGCGGAAGGCCGGTTCAGCCTCACCGACTTCTATGTGCGGCGCATCCGCCGGATATTCCCCGCGCTGTTTGCGACCATCGCCGTCACCATCATCGTCGGCAGCCGCATCCTGCTGCCGCTGGACTATCGCGCGCTTGGCCTGAGCGCGGCGGCGACGGTGCTGTTCGCCAGCAACCTCCATTTCGCGCGGCACAGCGGCTATTTCGGCAGCGCGGCGGAGGAAGCGCCGTTGCTGCACACATGGTCGTTGGCGGTGGAGGAGCAATTCTACATCCTCTTCCCGCTGCTGATGCTCTGCGCCGTCCGGGCGGGAGGGCGGACGAGGCTCCTGCTGGGGGCGGTGGCGCTCCTGTCCTTCGGCACGGCGCTGCTGCTGGTCGACCGCGCGCCGGTGCTGGCCTTCTACCTTCCCTTTCCCCGCGCCTGGGAGCTGCTGGCGGGCGCGTTGCTGGCGACCGGGCTGTTGCCGCCGCTGCGGAGCCGATGGGCGGCGCAGCTCTGCGCGCTGGCCGGCCTGGCGTCGATCGGCTGGGCGCTGTTCGGCTTTTCCGGCGCGACCGTCTTTCCCGGCCTGAACGCGCTTTACCCGGTGCTGGGCGCGATGCTGATCCTGCATGCGGGGCAAGGCGGGTCGGCGGTCAGCCGAATGCTGGCCGGAGCGGCCCCGGTGGCGGTCGGCCGCATCTCCTATTCGCTCTATCTGTGGCACTGGCCGCTGGTCGTCTTCTGGACCTATCGGACGGACGGCGACTGGCGGTTGCGGGAGCAACTGTTCATCATCCTGCTCTCGCTCCTCCTCGCCGCTCTATCCTGGCGCTTCATCGAGGAGCCGTTCCGCAGGGCGCGCCGCTTCACGACCGGCCGCGCCTTTGCCCTCGCCGGCGCGATGATGGCGGCGGGGTGCGGGGCGGGCGCGCTGCTCTATCTGTCCGGCGGCCTGCCCGCGCGGGTGGCGCCCTCCGTCGCGGCGCTCGATGCGGCGAGCGGGAGCATGGCCTATCTGCCGGAGCGTTGTTCGGGCATGGCGGCGGTGCGGCACCGGGCGCTGTGCGCGGTGGGCGCGCATAACGGCACGCCGCCCAGCTTCCTGCTGTGGGGCGATTCCCACGCCCATGCGCTGAAACCCGCGTTCGACCAGGCGGGCGATGCGCTGGGCCTGTCTGGCCGGATAGCATCCTATCCCGCCTGTCCCACCCTGCTGGGGCTGGACCGGCTGGACCAGCCCGCCAGCCATGACTGCAGCGCCTTTAACGCCCAGGTGCTGGCGATGCTGCGCGACAGCCCGACCATCCACACCGTCTTCCTGGTGTCCCGCTGGGGCCTGTGCGCCAATGGGCGCCGTCCCGAAGGCGGGACGCCCTGCTATCTGGGCCGGGACGCGGATGACGACAGGAGCCTCAGCCGCGACGCCCTGCTGTTCCGCGCCGGGTTGAGGGAGAGCGTGCGGGCGCTGACCGGCATGGGCAAGCGGGTCATATTGGTCGCGCCCATTCCCGAATTCCGCCGCAACGTGCCGGAAAGCCTGGCGCGGGCGGAACTCTACAGCGAACCGGCGCGACTGGACCTGTCGCTGGCGGATTACCTCCGGCGGCAGCGCGGCGTGTTCGGCGCCTTCGACGAGATGCGGCGGCGTTTCGCGGCGGGCATCGTCTATCCGCACCGCCTTCTTTGCCGCAGCGGCCATTGCGCGACCATGATGCATGGCGTGCCGCTTTATTCGGACGACGACCATCTGTCGCGGCAGGGCAGCCTGCTGCTGAGCGGCATGGTCTATCAGGCCATGCGGCCGATCCGGGATCGCGCCGATCACCAGGAAAAGCGCTGAACTGAAAGGGGAGATGGCGACCCCGACAGGATTCGAACCTGTGACCATTCGCTTAGAAGGCGAATGCTCTATCCAGCTGAGCTACGGGGCCGTCGGCGCGTTCGATAGCGGGGCTTCGCCCAGCTTGCAATCATGGGCGGCATTGCATTTGCGCGTCGGCCCGATATGCAGGGGCGCATGAGCGATGCGGGGGTCAGGAAAATCGATGCCTATGCGCTGGGCGGGCGGCCCTTGCGCTATTTCGATTTCTGCATGGCGGGCTTCGTCGCGATCCTGCTGCTGTCCAACCTGATCGGCGCGGCGAAGCTCTCGACGCTGGGCGGCTTCACCTTTGGCGCGGGCATCCTCTTCTTTCCTTTGGGCTATGTGCTGGGCGACGTGCTGACCGAAGTCTATGGCTATGCGCGGGCGCGGCGTTGCGTCTGGGCCGGCTTTGGCGCGATGCTGTTCATGGCGCTGATGAGCTGGGTGGTGGTGAAGCTGCCCCCGGCGGAGGGCTGGCCGGACCAGAAGGCCTATGAGGCGGTGTTCGGCAGCACATGGCGCATCGTCTTCGCCTCCGTCGCCGCCTTCTGGGCGGGGGAGTTCGCCAACAGCTTCGTCCTCGCCAAGATGAAGCTGCTGACGCAGGGCAGGCATTTGTGGATGCGCACCATCGGTTCCACCGTGGTGGGGCAGGGGGTGGACAGCCTGCTTTTCTATCCGCTCGCCTTCTACGGCGACTGGACCAGCGCGCAGGTGGCGACGGTGATGGTCACCAACTGGCTGATGAAGGTCACCTGGGAAGCGGTGCTGACGCCCGTCACCTATGTGGTGGTCGGCCGCCTCAAGCGCGCCGAGGGGCTGGACGTGTTCGACGAGGGCACGAATTTCACGCCGTTCCGGACGAGCCTTTAACCGCATTCCCGCCCGCGCGCGTTTCACGCGTTGGGATAGTGCGCGCTCACGAAATACAGCCCGTCCGGCGGCGCGTTCAGCCCCAGGGCCGCCCGGTCCTTCGCATCCCGCGCCGCTTCCAGATCGCCGAGGGACCAGCGCCCCATGCCGACCATGACGAGGCATCCCACCATCGACCGCACCTGATGGTGCAGGAAGGATCGCGCCTCCGCATGGATGGCTAGGCGGTCGCCCGCGCGCTCCACGTCCAGCCGGTCGAGCGTCTTCACCGGGCTTTCCGCCTGGCAATGGACCGAGCGGAAGGTCGTGAAGTCGTGCCGACCGACCAGCAGTTGCGCGGCCCGCTGCATCGCCTCCGCATCCAGCGGCTGGATCACCCGCCAGGCCAGTCCGCTTTCCCAGGTCAGCGGGGCGCGGCGGTTGACGATGCGATAGACATAGGAGCGGCCGGTGCAGGAGAAGCGCGCATGCCAGTCGTCCGGCACGGTCTCGCAAGCGAGGATCGCGACCGGCGCTGGTCGAAGGCGCGCATTCAGCGCCTCCATCAGGCGGAACGGCGTCATGTCCTTCGCAATGTCGGCATGGGCGCGCATGCCAAGGCCGTGGACGCCGGCATCGGTGCGGCCCGCCGCATGCACGGCGACCCGTTCGCCGGTGACGGAGAAGATGGCGTCCTCCATCGCCTGCTGCACGCTCGGTCCATGGGCCTGCCGTTGCCAGCCCATGAAGGGGCGGCCATCGAATTCGACGGTGAAGGCGAAACGGGCCATGGGTTCAGGCGTCGACCCGGCTGCCCGCCGGCATCTCATAGCCGCGCAGCAATTCGCCCGCCGACATGGCGCCCTTGCCGGCGCGCTGGATCAGCGTCGGGCGGATGCTGCCATGGCCGCAGCCGATCAGCAGGCTGTTGTCGAGCAATTCGCCCGCCGGGCCTTCATCCCCCTCGACATGGGCGGCAAGGATGCGGAAGCGCTCGCCGCGATATTCGAAGAAGGCGCCGGGCACCGGGTTGAAGGCGCGCACCTGCCGTTCGACCTGATGCGCGTCGCGGCCGAAATCGATCCGCGATTCCGCCTTTTCGATCTTGGAGGCATAGGTGACGCCTTCCTCCGGCTGGGCGACGGGGGGATGGAGGGCGATGTCGTCCAGCACCTCGACCATCAGTTCCGCGCCCGCATCGGCCAGTTCCCGCGTCAATGCCCCGGCGGTCTTGTCCTCTATGGGCGTCACATGCTTGGCGCGCATCGGGCCGGTGTCCAGCCCTGCCTCCATGTCCATGATGGTGACGCCCGTGACATTGTCGCCGGCGAGGATGGCGCGCTGGATCGGCGCAGCGCCGCGCCAGCGGGGCAGGAGGGAGGCGTGGATGTTCATGCAGCCCAGGCGCGGCGCATCCAGGATCGGGCGGGGCAGGATCAGCCCATAGGCGGCGACCACCGCGACATCGGCGTTCAGCGCGGCGAAGGCGGCCTGCACGTCCGCATCCTTCAGCGAAACCGGCGTGCGCACCTCTATGCCCATCTCTTCCGCCTTCGCATGCACGGGGGAGGGGCGCAGCGCCTTGCCGCGTCCGGCGGGGCGAGGCGGCTGGCTGTAGGCGGCGACGATCTCATGCCCCGCCTTGGCCAGCGCGACCAGGGCCGGAACGGCGAAATCGGGGGTTCCCATATAGACGATACGCATGGCGGGCCTTTTGTTGGGTCTCGGCGCCGGCCCGCTCCCCCACCCGACCACCCAAATGATATTGCCGTTGGGTGGCCGGGTGAGGGAGCGGGCCCGTGCCGCCTCCGAAAAGCGCTGAGAGACGCATTTTCAAAGACGCTCCTCAAACCCCTTGTGTCCACGACTTGCAAGCCCTTATTCCGGTTCCATGGCTTCTCCAGAGATCGAAGCGCTGACGCAGGCGCTGTCCCGCCTGCCCGGCCTTGGCCCGCGTTCGGCGCGGCGCGCCGTGCTGCACCTGCTCAAGAAGCGGGAATCCGCGCTGGAGCCGCTGCTGCGCGCCCTGGACGCGGTGAACGAGCGGCTGGTGACGTGCGGCCTGTGCGGCAATGTCGACACCGTCGATCCCTGCGGCATCTGCGCCGATCCGCGCCGGGATGCGCGGGCGCTCTGCGTCGTGGAGGATGTGGCGGACCTCTGGGCGCTCGACAAGTCGCGGCTGTTTCCGGGCCGCTTCCATGTGCTGGGCGGCCGGCTGTCGGCGCTGGAGGGCGTGCGGCCGGAGGATCTGTCCATCGATGCGCTGGTGGCGCGGGTGGAGGCGGGCGGCATAGACGAGGTGGTGCTGGCGATGAACGCGACGCTGGAGGGACAGACCACCGCCCATTATCTGGCCGAACGGCTGGAGCGCTTTCCCGTGCGCCTGACGCAACTGGCGCATGGCGTGCCCGTGGGCGGCGAACTGGACTATCTGGACGAGGGCACGTTGGCGCAGGCGCTTCGGGCGCGGCGGCCGCTGGGGTGACTGTGGCGGTCGCTTGAAATTTTCCGGCCGCCCGATTATTTTGACGCCATGGCCATTCTTCCCATCCTGGAGGCGCCCGATCCGCGCCTGCGCACCATCTCGTCTCCGGTGGAGGCGATCGATGACGATTTGCAGCGCCTGATCGACGACATGTTCGAAACCATGTACGACGCGCCGGGCATCGGTCTGGCCGCGATCCAGGTGGGCGTGCCCAAGCGGGTGCTGGTGATCGACCTGCAGGAACCCGAATCCGACGAGGAAGGCGCGCCGCCGGTCAAGAAGCCGATGGTGTTCATCAATCCGGAAATCCTGGATGGGTCGGAGGATCTGTCGGTCTATAATGAAGGCTGCCTGTCCGTCCCCGACCAGTTCGCGGAAGTGGAGCGGCCGGCGAGCATCCGGGCAAGCTGGATGGACAGGGACGGACGCATCCATGAGGAGCGGCTGGAAGGGCTGCTGGCCACCTGTCTCCAGCATGAGATGGACCATCTGCAGGGCGTGTTGTTCATCGACCATCTGTCCCGGTTGAAGCGGGACATGCTGATGAAGAAGCTGACCAAGGCGCGCAAGGCGGCCTGAACCGGGCGGCAGAGATGAAAAGAAATGCCCCGGCCGTCGCCGGGGCATTTCTTTTTCGGGCCGGAGGCTGAGGGCGAGCGCGGCCAGCTTCCGGCCTGGCCGCCGGGAATCGCCGCTGATGTCGTGCTGGCCCACCCCCTGAACCCCTGCCGTCTGCGGGAGGGGGGATGGCTGGATTCATCCAAAAGGGGTCATTCGATCAGCGCGCGGGCGTCCATGTCTGGGTCTTGCAGAACATCATGATGCAGCCCTGCACCTTCAACGTGCCGTCGCCGTTGCGGCTGACCTTGCTGTTATAGGTCTTGCCGCTTTCGGGGTCGTAGATCGACCCTTTCCACAGATCGCCCGCATCGGCAAAGCCGGTGAGCAGCGCCAGCCCGGTGAGCGGCTTGCCGCGCTGGGCCGGATCGGGGTTCTTGATGTCGGTCGGGGGGCGGCCGGGGGTGGGCTTCACGATCTTCTCTATCCGCCCGCAGAGCGTCTTGCCGCAAGGGGCGATCTGGACGATGGCCTTGCCGTCGACCGTGGCCCAGCGGCCGGTGATGGGCTGCGCGGCCTGCGCTGGCAGGGCGGCGAGCAGGGGCGGGATGAGCAGCGCGGCGCGGGCGGCGATGCGGGTGAAGGCGACCATGGACCTCTCCGGATTTGCGTCTTTGCAAAAGGGGATAGGGCAGGATCGGCCGCTTCGCCAAGGCGGAAAATCAGCGGCCTTCAGGGGCGCAGCAAGGGACGCTACGGCAGCGCCCCTTGCTGCGCCCTCCAGAATTTAGAAGGCCTGGCTGATCGAGCAGGCGGCCGGACCCAGAATGACGACGAAGAGGGTCGGCAGGATGAAGAGAATCAGCGGCACGGTCATGATCGCGGGCAGGCGCGCGGCCTTTTCCTCGGCGCGCATCATGCGTTCGTGGCGGAACTCGGCGGACAGGACGCGCAGGGCCGAAGCCAGCGGCGTGCCGTATTTTTCCGTCTGGATCATGGTCGTGACCACGCCCTTGATCGCGTCCAGCTTGACGCGGGTGGCCAGATTCTCGAACGCCATGCGCCGCTCGGTAAGGAAGCTGAGTTCAATGGCGGTCAGGTGGAATTCGTCGCCCAGTTCCGGATAGGCCTTGCCGAGTTCGCGGGCGACGCGGCTGAAGGCGGCGTCGACGGTCAACCCGGCCTCTGCGCAGATCACCAGCAGGTCGAGCGCGTCGGGCAGCCCCTTGCGGATCGCGGCGGAACGCTTCTGAATCTTGTTGTCGATGAAGATGTCGGGCGCCTTGTAGGAGAGCAGCAGCGCGCCGGCGAACGCCATGAAGCGCTTCGCGCCCCCCCATTCCGGGTAGATGCCCACGGCATAGAGCAGCAGCGCCGCCATGCCGCCGATGACGATGGGCAGGATCAGCCGGCCGAAGATCACCGCGACCGCCCAGTCCTTCGACCGGATGCCCGCCTGCGCCAGCTTGATCTGCGCTTCCTTGAGCTGATCGTCCTGCAGAACCTTCAGGTTGGAAAGAAACGACCGCATCTGGTCGGTCGCCTGGTTCTTCTTCACCAGCTTGGCGCGGCGGCGGGCGGTGGAGGCGGTGATGCCCGCCTTCAACTGCTCGCGCCGTTCGTTCAGCGCCTTGACGCGCTTGGCCATCGGATCGCGCACGGTCATGACCGCATAGAGGGCGAACAGCGTCGCAAGCGTCGCCAGGGCGGCGAGCAGCGTGCCGAAATCCGTGGCGGTCAGGCCGAAAAGGGTGCCGGCGGGGACGGGTGTGCTTTCCATCTTGTCGGCTTCCTCAAATCTCGAAGTTGATCATCTGCGCCATGATGAAGGCGCCGATGCTCATCCAGCACATGCCGCCTATGCCGATCACCTGCATGGTCGAAAGGCCGAACAACCCCGCCGGATCGGGCGTGAAGAAGGGCGACATGTAATCATAGTTGATGTAGCAGATCAGGCCGAAGACCGTGAACGGCAGCACGCCGATGATATAGGCCGACGCCTTGGATTCGGAGGACATGGCGCGGATCTTGAGCTTCATCTGGGCGCGCTGGCGCAGCACGGTGGCAAGGTTGGACAGGGTTTCCGCCAGGTTGCCGCCGGTTTCCCGCTGGATCGCCAGGCTGATCACGAAGAACTGGAATTCGGGCGTGCCCAGCCGGTCGGCGGTTTCCTGCAACGCCTGGTCCATGGTCTTGCCGATCTTGATGCGTTCGGTGATCAGCTTGAATTCCTCCCCCACCGGACCGGGAACCTCGTTCGACACGACGTTCAGCGTCTCTGCGATGGGAAGGCCGGAGCGCAGGCCGCGGGTCAGCAGTTCCAGCGCATCGGGGAATTTGGCATTGAACTTCAGCACGCGGCCCTTGATCAGACGGCTGACCCACATATGCGGCAGGCCCAGGCCCGCGGCCAGGCCCAGCATCACCGCGAACAGCGGCGGGAATCCGCGCAGCATCAGCAGGGCGCACAGAGCCAAGAATATGACAGCGCAGGCCGTCATATACTGGCTGACCGTCCATTTCTTGCCGGTCATGCGGATGCGCTTGGCAAGGTTTTCCGGGTTGGGCACCAGGGACACCAGCATCGAGGCTTCATTGCCGGCAGGGCGGTTCGAAATCGCCTTGCGCATGCGCGCTTCCAATATGGCGTCGGTGGAATCGCTGTGCCGGCCGCGGATCAGTTCCATGCGGCGCTTCTGCGCCTTTTCGGGCGACGGGCCGCTGAAGGCCATGACGACCAGGCCCAGCATGGTTGCGAGCAGCACCGCCATCAGGATGATATTGCCGTTCATGTGCCTGCCCGTTTCCCGTCCGGTTCCATCAAAGTGGACGCGCCGCCCTCAGGCGGCACGCCCCGTCCTGTTCAGGCCGAAGCCTTGTCCTTGCGGCGCGAAGGGATCATGCTCTTGAGATCGCTGATCTTGCCCAGCAGGGAATCGCCCTTCTTCGACGCGGTCGGGCGACCTTCATCGGCCTCCGCATCCTCCGCCGCGCCCACCACCGCATCCATCAGGGTGTTGCAGGCGGCGCCGACCTTGCTGCCCTTGGCCGTTTCCGCCAGAGTCTTGCCCAGTTTCGCCGCCTGCGAAGCGACCTTGAGGTCGAAGGGGATCAGCACGTCGACCTTGCGCTCGATCGACTGTTCGAAATCCTTGCGGCTGATTTCCGGGGCGCCGGGATGGACGCGGTTGGCGACCACCAGCACGCGCGATTGCGGGGCATTGGTCTTGAGCCAGGACAGGATGCGGATCGAATCCCGCGCCGCCGCCAGGGTCAGTTCGGTGACCACGACGGTGACGTTCACGTCGCTCATCAGGTGCGGATGCTGGATCAGCATGGCGCGCGGCAGGTCGATGACGCTGCATTCGAAGGCGGCGCGGAACTCCTCCAGCAACTGGTAGAAGGCGCCGCCGTCGGTCAGCAACGGCTGGCTGATCGGCGCTTCGGCCGACAATATGGCCAGCGTGTCGCTTGCGCGCACCATGGCGCGTTCGATGAACAGCCCGTCGATGCGGCTGGGATTTTCGATGGCGTCGGTCAGGCCGCGGCCCGGCTCCAGGTCCATCGCCAGCGCATTGGTGCCGAAATGGACGTCCAGGTCCAGCAGGGCGGTCGGGCGCTTCTGCTTGTCGCTGAGCAGCCAGGCGAGCGAGGTGGCGATGCTGGACGCGCCCACGCCGCCGCGCGTGCCGATCACCGCCGCCGTCATATGCGGACGTTCGGGGCCGGCGTCGCGGGGCGCGAAGAACACCGCCTGCGCCTGGGCCAGCGCATCGCGCAACTGGTCGGCGCCGAAGGGCTTGAGCAGATAGTCCTGGATGCCGCTGGCCAGCAGGTCGCGATAGAGGCGCACGTCATTGACCTGGCCCGCCGCGATGACGACGGTGCCGGGTTCGCACACTTCGGCCAGGCTGTTGATGTCATTCAGCGGATCGCCGCTTTCCGACATGTCGATGAACAGGATCTGGGGCGAGGCGGTGATCGACAGGGACTGCACGGCGTTACGCATGCCGCCCTTGTTCACCTTTTCCGGCGCCCAGCCCATTTCCGCCGCGACGACGCGCAGCAGGTCGAAACTGTGATCGTCGCAGACGAAGGCATGGAAGGGGTCACGCTGGCCGGATGCGCCGGGTTTCCAGGGTGCGTTCATGTCAATTGCCTCCCGACAGGGTCTTAAGGTCGCCGGAGCCGGTCGGCGCCTTTTCGCGATAGGTCGAAATCGCCCGGTTGGACGTGGCGGTGCGCAGGTCGCTGTCGGTGGTCTGGCCGCGCACCAGATCCTCCGGATTGGCGATCATCGCCGCCAGATTGCCGTTCACGCCGCAGCCGAAATTGGTCGACGCGCCCAATTGCTGGTCGGTTTCCGGCTTGTCCGACCAGTCGGGGCAGCCGGGCACGCTGGCGGTGGCGCGGCGCACGATCAGGCGCACGGCCCCCTGCGGCGCGGCGCCGGCGACGGCGGTGCCGTCTTCGCCCACCAGCATGCCGTGGCGCGCCACCACATCGGCTATGCCTTCGCGCAGCGCCGGGCTGTAATAGCCCGCGTCCGTCGCGATGGCGACCTGGTCGCCATAGCCAAGGCCGATGGAAACGAACCAGTCGTCCAGCCGGCGGGCCTCCGATGCGGTGAGGCCGCCATCGGGGCCTGCCTGCACGTCGTAGGTGAAGGCAGCGTTGCTGACGACCGGCTGATGGATCGACTGCACGCCGCGATTGGCGGCCTGGTCGGTCTGGCAGGCGGAGAGCGGCAACGCCATCAGGGCGAGCGCACCGATGCGGACGATGTTTTTGCGAGACTGGAAAGTCATGTCTTTCGTCCTTCGGATCAGAAGCTGAAGCCCGGCGCGGCGTCCTTCGAACGCTTGCCGATGTCACGGGAGGCGACGGGCGGCAGAGCGGCCGATGCCTGCGGGCCGGGCGTGGGCGCCGGGGCGCCGGGCGCGCGGCTCGGCATCGGCGCGCGCGCGCCGCTGACGCCGTCATGGCCCTGTTGCAGGAACAGGCCCTGGCCCTCATTGGCGTTGCGGAAGCCGTCGGTCGGCAGGCGCACGTCGGATGCGTTCATCGGCTTCACCAGATAAGGGGTGACGACGATGACCAGTTCCGTCTCATGACGCTGGAAGTTGCGCGACTTGAACAGGCTGCCCAGGATCGGCAGGTTGCCGATGCCCGGAACCTTGCTGATGCTGTTCGCGGTGTCGTTGTTGAGCAGGCCGGCGATCATGAACGCCTGGCCCGAACCCAGTTCCACCGTGGTTTCGGCCGTGCGGCTCCTGAGCGCGGGCACGCTGGAGTCGACGGAGAAGTCGAGGCTCGACACCGTCGGGCGGACGCGCAGCGAAATGCGGCCATCGGCCAGCACGGTCGGGGTGAAGGCCAGTTGCACGCCATATTGCTTGAATTCGATGCTGTTGCCCTGCGTGCCGTTGCTGACAGTATAGGGATATTCGCCGCCCGCCAGGAAGCTGGCGGTTTCGCCGGACAGCGAGGTCAGGTTGGGCTGGGCGAGGGTGGTGGCAAGGCCGCTCGATTCCGCCAGGTCCAGCACCGCGCCGATGTCGAGGCCCAGCACGCGTGCCACGCCGCCAAGGCTGTAACCGCCGTCCGCTGTGAAGTTGAACGTTCCCCCGCCGCCGCTGTTGAAGGTGATGGCGTCCCGGGTGCCGCCGCCGATGCCGCCGGCCCATTTGCCGCCGGTCAGATCCTGCGATTTCCAGTTCATGCCGATCTTGTGCCCGACATCGCGGGACACTTCGGCAATCTTGACCTGCAGGTTGACCTGAAGCGGCGTCGCGGTGCGCAGGCGGCTGACCACGGTCACTTCCTTGCCGACGAAGGCCTGGGTCAGCCTTTCGGCCTCCGCCGCGTCTTCCGGCGCGGCGATGGTGCCGGTCAGCAGGACCATGCCGTTCATCTTGTTGACCGCGATGTCCGCGTTCGGCATCGCCAGCTTCAGCATGTCGTCGATGCTGGTCAGGTTGTTGCCGACCCGCACCGTGCCGGAAAACAGCACCTTGCCGTTGGTCGCCGTCGCGAAGACGGTTGTTTCCCCGGCCTTCTTCGCGATCAGGTAAAGCTGGTTCTGCGACCGGACATGGACGTCGACCACGTCCGGATCGCCGATCACCACGTCCGACATCTTGGCGGGCAGGTTGATGACCTTGCTGCCGCCCACGGAGAGCAGGATCGCATTGTCCTGCATGGCGGCGGGCGCGGCGTTGAGCGCGCTCGTCGGAGCGGCAGCCACGGCGACCGCCAGGCCGAGCGCGATGGCCGGGCCGAGCAGCGGCTTGGCCGCCGCTGTGTGAACTGTAAACCCCTTCATCTTACTTCCCCCCGACCGGAACGACGGTCACACTGGTTCCGCGGGCGACGCGGATCACCGGCCCCTGGCCGGCGATGGCTCCGCCGACCGGCACGCCCATGGCCGGGCCGCCAGCGCCCATGCTCTGCAAGGGCTTGGCTGGGACGCTGCTGCGCTGATAGCGCGAGACGTCGGCGCCGGTGGAATAGGTGCTGCCCTTGTCGACCGGACGCGCGGCGATGCTGGCCAGCAGCTTCTTTTCCGTGCTGGAATTGCTGCCGTCGGGCAGGTCCACGTCGCTGCCCGCGATGGCGGCGTCCAGTTCGGAACTGTTGTCCGCCAGAGAGCGCAGCGAGAGCGAGAGCGAGCCGATGGTCTGCGCCACCGCGATCTTCTCCGCGATCTTGGGCGTCACTTCGATGGTGACGTTGGAATAGGTCTGGACGACCGGCTTGCCGTCATCGCCCAGCGCGTCCATGCGCTGGTCGGTGGCGAGCACGCGCAGGTTGCGCAGGATGGTTTCGGAAACCTTGAGCGGTTCGCCCTCGCCGCCGCCGCTGACGCTCTGCGTCAGCACCAGGTCGACGCGGTCGCCCGGAAAGACGAAGCCCGCGACGCTGTTCTGCGCCGACACCGGCACGGTCACGGCGCGCATGCCCGGCCCCAGCGCGGCGGCCAGGAAGCCGCGCTCGCCCGGCTTGATCACCGAACCCAGCGTCATCGGCTGGCCGGCGGAAATGGCGGTGCGGATGACGCTGCCCACCAGCTTCTGCGGGTCGGCCTGGCCCTTGATATAATAGGCCTGCTCGACCAGATCCTTGGGCCAGGGCTGGAAGCGGAAGCTCTCCGCGTCCAAAATGGTGCCCACCGGCAGGGCCTTGGTCGCGACCAGCACATGGGGCTGGTCAGCCTCGACCGGCATGGACGACGCGCCCGCCGGGGGAGCGCTCGACGAACTCAGCATGTTGCGTGCAAGCAAGGCTGTAGTGACCGCTATGATCAGCGCCCCCACCAGCAGCACGATCTTCTTGGCATCCATGATGAAATTCGCCTCCCTCAATCGGACGAGTTGCGCCCGAGCCCCCGTTTATTCACGCAAATTGGTTAATATATCGTTCGCCAAGCAGCCAAAGCGCCGCGAACGAGATGGCTATGCCATAGGGGATTTGCGGCTGGCCCAGCCGCCGGGTCATGCGATGGTGCACGACGGTCACGATGGTGACGATGCCCCCCAGCACCGCCATCAGCATCAGCATCGACAGGGTCGCCTGCCACGGGAACCAGAGCGCGAGCGCGCCCAGCAGCTTCACGTCGCCGCCGCCCATGCAGCCGAGCGCGAACAGGACGGCGAACGCCATGAACACGATCAGCCCCGCCAGCAACTGCACCGCCATGCCCGGCCAGAGCGGCAGGCCGCAGGCCAGCCACCAGAGCGGCGCCAGCCCGGCCACCGTCAGGTTCAGCCGGTTGGAGATGATGCGAGACCGCAGATCTGTGACGGACGCCACGATCAGCAGCAATGCCAGGGCGCCGATCAGCGCCATTCGGAAAATATCCCCCATCATGGGTTCGAAACTATAGACCGCATGGCTTACCAAAGCGTAACCATGCGGCGCATGGATTCGCCCCGCTTCGTTCCCGCCCCCTTCGACCGGCGCGCCTGGCCGATGGACGGGCGGCTCGATTACTGGACCGCGCCCGACGGCTGGGGCCTGCGCCGCTACCGGCTGGGCGAGGGCGGTCGCGGCAGGATGCTGGTGCTGGGCGGACGCGGCGACATGATCGAGAAATATCTTGAGGTCATCCGCCACTGGGCCGACCGGGGATGGGCGGTCACCGGCTTCGACTGGCGCGGGCAGGGCGGATCGGGCCGCACGACCGCCGATCCGCTGTGCGGGCATATCGACGATTTCGGGCAATGGATCGCCGACCTGGATGCCTTCGCCGCCGATTGGCGCAGGCAGGGGGAAGGGCCGAGCGCCATCGTCGCGCACAGCATGGGCGGCCACCTGCTGCTGCGCGCGCTGGCGGAGGGGATGGCGCCGCCCGACGCGGCCGTGACCGTCGCGCCGATGATGGGCCTGCGCACCGCGCCGCTGCCCCGCTGGCTGGCGGTGGCCATTGCCGAAGCGATGTGCGCGCTGGGCTTTGCCGAAAAACAGGCCTGGACGCAGAAGGAGGAGTCGGAACGGCAGCGCCGCATGCGGCAGAAGCGGCTGACCCACGATCCCGAACGCTATGCCGATGAACTGTGGTGGCGCGACCATGGGCGGGAGGTGGCGCTGGGGCCGCCTAGCTGGAAATGGGTGGCGCAGGCGCTGCATTCGACCCGCGCGCTGGAAAGGGGTGGGGCGATCGAGCGGATCGCGGTGCCCTTGCTCATACTCGCGGCGCGGACGGACCGGCTGGTCTCCACGCCCGCCATCGAGCGGATCGCGGCGCGGATCGCCGGCGCGCGGCTGCATGTCTACGGGCGCGAGGCGGCGCATGAGATATTGCGGGAGCTGGACCCGGTGCGGCTGGACGCGCTGGCGCGCATCGACCGCTTCCTGGATGAGGTCGCCCCGAACCGGATCGGCGCGGGATGAACCGGCACGACATCGTGATCGTGGGCGGCGGGATCGCCGGGGCGAGCCTTGGCGCGGTGCTGGCGGACCGTGCCAGCGTGTTGATGCTGGAGATGGAGCCGAGCGCCGGCTATCACGCGACGGGGCGGGCAGTCTCCTTCTGGGAGGAGACTTATGGCGGGCTGGCCGTCCAGCCGCTGACCACGGCGTCGGGTCCGATGCTGGCCGCGCCCGATCCGGACTTTTGCGAAAGCCCCTTTCTGACGCCGCGCCGGACGCTGCATGTCGGGCGGGCGGGAGACGCGGCGGCGCGCGACCGTCTGCTGGAGCAGTTCGGCGCCAAGGTGGACCTGGTTCCGGTCGATCCCGCCGCGCTGGTCCCCGGACTAAGGCCGGAATGGTCGCTGGGCGTTCTGGAGCCGGGGGTGTGCGACATCGACGTGGCGGCGCTGCATCAGGCCTGGTTGCGGCGGTTCCGGCGCCTGGGCGGCGAGGTGCGGCTGGCGACGGCGTTGCGGCGCGCCGAAGCGCGGGACGGCGGTTGGCGGATCGAAACCGATGCGGGCGCGATCGATTGCGGCGTGATCGTCGACGCGGCGGGGGCATGGGCCGACGACGTGGCCAGGGCCTGCGGCGTAGCGCCCATCGGCATTGCGCCGCTGCGCAGGACAGTGGTGCAATTGCGCGTGCCGGCCATGCCCTCGGCCGATCTGCCGCTGGTCATGGACCTTGGATCGCAATTCTATTTCAAGCCGGAAGGGGAGGGCCGCGTCTGGCTGACCCCGCATGACGAGGAACCATCGCCCCCCTGCGACGCCGCGCCGGAGGAAATGGCGGTGGCGGAGGCGATTGCGCGTTTCGAGTCGGTGGTCGACTGGCCGGTCGAGGCGGTGGAGCGCAAATGGGCCGGGCTGCGCAGCTTCTCCCGCGACCGCGCGCCGGTCTATGGCTTCGATCCGGCGGCGCGGGGATTTTTCTGGTTCGCCGGGCAGGGCGGGTTCGGCATCCAGACCTCGCCCGCGGCGGCTCTGCTGGGCGCTGCCCTTCTCAGGGGAGAGGCTTTGCCGCCCCAGATCGCGGGGATCGATCCGGCGCCTTATTCTCCGGCGCGGTTCCGTTAAGTTTCAGCGCGCTTCCTTCATGTCGGACCGGGCCAAGACCCGTCGGCTCGCCAGGCCCATCATGGCAAAGCCGGCGATCGAGGCGACGATATTCGCGCTGGCCGCCCCGACCGTTCCGTATATCGGCAGCAAGGCCGCCTGCATCCCCAGCAGCAGCACAGTTGAAACCAGCGTGATGCGCAGCGAAAGGCTGGCCCGGTCGGTCGCCATCAGCAGCGGACGATAGCTGACCCCGACCAGGTCGATGCAGGCCGCGATCCCCAGCAGCAGCAGCAGCGGATAGGCCGGCAGAAACGCCTTGCCGGCGATCAGGCCCAACAAGGGATGGCCGACGGCCAGGATCAGGGCGATGATCGCCGCCCCTGCGACCAGCGCCAGCCGGTTGGTCCGCCGGAACAACGTGCCCAGCGCCTCATGGCCATGGCTGGAATGGGTGCGGCTCAATTCCACGAAGATGCTGCGGGAGAGCAGGCCGGAAATCTTGGTCAGGGAATTGGCGAGCTGGTTGGCCAGCCGATAGAGGCCGGCCCCCGCCGGTCCCGCGAACAGGCCGACCACCAGCACGGCCACCTGCTGGCCGACGGAGGACAGGGTCGTCTGCAAATTGGTGGCGGTGAGGAAGCCGACGATGCCGGGATTTTCCCTGCGCGCGTCCAGCGCCCGGCCGGCCCGCCAGCTTCCGAGCCTGTCGCCACCGACGCGCAGCGCGAGCCACCAGTAGCTGATCGCGCAGAGCAGTTCGGCAGCGCCCCAGGCAATCAGGAAGCCGGTGACATTGGGCATCAGCATCCAGGCGAGCGCCGCGCCGATCATGCGCCCGACCGGAATCATGGTTTCGGCGAAGGCGCCGGTATCGAATCGGTCGAACAGCCGCAGCACGCCGGTCGGGCTGGAGCGGATGGTGATCATCATCACCATGCAGAAGATCCATGCCTGCCAACCCATGCCCGCCGACAATTGCATCAGCGGCCCGAAGGCGAGGATGATGAACGCCGCGATCAGCCCGCCCGCGACGGCCGAACCCAGGTCGATCAGGATGCAGAAGCGCAGCACCCGGTTCAGCGCGTCGCCATTGCCGGACGCCAGATGCGGCTGGCCGTAGCGCACCACGATCTGCCAACTGTCGAAATTGACCAGCGTCTGGATGAGGCCGGTGGCGCTCAGCACCAGCGCGAAGCGGCCGAAATCCGCGACGCCCAGGGTCCGCGTGACGATGGCGAGATAGGCAAGGCTCAGCACCGCGCCCACGCCCTTGCCGCCCAGCAGCCAGCCGGTGTTCGCCAGGATGCGGGCGAAGCCTTCCTGAGCGCCACCCGATCCGCGGTTGATCGTCACTTGGGTTCCGGCCTTTCGATGCAACGCCGTCGCTGGCGCGCGCGCCTATCTAGGATTGGGCCGGCTGCGATGCAACACACCCTGTCCATCGGCCGGTCTTTGCTTTAATGCCCCGCCTCATGACTATTTCGAAAGCCATCATCCTTTCCGCGGGCCAGGGATCGCGCCTGCTGCCGCTGACCCGCGACGTGCCCAAATGCATGATCGATTTCAACGGCCGCACCCTCATAAGCTGGCAGGTCGCCGCGCTGGTGGCGAACGGCGTGACCGACATCGTCGTCGTCACAGGCTTCCGCACCGAACGGGTGGAGGACCATGCCCTGCAACTCTATCGCGAAACCGGCGCGCGCATCCGCACCGTATTCAACCCCTTCTTCCAGGTGGCGGATAACCTTGGCACCTGCTGGATCGCGCGTGAGGAGATGGACCGGGACTTCATCATCCTGAACGGCGATACCATCGTTTCGGACGAGATCGTGGCGAAGCTGATCGCGGGGGCGCAGGACGCCATCACCGTGACCGTGGACGTCAAGCCCGGCGACTATGACGATGACGACATGAAGGTGAACCGGGACGAGACGGGGCGCCTGCTCGCCATCGGCAAGCGGTTGCTGCCGCACGACACCAATGCCGAATCCATCGGCATGCTGGCCTTCAAGGGAGAGGGGGCCGCGATCTTCCGCAACCAGATCGACCAGATGATGCGCACGCCCGAAGGGGTGGAGCGCTGGTATCTGCGCGCCATCGACATCATCGCCAAGGGCAACCGGGTCGGCACCGTCTCCATCGAGGGGCTGGACTGGCAGGAAGTCGACTTCCCGCAGGATGTGGAGGCGGCGAATGCGCTCACCGCCCGCTGGCTGGCCGAAGGGCGCTACGCGAAGTAGAGTTTGAGCCAGCCGGTCAGCGCGGCGATCTGGTCCGACGAAAGTTTCGCCGCACTGCCCAGGTCGGGCTGTCCCGGCCATCCGGCATCGGGGACTGCAACGCCTGCATGTTCGCGGCTGCCCTCATAGCGGGGCAGCACATGGAAATGGACATGCGGGTCCACCATCATCAGCATCAGATAGTTGATCTTGCCGTAGCCGACCGCCTGGCCGAGCGCGCTTTCGATCGCCTTGGTCACGCTCGCCAGTTCGGCATGGGCTGCCGGCGGCAGGTCGCCAAAGGCCTCCGCGTCGGATTTCGCCGCCAGCACCAGCGATCCCAGCGTCGGCTGGGCCGGGCGCAGCAGCACCAGCCAGTGCGCGAACTCCGCGATCAGTGTGGCGGGATAACCGAATTTCTTGATGGTCGCGTTCATGCGCCTGCCTCCATCCAACTGACGACGGGCCGCCCGGCGCGCTGCGCGCCATAGGCCTGCACCAGCCGGACGGCATGGACGGCCAGCGAGATGATCGTCCACCAGGCCAATGCGATCAGGCCGATGTCCGGCCGTCCAGCCAGCAGCGCGACGAACAGGATCACCATGTTCGGATTGCGCCGCGCGGTGATCAGGCGGAACCGGCTGTCGAACCGCTGCCAGACATGGATGTCCATCCCGAAATCCTTGATGAACATTCCCTCGATCACCCTTTGGAGAACATAGCCCGCGATCACCGCCGCCATCACCAGCGCGAAGTCCCGCGCCGACAGCGCCAGCTCCCAGGCCGAAAGCCCCACGCCCCAGAAATACCACCAGAAGGGCGGGTGGATCAGGTCCACGCCATGGTCCGCGACATTGCCCCATTTGGACGAGGTGATGGTGCAGCGGGCCAGCTTCCCGTCCACCGTGTCCAGCACCATGAAGACGAAGCCGGCGAGCATGCCGGTCCAATACAGCCCCTGCGCGAAGAACCAGGTTGCGGCCACGCAGAGCGTCGCGCCGATGGCCGTCACCATATTGGGCGTCATGCCGATGGAAGCGGCCAGCCGAGTCAGCCAAAGCGCCAGTTCGGGCCAGAGATATTTGGTGAGCAGGTCGGTGACGCCCTTATAGGCGCCGAAATAGCTTTGCCGCTCTATGTCGCGCCGGGTGGCGGGGGTGAGTTCCCGGACGAAGGGTTGCTCCAGCTTGCGGAGTTGCCGGTTGTAGAGCTTCCGCCCGTCCGAAAGATCGACGACATGCGCCGCGCCCAGCGGATCGCTGCCCGCCGGTACCTGTCCAACGATGGGCGCCGCGCCCCAGGCGAAGACCGTTCCCGGCTCCTCCAGCGCCAGCCGCAGCAGCATCGGATCGAAGGCGTAGGCCAGGTTGAACAGCAGTTCATGGCCGTCCGCCAACGCGCTGCCGTTCTTCGCGGAGCTTTCGGCCATGCGGCGGCATCGTTCGGCATTGGACATGCCCCAGATGCGGGTGGCGTTTTCGCCCAGCAGCCGCACCGGGCCGAGCGCGGTCATGATCGTCTGGGTCATGCTGCGGCGTTCCTTTCGGATTTCCGCGCGAAATCGAGGATAAAGTCGGCCTGTCGTTCGGAGGCGGGGGTGGGCGATGGCTCGATGGAATCGGACATGGCCGCCTCCTGAGCATCAACGAACCCGGCTTGCAAGTCCGCCGCGCAATCAAGCGCCTGTGGCAGGGTGCCCATATCCTCGATCACCTGCCCCAGCCGCCAGTGGGAAAAGGCCTCATCGCCACGCCAGTCGCGCCGGTCGAGATTGAGGAAGATGCAGGGGCGGGGATGGAGCAGATATTCATAGACCTGACTCGACACGTCGCCCAGATAGACGTCCGCGCTCATCGTGTAGCTCATGTCGATGGAATGGCGGCTGCCCATGTCGATGCGGATATGGGGCGCCGTCGTTCGGATCGGCGCGGCGCGGCCGGCCAGCTTGGTATGGGGGGCGATGATGACGTTCCATCCCTCCAATGCTTCCAGCGCCGCCAGCACCTCCGGCTCATGGCGGGTCCATGACGACAATTCGGCATCGAAATGCGGATTGTAGAGCAGCACCGGCCAGTCATTGTCGAAAAAGCGTTGCCGCGCGGCCTTCAGCTCGAACTTCGCATAGCCGCCGACCACGCAATCCTGTGCCGTGCAGAGCCCGCGGTCGATCAGCCGCCGCCGGTCCTTCTCGCCCGCGACCAGCGTCAGGTCGAAGGCGGAATGGCGCGCTTTGTACCCGCCTTCCCGGTCGCCCGCGCCATGCTTGATCTGGATCATCCGCGCGGAAAAACCCGGCATCGCGCGCAGCCAGCCGCTCGAAATCTCCGTCGTCACCAGCAGAGGAAAGCGGCGGATGACCGCATAGTTCAGCATCAGCGTCAGGAACCGCGAAGGCTGGCGGAACAGCGAGTCGGGTCGGGTGGGCGGTCGGCGCAGCCGGATGAGGTTCAGCGCGCCTTCTTCATCATAGCTGGCGACCAGGTCCAGGATCAGCCGGGACGGGGAAAGAACATGCACCTTCGTCTCCGCCCGACGCGACAGGGCAAGCGCCGCCGGCAGCCAGTGATAGACCTGATGGGCTTCGGCAATGGCAAGGAAGGCGATCTCTGTCGGCAAAGAACTGGTCTCCGGGGTGTGCCGCGCCGTAGCGGCCAGGATCGCCACAAATCAAGCAAACCCGTTTTTTGAATTGCGTCAGTGCTGGACCTTTGCAGATTTTTTGTTATGCGCAACGCCGACTGAAGGATTATCCGAAGAGGCTTGACGAACAATGGCCGAATTTTCGTTGCCCAAGAACAGCAAGATCAGCGCCAAGGGCGCAACCCACAAGGCGCCGGACGGCGCGACGAACGTCAAGAGCTTCAAGGTCTATCGCTACGATCCCGACTCCGGGCAAAATCCCCGCTACGACACGTTCGAGATCGATCTCGACAATTGCGGGCCGATGGTTCTGGACGCGTTGCTGAAGATCAAGAACGAATATGATCCGACGCTGACCTTCCGCCGTTCCTGCCGCGAGGGTATTTGCGGCTCCTGCTCGATGAACATGAACGGCCGCAACGGCCTGGCCTGCACCACCTCGATCGAGGAATGCGCGGGCAAGGAAGTGCGCGTCACGCCGCTGCCGCACATGGACGTGATCAAGGATCTGGTCCCCGACTTCACCCATTTCTACGCGCAGTACAACAGCATCAAGCCCTGGCTGCAAACCGTCAGCCCGGCGCCCAGCGGCAAGGAACGGCTCCAGTCGCCCGCCGACCGCGAGAAGCTGGACGGCCTCTACGAGTGCATCCTGTGCGCCTGCTGCTCGACCTCCTGCCCCAGCTACTGGTGGAACAGCGACAAGTTCCTGGGTCCGGCGATCCTGCTCCAGGCCTATCGCTGGCTGGCCGACAGCCGCGACGAATATACCGGGGAGCGCCTGGACGAACTGGAAGATCCCTTCCGTCTCTATCGCTGCCACACCATCATGAACTGCGCGAATGTCTGCCCCAAGGGACTGAGCCCGGCGAAGGCGATCGCGGAAACCAAGAAGATGATGGTCGAACGGCAGCTCTGACGCGGTGAGCGGCGGAACGGGTCGTCTGAGCCCGGTGGCCGAAGGGCCCTGGGCGGGCTGGTCATGCTGGACCGATACGGCGCCGGGAACCTTCCTCGATTCGGCCATCGGCACCAGCTATTCGCGCAGCGACGCGGCGGACAGGGCGACGGTCATGCTGGAAAGCAGGCCGTCGCACGCCAACCGCCTGGGCCTGCTGCACGGCGGCTTGCTGGCGGCCTTTGCCGACCATGCCTATTTCGCCGCCCTGGCGGCGATGGGCCGTCCGGAACAGGCAGCGGCGGTGACCGTTGACCTTGGCATGCAATATTGTGGTTCCGGAAAGATCGGTCCCGTCCTGCGCGCGGAGGTGGAATTGCTGCGCGAAACCGGACGGCTGATGTTCCTGCGCCTGACCATTTTCCAGGATGACGATCTGATCGCGGCATCGAACGCGACCGTGCGCAAGGCGCCCGAATCCAGGAAGCCGCTTTCCAAGTGAGCAGCGTCATCGCCCGTTACGACGCGCTCGTGGCCGCGGGCGAATTGCGGCCCGACCCCGACCAGCGGGCGGCGGCAGTGCGACTCGA
The DNA here is from genome assembly GCF_000264945.2 of Sphingobium indicum B90A. Lineage (NCBI taxonomy): Bacteria > Pseudomonadati > Pseudomonadota > Alphaproteobacteria > Sphingomonadales > Sphingobiaceae > Sphingobium > Sphingobium indicum. The sequence continues at coordinate 570,331 of NZ_CP013070.1, forward strand.
CGGGCTGCAACAGGAGCTGGAGGCGTCGCCGCCGCGCGGTTCGACCCTGTGGAAGCTGCTGCGCAAGGCGCCCGAGCCGCCGCGCGGCCTTTACATGTGGGGCGGCGTGGGTCGCGGCAAATCGATGCTGATGGACCTGTTCTTCGACGCGGTGCATATCCAGCGCAAGAAGCGCGCCCATTTCCACGAATTCATGCTCGACGTCCACGCCCGGCTGGCCGAGGCGCGCAAGTCGGAGACGGGCGACCCGATCCCGCCGGTGGTCGATTCGCTGGCGGAGGAGGCGCGGCTGCTCTGCTTCGACGAGATGGTCGTCAACAACATGGCCGACGCCGCCATCATGTCGCGGCTGTTCACCGGCCTGATGGAAAGGCGGGTGACGATCGTCACCACATCCAACCGCGAGCCGGACGAACTCTACAAGAACGGCCTCAATCGCCAGCTTTTCCTGCCCTTCATCGACCTTATCAAGGCGAAGCTGGACGTCATGACCCTGAACGGGCCGACCGACTATCGGCTCGACCGCCTGGGCGATGCGCAGCTATGGCATGCGCCCAACGGGCCGGAGGCGACGAGGGCGCTGTCGGAGGCCTTTTTCCGCCTGACCGACTATCCGGTGGAGGACCGGGCCAAGGTGCCGGTCGAGGAGATCAAGGTCCAGGGCGGCCGCACGCTCCATGTGCCCAAGAGCCTGAAGGGCGTGGCGGTCTTTTCCTTCAAGCGCCTCTGCGCCGAGGCGCGGGGCGCGCCCGACTATCTGGCGATCGCGCGCAAATATCATACCGTCATCATCGTCGGCATTCCGGTGCTGGGGCCGGAGAAGCGCAACGAGGCGGCCCGGTTCGTGACGCTGATCGACGCGCTCTACGAATATAAGGTGAAGCTGCTCGTCTCCGCCGATGCGGAGCCGGCGCGCCTCTATCCCGAAGGGGACGGCGCGTTCGAGTTCGAGCGCACCGTGTCGCGCCTGATGGAAATGCAGTCCGACGATTATCTGGCGCTGGGCCACGGCGAGAAATAGTCCCGGCACGCGATGGATTGGGTCCAGGATGACGGGACCAAAGCGCTTGTTCCCCTGCAATCCGGTTTTGCGAAAAGGGTCCGCACGCCCCCGTCAAGGGAGGCGTGCGGCAGGTGGCCGCTGCGGGGAAGGGCCATGCGCCAGGGTAGGAGCGCTTGGGCAACAGGGGCGGCGGCCCTATTAATGCAACTGCGAATGAATTGCAAAGATAAATTGACCTGAGGGCTTTTGCGCGGTTGAAACCTCGGCCGGATAGGCCTAAGCGCACATGCGGTTCCGGTTTACGGCTTGGAGGATGATTGCATATGGCCCGTAAGAAGATCGCGCTCATCGGCGCTGGTAATATCGGTGGCACCCTCGCGCATCTCGCGGCTCTCAAGGGCCTGGGCGACATCGTGCTGTTCGACGTCGTCGAAGGCGTGCCGCAGGGCAAGGCGCTCGACCTGTCGCAGTGCGGCCCGGTCGAAGGCTTCGACGCCAAGATCACCGGCACCAACGATTATGCCGACATCAAGGACGCGGACGTCATCATCGTCACCGCCGGCGTCGCCCGCAAGCCGGGCATGAGCCGCGACGACCTGCTGGGCATCAACCTTAAGGTCATGAAGGCCGTGGGCGAGGGCATCAAGAACAACGCCCCCAACGCCTTCGTCATCTGCATCACCAACCCGCTGGACGCGATGGTGTGGGCGCTGCGCGAATTTTCCGGCCTGCCGCACAACAAGGTCGTCGGCATGGCGGGCGTTCTCGACTCCGCCCGCTTCAGCCACTTCCTGGCCGAGGAATTCCAGGTTTCGGTCAAGGAAGTGAACAGCTTTGTGCTGGGCGGCCATGGCGACACCATGGTTCCGGTCGTGGAATATTCGACCGTCGCGGGCATCCCCATCCCCGACCTCATCAAGCAGGGCCGTTCGACCAAGGAACGCATCGACGCCATCGTGCAGCGCACCCGTTCGGGCGGCGGCGAGATCGTCGCCCTGCTGAAGACCGGATCGGCCTTCTACGCGCCCGCCACCAGCGGCATCGCCATGGCGGAGGCCTATCTGTTCGACCAGAAGCGCCTGCTGCCCTGCGCCGCGAACCTGACCGGCCAATATGGCGTCGACAACCTCTATGTCGGCGTGCCCGTGATCATCGGCAAGGACGGCGTCGAGCAGGTCGTTGAGATCGAGCTGGACGACGAGGCCAAGGCCAACCTTCAGGTGTCGGTCGACGCCGTGAAGGAGCTTCTGGAAGCCTGCAAGGGCATCGATCCTTCGCTGGCCTGATCCGCACGAGCTTGCACCGGACCGTCCCAGGTGAGTGCGCAGCCTGGGTCGGTCCGCCTTTAGACCCAAAGTGCCACGTCCACAGACAATGAAGGGACGCTCATGTCCATTCTGGTGAACAAGAACACCAAGGTCATCACCCAGGGGATGACCGGCGCCACCGGCACCTTCCACACCGAAACCGCTTTGGCCTATGGCACGCAGATGGTCGGCGGCGTCACGCCCGGCAAGGGCGGCACGACGCATATCGGCCTGCCGATGTTCGACACCGTCGCCGAGGCGAAGGCGAAGACCGGCGCCGACGCATCGGTCATCTACGTCCCGCCGCCGTTCGCGGCCGACTCGATCCTGGAGGCGATCGATGCGGAAATCCCGCTGATCGTCTGCATCACCGAGGGCATTCCGGTGCTGGACATGGTGAAGGTGAAGCGCGCCCTGTCGGGCAGCAAGTCGCGCCTGATCGGCCCCAACTGCCCCGGCCTGCTGACGCCCGGCGAATGCAAGATCGGCATCATGCCGGGCAACATCTTCTCCAAGGGCAGCGTCGGCGTCGTCTCGCGCTCCGGCACGCTGACCTATGAGGCGGTGTTCCAGACCAGCAATGCGGGCCTGGGCCAGACCACGGCCGTCGGCATCGGCGGCGATCCGGTCAACGGCACCAATTTCATCGACGTGCTGGAACTGTTCCTGGCCGACGACGCCACCGAATCGATCATCATGATCGGCGAAATCGGCGGCGACGCGGAAGAGCAGGCCGCCCAGTTCCTGATCGACGAAGCCAAGAAGGGCCGCAAGAAGCCGATGGCCGGCTTCATCGCGGGCCGCACGGCGCCTCCGGGCCGCCGCATGGGCCATGCCGGCGCGATCGTGTCGGGCGGCAAGGGCGATGCGGAAAGCAAGATCGCCGCGATGGAAGCGGCTGGCATCAAGGTCGCCGCCAGCCCGTCCGAACTGGGCACGACCCTGCTGGAAGTGCTGAAGGGCTGATCGGCCGAAAGCGATGGCCGGGCTGCACCCCGGCCATCGGTTACCCCGCTCCGCGACTGCACGCGGTTGGCATGGGACGAGAGAAATGGGTTACGAGAACCAGGAAGTTTTTGACGGCGTTGGGGACATCGAGCACGGACCGAGCTGGGCGCGCACCAACTGGCCGCCGATCGACACCGACGACCTGACCGGGGCGCTGGACCCCACGCAGATGCAGGTGGCCGTGAAGGCCGCCGCCAAGGCCAATGGCAAGGCGGTTTCCGACGCCGACGCCGTCAGCGCCGCCGACGACGCGATCCGCGCCCAGATGCTGATCCGCACCTATCGCGTGCGCGGTCATCTGGCCGCCAATCTCGACCCGCTGGGGCTGACCCAGCGCGACCTGCCGGCCGACCTGACGCCGGAATATCATGGCCTGAACGACCTCGACAAGAAGGTCTATCTGGGCGGCACGCTGGGCCTGCAATATGCCACCGTGCGCGAGATCGTGGCGATCCTGCGCGCCAATTATTGCGGCAATGTCGGCCTGGAATATATGCACATTGCGGACGTGGAGGAACGCCGTTTCCTCCAGGAGCGCCTGGAGGGCAAGGACAAGGAAATCCACTTCACGCCGGAAGGCAAGAGGGCGATCCTGGCCAAGGTGATCCACGCCGAGCAATATGAGAAGTTCCTGGGCCGCAAATATGTCGGCACCAAGCGCTTCGGCCTGGACGGCGGCGAATCGATGATCCCCGCGCTGGAAGCCATCATCAAATATGGCGGCGCGCAGGGCGTTCGCGAGATCGTCTACGGCATGGCCCATCGCGGCCGCCTGAACGTGCTGGCCAATGTGATGGCCAAGGGCTTCCGCGTCATCTTCCACGAATTTTCCGGCGGCACCGCCAATCCGGAGGATGTCGGCGGTTCGGGCGACGTGAAATATCACCTCGGCACCTCGACCGACCGCGAGTTCGACGGCGTCAAGGTCCATATGTCGCTGGTCCCCAACCCGTCGCACCTCGAAACCGTCGATCCGGTGGTGCTGGGCAAGGTCCGCGCGCAGCAGACCTTCCGCGACGACCTGACCAGGCATGAGCAGGTGCTGCCCGTGCTGATCCATGGCGACGCGGCCTTCGCGGGGCAGGGCATCGTCTGGGAATGCCTCGGCTTTTCCGGCGTCAGCGGCTACAATACCGGCGGCTGCATCCACTTCATCGTCAACAACCAGATCGGCTTCACCACCAGCCCGCAATTCTCCCGCGGCTCGCCCTATCCCAGCGACGTGGCGAAGGGCGTGCAGGCGCCGATCCTGCACATCAACGGCGACGATCCGGAAGCCGTCACCTTCGCGTGCAAGCTGGCGATGGAATATCGCCAGACCTTCCATCGCGACATCGTGATCGACATGTGGTGCTATCGCCGCTTCGGCCATAATGAAGGCGACGAGCCGTCCTTCACCCAGCCGCAAATGTACGCGAAGATCCGCCAGCATCCGCCGGTCAGCGACGTCTATTCGGCGCGATTGAAGGCCGAAGGCGTGGTCGACGACGATTTCGTCAATCAGGTGACGGGCGATTTCGTCAATCATCTGGAGGAGGAGTTCGAGGCGGCGAAGAGCTACAAGCCCAACAAGGCCGACTGGTTCGCCGGTCGCTGGTCGGGCCTGCACAAGCCCGCCGACGCCGAGACCACCCGCCAGAGCGTGGAGTCCGCGATCAGCCAGAAGCTGTTTGACAGCCTGGGCAAGACGCTGACCGCGATTCCGGAGGGCCTCAACGTCCACAAGACGCTCAAGCGCGTGATCGACGCCAAGGCGGAGATGTTCAAGTCCGGCGAGAATTTCGACTGGGCGACCGGCGAGGCGCTGGCCTTCGGATCGCTGCTGTCGGAGGGCTATGGCGTCCGCCTGTCGGGCCAGGACTCCGGACGCGGCACCTTCAGCCAGCGTCACGCCGTCTGGACCGACCAGGATACGGAATCGAAATATGTCCCGCTCTCCACCGTGCCGCACGGCCGGTTCGAGGTGCTGGACTCGCCGCTCTCCGAATATGGCGTGCTGGGCTTCGAATATGGCTTCGCGCTGGCCGATCCCAAGAGCCTCGTGCTCTGGGAAGCGCAGTTCGGCGACTTCGCCAATGGCGCGCAGATCATCTTCGACCAGTATATCGCTTCGTCGGAGACCAAGTGGCTGCGGTCCAACGGTCTCGTCTGCCTGCTGCCGCACGGCTATGAAGGCCAGGGTCCGGAGCATAGCTCGGCGCGTCTGGAGCGGTATCTCCAGCTTTGCGCGGAAGGAAATATCCAGGTCGCGAACATCACGACCCCGGCCAATTACTTCCATGTCCTGCGTCGCCAGATGCTGCGGCCCTTCCGCAAGCCGCTGATCATCATGGCCCCCAAGTCGTTGCTGCGCCACAAGCTGGCGGTCAGCAAGGCGGAGGACTTCCTGGGCGAAACGCACTTCAAGCGCATCCTGTCGGACCCCAACGGGTCGGCCGACAAGGATACCCGCCGCCTGGTGCTCTGCTCCGGCAAGGTCTTCTACGACCTGATGGAGGCCCGCGACGCCGCTGGCGACACGGACGTGCAGATCGTTCGCATCGAACAGATCTACCCGTTCGCGACCGACGCCCTCGCCAAGCGCATCGAGCGCATGACGCATCTGGAAGAGGTCGTCTGGTGTCAGGAGGAACCGCGCAACAACGGCGCCTGGTTCTTCGTGGAGCCCTATATCGAGGAAGCGCTGGCCACCGCCGGCAAGGCGCCGATGCGCGCCCGCTATGCGGGCCGCAAGGCGTCGGCGTCGCCCGCCACGGGCCTTGCCAAGCGCCATGTCGCCGAACAGGGCGCCCTCGTCGCCGATGCGCTGGGTCACAGCGTCCGTGAAGAAATCCGTCGCCAGAAGAAAGGCTGAACAAGCTCATGGCTACCGAAGTCAAAGTCCCTACTCTGGGCGAATCCGTTACCGAAGCAACCGTTGGCCAGTGGCTGAAGAAGCCCGGCGAGGCGGTGAAGGCCGACGAGCCCATCGTCTCCCTTGAAACCGACAAGGTCGCGGTCGACGTGCCCGCGCCGGTCGCCGGCGTGCTGGGCGACATCGTCGCCAAGGAAGGCGACACGGTCGAGGTCGGCGCGCTGCTGGCCTATGTGAACGAAGGCGCGGCCGCCGGGGCCGCTCCCGCCGCTGCTCCCGCCGCCGCCAAGGCGGAGGCGGCCGCCCCGGCTCCCGCCGCTTCGGCTCCGGCCGATGACGAGGAAGGCGGCAACCTGACTCTGTCGCCGGCAGTCCGCCGCCTGGTGCTGGAACATGGCCTGGACCCCAGCAAGATCAAGGGCACGGGCAAGGACGGCCGCCTGACCAAGGACGATGTCGTCGCCGCCGCCGCCGCAGGCACTGCCAAGGCCGCCGCTTTGGCCCCGGCCGCCGCGCCTGCCGCTGCTGCTCCCGCCGCCGGTCCCAGCCGCGCGCAGGAACGCGTCAAGATGACCCGCCTGCGCCAGACCGTCGCCAAGCGGCTCAAGGAAGCGCAGAACAACGCGGCGCTGCTCACCACCTATAATGACGTGGACATGACCAACGTCATCGAGGCGCGGGCGAAGTACAAGGACCTGTTCGAGAAGAAGCATGGCGTCCGCCTGGGCTTCATGGGCTTCTTCACCAAGGCCGTCTGCATGGCGCTGCGCGACATTCCGGGCGTCAACGCGCAGATCGAGGGCGACGAGATCGTCTATAACGATTTCGCCGACATCTCGGTCGCGGTCTCGGCCCCGAACGGCCTGGTCGTGCCGGTCATCCGCAACGCGGAATCGCTGAGCGTCGCCGACATCGAAAAGACCATCGGCAATTTCGGGAAGAAGGCCAAGGAAGGCACGCTGACCATGGAGGATATGAAGGGCGGCACCTTCACCATCTCCAATGGCGGCGTCTTCGGCTCGCTGCTGTCCAGCCCGATCATCAACCCGCCGCAGTCGGCGGTGCTGGGCCTGCACCGGATCGAGGACCGTCCGGTCGTCCGCGACGGCCAGATCGTCATCCGCCCGATGATGTATCTCGCCCTCAGCTACGACCATCGCCTGATCGACGGTCGCGAGGCGGTGACTTTCCTGGTCGCGGTGAAGAACGCGATCGAGGATCCCACCCGCCTGCTGATCGACCTGTAAAGATGTGACCAGTGCTCCTGCGGAGGCAGGAGCCCAGGGTGGAGACGCGCTACGCGAGCCGGCTATGTCTATCTTATGGCGAACAGGCGCAACGGCACCCTATATCTGGGTGTCACCAGCGATCTGGCGGCCAGGGCATATCAACATCGCAACGGCTTGATTGACGGTTTCACCAAGGACCATGATTGTAAATTGCTGGTCTGGTTTGAGGCATATGAGGATCTGCAGGAAGCACGGCATCGCGAACTGCGGATGAAGAAATGGAAACGCGCCTGGAAGATCGAGCTGATCGAACGCGATAATCCACAATGGCGGGATTTGTTCGAAACGCTGTTCTGACGACGCCCTGGGCTCCCGCTTTCGCGGGAGCACGGCAATGGAGTGAGAAATGGCAGACTTCGATTATGACGTTCTGGTGATCGGCGCCGGTCCGGGCGGCTATGTCGCGGCGATCCGCGCCGCGCAGCTTGGCCTCAAGACCGCCTGCGCCGAAAGCCGGGAGACGCTGGGCGGCACCTGCCTCAATGTCGGCTGCATCCCGTCCAAGGCGCTGCTGCACGCCTCGGAACTCTATGAGGAAGCCGCGAATGGCGCGCTCGCCAAGCTGGGCGTCAAGATCGACAAGATGAGCCTGGACCTCGACACCATGCAGGGCCAGCGCAAGGACGCGGTGAAGGGCCTGACCGGCGGCGTCGAATTTCTGTTCAAGAAGAACAAGGTCGACTGGCTGAAGGGGCTGGCGACCTTCACCGGCGCCAACACCGTGCAGGTGGCGGGCAAGACCGTCACCGCGAAGAATATCGTCATCGCCACCGGATCGTCGGTGACGCCGCTGCCGGGCGTGCAGGTCGACAATGAAGGCGGCAGGATCGTCGATTCGACCGGCGCGCTGGAACTGGACAAGGTGCCGGGCCATCTGGTCGTGGTCGGCGGCGGCGTCATCGGCCTGGAACTGGGCTCGGTATGGCGGCGCGTCGGCGCCAAGGTCACGGTGGTCGAATATCTCGACCAGATCCTGCCCGGCATGGACGGCGAAGTCCGCAAGGAAGCCAACAAGATCTTCAAGAAGCAGGGCTTCGAGTACAAGCTCGGCACCAAGGTCACGGGCGCGGAAGTCGGCAAGAAGGGCGTGACCCTGACCGTCGAACCCGCCGCCGGGGGTGCGGCCGAGAAGATCGAGGCCGATGTCGTGCTGGTGTCCATCGGCCGCCGTCCGAACACCGAAGGGCTTGGCCTCGACAAGATCGGCCTGGAACTCAACGCCCGCGGCCAGATCGAGACCGATCATGACTTCGCGACCAAGGTTCCGGGCGTCTGGGCGATCGGCGACGTCATCCCCGGCCCGATGCTGGCGCACAAGGCCGAGGATGAGGGCATCGCTGTCGCGGAGAATATCGCGGGCCTGACCGGCATCGTGAACCATGACGTGATCCCGTCGGTCGTCTACACCAAGCCGGAAATCGCGGGCGTCGGCCTGACCGAAGAGGCCGCCAAGGAGAAGGGCGCGATCAAGGTCGGCAAGTTCCCGATGCTGGCGAACAGCCGCGCCAAGACCAATCATGAGCCGGACGGCTTCGTGAAGATCATCGCCGATGCCGAAACCGACAAGGTGCTGGGCGTCTGGATCATCGCCACGGTCGCGGGCACGATGATCGCCCAGGCGGCGCAGGCGATGGAGTTCGGCGCTTCGAGCGAGGACATTGCCTATACCTGCCACGCCCATCCGACGCACAGCGAGGCGATCAAGGAAGCGGCCATGGCCGTGACGGGCAAGCCCATCCATATGTGATCTCTTCCCGCCCTGCGCGGGAATGAGATCGCGACAATGAAGAGGCCGTCCTTAGGGGCGGCCTTTTTCATGACGTTATGGATCATTGGGGTTATGCCGGTTAATTGAAGCACAGCTCGTTCCTGCGAAGGCGGGAATCCAGTTCCGGCGTCTGGACTGGGTTCCTGCCTTCGCAGGAACACGTTTCGGCCTGAACGGGGGAAGCGCTATCCGCTCCGGGCGCGTGACTTCAGGATGGCGGCGGGCGCATCCGGCACGGCGAGCGCCCGCCTTACGCAAACCCGATTGCGGCCATGCGTCTTGGCTTCATAGAGGGCCGCATCCGCTCGCGCGATGGCGTCGTGGATCGCGGCATCGCCGGGCTGGACGGCCGACAATCCGAAACTGGCGGTAAGGGGACGCGAAAGGCCGAGTTGGCTGGCGACCTCCCGCGCGACGCTCTCCCGAATGTCGTTGGCGGTCGTGGCGGCCCGGGCCGCATCGGCGTCGGGCAGGAACATTATGAATTCCTCCCCGCCGAAGCGGGCCGTGATGGCGTCGGCGGGCGCGAACTCCATCAATATCCGCGCCAGCGCGACGATCACGCGGTCGCCCAGCGCATGGCCGTGGGCATCGTTGATCGTCTTGAAATGATCGATGTCGCAGACGATCAGGCTGCCCTGCGTCGGCAGCTTGCGCGTTCTTTGGCCGATGGCGTCGTCAAAGCCGCGGCGGTTGAGCAGGCCGGAAAGGGGATCGTGCAGCGCGTCGCGCCGATAGCAGGCGAGCAGGTCGAGCATGTTCGCCGCCAGCGCCGCCAAGGCCAGGAACAGGCCAAGCACGCAGGCCAGCGCCTGCATCAGAAAGGCATAGTCGCTGTTCAGGAAACTGTCGCTCGACAGCGTCAGCGGCACGGTGCTGCCGCGCATCAGATTGTCCAGCGCGACCAAAGCCGCCGCGCCGAACAGGGCGCCGTCCGACCAGTTGTCCAGGCGATCCCTGCCGGCGATCAGCGGCAGGCCGATCAGCAGGAAACAGCCGAAATCGGACGACACCAGTTCGAAGGGCAGGTTGTCCAGCAAGAGGGACATGGCGCACAGCAGCACGGACAGCGCCCAGATCGCGATCCGCGCCCGCAGCAGCCAGTTGGGTCGCCAGCGTTCCAGCAGGGCCTGGCTGAACAGCAGGAATCCGCTGGCGAACAGCAAATCCGCCACAAAGCCCCAAAGGGGCGTCGGCAGCAGCGCGAATCCCGCCGGCACCGCAAAGCCGCCCGCTACGCAGAGATAGGCGGCGCTCCAATATCCGGCCGCCCTTATGCCCAGGGTCCAGACGAAGGCGAAAACCACGCCGAAACTTGCCATCATGACGGGCAGGAAGAAGGCGAAATTTTCTCCCACGCTTATTGTGCCTGTTCCTCTTTTCGGGGGCGATCCGGCGCGGCGTCCCTATGGGGCGACGGGTAAAAGCCGATCCTTAACAAATACTTCCATATCGGGTGAGATGTTCATCCGATATGGATGAAGCTGCGGCGAGCGGGTCAGAAGCAGGGACGACGCTTGTCGCGGAAGGCCTGCACGCCCTCCCGGAAGTCGGGCAGGGTGAAGGCGTCCCGGAACATGGCCAGCGTTTCCTCGTCGTCGTCCACCTGCCCATCCAGGATGCGGCGGATGATCGCCTTCGACGAACGGATCGAATGCTGGGCATTGGCGGCAATACTTTCGGCCAGTGCCATCGCCGCCTCCAGCGGCGCAGGCGAAATCTGGTCGATCAGGCCGATGGCCAGCGCCTCCTGCGCATCGTGCAGCGCGGCGGTGAACAATATGCGCTTGGCCCGCGCCGGTCCGACCAAATCGACCAGCAGCTTGGTGTCGAACAACCCATAGACGATGCCCAGCCTGGCCGGGGTGATGCCCAGCCTGGCAGCGGGGGAGGCGATGCGCAGGTCGCAGGCGATGGCCAGCCCGCATCCGCCGCCGACCGCGTCCCCGTCTATCGCCGCGATCACCGGCTTTTCGGCATGGGCCAGGGCATATTGGGTGGCGCGGATCGCGGCCTGATTGGCGACGCGCCACTCCTCATCCCCCGAACAGCGCGCAAATTCGTGGATGTCCGCCCCCGCGCAGAACAGGCCGGGCGTCGCCGAGGACAGGATCAGCACGCGGATCGCCTCGTCCGCCATCGCCTCCTGCACCAGACGCGGCAATTGTTCCCACATCGCCTGGTTCATGGCATTATGCTGCCGGGGCCGGTCGATCAGCAGCGTGGCGACCGCGCCCTCCCGTTCCAGCCGCAACGTCATGTCGGCCAGCCTCCCAGCAGCGGCACCAGATCGTCATAATGGTGGATGACGGCGTCCGCCTCCAGCTCCTCCACCGGCCCGTCGAGGAAGCCGAAGCTGACGGCGATGCTGGGGATGCCCGCATTGCGCGCGCCTGCAATGTCGTTGATCGTGTCGCCCAGGAAGATCGTCCGCCCGCCGCCAGCGCGCTCGATCATGGCGTGGATCGGCGCGGGATGGGGCTTGGCGATGCCCACCGTGTCGCCGCCGACGACGCTGGCGAAACGGTCCGACAGGCCGATCTGGTGCAGCAGCGGAATGGTGAAACGCTCCGCCTTGTTGGTGCAGATGGCCAGCTTCACGCCCGCCGCCTCCAGCGCGTCCATCGCCGCGATCAGGCCGGGATAGGGCAGGGAATGGATCGCCAGATTCTGCTCATAATAGTCCAGCAGGATCGGCAGCATCCTTTCCAGCATCGCCTCGTCATAGCCGCCCGAAGCGTCCAGCGCCCGCTGGAGCATCACCTTCGCTCCCTTGCCGACGAAGGGATGGATCGCCTCGACCGGAAAGGGCGGCCGCCCGTCAGTGGCGATGGCGTAATTGACCGCCGCCGCCAGGTCGCCGCTGGTGTCGAGCAGGGTGCCGTCAAGGTCGAAGCCGACAATGTCGAAGGGAATGGAAACCATGCCCGGCTCATGCCGCCTGGGTAGTGGCAAAGGCAAGTCAAACATGGCAGAGAGCGCTCAGATTCTTGGCCCTTTCGTGAAGGATGCCCCCGTGACCTCCAGCCGCTCCCCCGCTCGCCCCGTGGCCGTGATCATCCTTGCCGCCGGGCAGGGCACGCGCATGAAGTCGGCCAGGCACAAGGTTCTGCACCCGATTGCGGGGCGGCCGATGCTGCTCCACCTGCTCGCCAGCGTGGCGGAGCTGCAGCCCGAACGGCAGGTCGTGGTGGTCGGCGCCGGGCGGGAGCAGGTGGAAAGGGCGGTGGAGGGCAGCGGCGCCGTCATCGCCGTGCAGGAACAGCAGCTGGGCACCGGCCATGCCGTGGCGCAGGCGCATGACGCGCTGGCCGGTTTCGCGGGCGACATATTGATCCTCTATGGCGACGTGCCGCTGGTGCGCGCCGAAACGCTGCGGAGCATGCTGGACCGCCTGAACTGGGGCGACGAACCGCGCGCCGTGGTGCTGGGCTTCCGGCCGGAGGATGCCGCCGCCTATGGCCGGATCATCGCCCGCGACCAGGGCGTGATCGAAAAGATGGTCGAATATAAGGACGCCAATGCGGAGGAGCGGGCGGTGACGCTCTGCAATTCGGGGCTGATGGCGGTGCGCTCCACCGACCTGTTCGTGCTGCTTGACCAGATCGGCAATGATAATGCAGCGGGCGAATATTATCTTCCCGACATCGTCATGCTGCCCGGCGCGCAGAGCGCGGTGATAGAGGCGGAGGCGTGGGAAGTGGCGGGCGTCAACAGCCGCGCCGAACTGGCGGGGGTGGAGGCCGTCTGGCAGGACCGCCGCCGGGCCGAGGCGATGCGCGATGGCGCGACGCTGATCGCGCCGGAAACCGTGTTCTTCTCCCATGACACGCTGCTGGGCCGCGACGTGACGATAGAACCCCATGTCGTCTTCGGCCCCGGCGTCAGCGTGGCGGACGATGCGACCATCCACGCCTTTTCCCACCTGGAGGGCGCGACCGTGGGCAAGGGCGCGGACATCGGCCCCTATGCCCGGCTGCGTCCCGGCGCGAAGATCGGCGCCAAGGCCAAGGTCGGCAATTTCGTCGAGGTGAAGAAGGCCGAACTGGGCGAGGGCGCCAAGGCCAACCACCTGTCCTATATCGGCGACGCCAGCGTGGGGGCGGGGGCCAATATCGGCGCGGGCACCATCACCTGCAATTATGACGGCTTCTTCAAATATCGGACGGAGATCGGCGCGGGCGCCTTCATCGGCTCCAACAGCGCGCTGGTCGCCCCAGTAAAGATCGGCGACGGCGCCATCGTCGCGGCGGGCAGCGTGGTGACGCAGGCGGTGGAGGCCGACGCGCTCTGCCTCGTCCGGCCGAAGCAGGAGGCGAAACCCGGCTGGGCGGCGCGTTTCCGGGCGCGGATGCAGGCGCGCAAAGCCGCCAGGTGACGGCCTTCTTCCGAAGGCGGCGCTGGTTGACCGCGCTGCTGGTCCTTTCGCTCCTCATGGTGGGAACGGCCGCCTGGCTCTTCGCCAATGCGCGGGCGATGCCGGTCGTGCGGCGGCTGGACGTCGCGCTGCCCTTTCCGGCGGATGCGCCGCGCCGCCCGGTGACGGTGGCGCTGCTGACCGACAGCCATTTGTCCGGTCCCGACAACAGCCCGGAGCGGATGGCGCGCATCGTCGCCTTGGTGAACGGCCTCCGGCCCGACCTGATAGTGCTGGGCGGCGACTATATCGGCGACGACAAGGGCGGCGCGACCTATGACCCGGCGCGGAGCATCGCCCCCTTCGCCGCCCTGCGCGCCCCGCTGGGTGTGGTGGCGGTGCTGGGCAATCATGACGCGCGCAAGCATGCGGGGATCAGCCGCCGCGAATGGGGCGATCTGTTCGCCCGGATCGGCATCCGCCTGCTCGACAATCAGGCGGTGCGGCGGGGGCCGCTGGCCGTCGGCGGACTGCGCGACATCTATACCGGGCGGCCCGACATCCCCAGGACGCTGGACGCGATGCAGGCGCTGGGCGGCGCGCCGCTGATGCTGTCCCATGGGCCGGACGCGTTCCCGCTGCTGCCCGACCGGCCGATGCTGACGCTGGTGGGGCACACCCATTGCGGGCAGGTGGCCCTGCCCTTCGCGGGCATCGTCTATGTGCCCTCGCGCTACGGCACCCGCTATGCCTGCGGCGCATATCGGGAAGGGCAGCGGACCCTGGTCGTGTCGGCGGGCCTGGGCACCAGCGGCCTGCCGATCCGCATGCTTGCACCCCCGGAGGTCTGGCTGGTTAATATTCGTCCACGTTGATGCGGTACCCCTGTCGTCCGCCGCATGATCGTGGCATAGGCGGCATAAGCATAGAGTTTTCACGGGCTTTGGGACTGACTATCCATGTGCGGCATCATCGGAATCATCGGCAAGGGCGACGTGGCGGAGCGGCTGGTCGAGGGGCTCAAGCGCCTCGAATATCGCGGCTATGACAGCGCGGGCGTCGCCACCGTCCATGACGGCCGGATCGACCGACGCCGGGCGGAGGGGAAGCTCGCCAATCTGGTGAAGGAACTGGAGGCCGCGCCCCTGCCGGGCACCACCGGCATCGCCCATACCCGCTGGGCCACCCATGGCGCGCCGACGACCAGCAACGCCCACCCCCACGCCACGAAGGAAGTGGCGCTGGTCCACAACGGCATCATAGAGAATTTCAAGCCGCTGCGCGAGGAACTGACGGCGCGGGGCCGCGTGTTCGACAGCCAGACCGATACGGAGGTCGTCGCCCATCTGGTGAGCGAACTGGTGGAGCAGGGCGCATCCCCGAAGGACGCAGTGGCGCAGGTGCTGCCCCGCCTGCACGGCGCCTTCGCGCTGGCGATCCTGTTCCGCAGCCATCCGGAAATCCTCATCGGCGCGCGCCTGGGTTCGCCGCTGGTGGTGGGCTATGGCGAGGGGGAGACCTATCTCGGCTCCGACGCGCTGGCGCTGGCGCCGCTGACCCAGCGCATCGCCTATCTGGAGGAAGGCGACTGGGTCGTCATCACCCGCGACGGCGCGGAGATTTTCGACAAGGACAATAATCCCGTCGAACGCCCCGTCACCATCAGCGGCGTGACCGGCGAACTGATCTCCAAGGGCAATCACCGCCACTATATGCTCAAGGAAATCTACGAGCAGCCGGTGGTCGTCGCCCAGACCCTGCGTTCCTATCTGCGCCGGATGGAGGACCAGGTGTCGCTGCCGATCCCGGATTTCGACCTGGGGTCGATCCGCCGCGTCACCATCGTCGCCTGCGGCACCAGCTATTATGCGGGCATGGTCGCCAAATATTGGTTCGAACAGTTCGCCCGCGTCCCCGTCGACATCGATGTGGCCAGCGAGTTCCGCTACCGCGCCCCGGTGATGGAGGAGGGCGGCCTGATGATCGTCATCAGCCAGTCGGGCGAGACCGCCGACACGCTGGCCGCGCTGCGCCACGCCCGTGCCGAGGGGCAGAAGATCGCCGCCGTCGTCAACGTCCCCACCAGCACCATGGCGCGGGAGGCGGACCTGCTGCTGCCGACCAATGCCGGGCCGGAAATCGGCGTGGCGTCGACCAAGGCTTTCACCTGCCAGCTAGCGGTGCTGGCGGCGTTCGCGGCGAACCTGGCGCGGGCCAAGGGGCGGCTGGATGCGAAGGCGGAGAAGGAACTGGTCCGCCACCTGTCCGAAGCGCCTGCCGCGCTCAACGGCGCGCTGGCCTATGACGAATCCATCGAGGGGATGGCGCACCTGATCGCCGGGGCGCGGGACGTGCTCTATCTGGGGCGCGGTCCGGACTATCCGCTGGCGCTGGAAGGGGCGCTGAAACTCAAGGAAATCAGCTATATCCATGCCGAGGGCTATGCCGCGGGCGAGATGAAGCACGGCCCCATCGCGCTGATCGACGACAAGGTGCCGGTCATCGTGCTGGCGCCCAGCGGGCCGCTGTTCGAAAAGACCGTCAGCAACATGCAGGAAGTGCAGGCGCGTGGCGGCAAGGTGGTGCTGATCTCAGACTATGACGGCGTGCAGGCGGCGGGGGAGGGCTGCATGGCGACCATCACCATGCCCAAGGTCCACCCGCTGATCGCGCCGATGGTCTACGCCGTGCCGGTGCAGTTGCTGGCCTATCATGTGGCGGTGGCCAAGGGCACCGACGTCGACCAGCCAAGGAACCTCGCCAAATCCGTCACGGTGGAGTGAGGCGGGTGGCTTAAATCCTCCCTACGCGCAGCGTGGGGAGGGGGGCCGCTCGCGAAGCGAGTGGTGGAGGGGAGCGCCCGCAGGGCGCCGGAGGTCGCGCCCGATTCCCCTCCACCACGCTTCGCGCGGTCCCCCTCCCCATCTTTCGATGGGGAGGATTAGAAAAGTCGGCAATCCACCCCCATCACCCACCCCCAGGCGCATTATGCCCGCCCGCCGGCACCGGCCCCCCGCTCGGCGCATGGGCATGGTCGGGATTGCTGTCCCAGTCGATATGATAGAGGTCGAACCGCCGGTCGCGCAGGTTGCGCACTGTGCCCTCCGCCCGCGCCCAGCTCAGGTCGGCCAGGTTCACGTCCGCCATGGTCAGCGTCTCGACATTCTCCGTCGATTCCGCCGCGATCCCGTCCCGCGCGAAGGGCAGGTCGCAGGGCGTCAATATCGCGCTCTGGGCATATTGAATGTCCATATTGTCGACGTTCGGCAGGTTGCCGACATTGCCCGACATCACGACGTAGCATTGATTCTCGATCGCCCGCGCCTGCGCGCAATAGCGCACCCGCATATAGCCCAGCCGCGAGTCGGTGCAGAAGGGCACGAAGATGATCCGCGCCCCCTGGTCCACCAGCCGCCGCGCCAGTTCCGGAAATTCGCTGTCATAGCAGATCAGCACGCCGATCGGCCCGCAGTCCGTCTGGATCACGTCCAGCGAATCCCCGCCCTTGATGTTCCACCAGAAGGCTTCGTTGGGCGTCGGGTGGATCTTCTCCTGCGTGTGCAGCGATCCGTCGCGCAGGGCGACATAGGCGATGTTCTGAATGTCGCCATCCTCGGCCCGCGTCGGGTGGGAACCGCCGATGATGTTGATATTATATTCCAGCGCCATCCGCTCCAGTTCGCGGGTCAGGCGCGGGGTATAGCCGGTCAGCCTGTCGATGGCCTCCGTCGGGGAGAGCTTCTTCGTCTCGTAGGAAAGCAGCGGCAGGGTGAAGAGTTCGGGAAAGACGATGAAGTCCGACCGATAATCCGCCGCGACGTCGACGAAATATTCGATGTTGCGGATGAATTCGTCGAAATCCTGCACGGCGCGGGCCTGCAACTGGCAGGTGGCGAGGCGGACGCTCTCCACCCCGCGCGGTACCCGCATTTCCGGCGCTTCGTCGGGATCGACATAGGGATTGCGCCACACCAGATGGGCGGCGTGCCCGTCGGACTGCCTGTCCTCCGGCAGGTAATTTTCCAGCACGCCCAGCGGCTCAAACTGGTTCTTGAGCTGGAAGCTGATCACCTGGTCGCGCAGCTTGCCGTGCACCACCTTTTCCAGATAATCGGCCGGGCCGTCGACGCGCCGCCGGGCGCGGGCATAGCCGGGCATGCGCCCCGCGATGACGATGCCGTGCAGGTCCAGTTCCTCGGCCAGCTCCTTGCGCTCGTCATAGAGGCGCTGGCCGATCCGCAGCCCGCGCAGCTTCGGGTCCACGGCCATCTCATAGCCATAGAGCCACTCGCCCGCCGCGCTATGCCGCGTGCCGAAGCCGTTGGCGGTGATCTCCTCCCAGTCATGGGCGGAAAAGGCCATGCTCTTGCTGACCCGCATGGTCGCGCAATAGCCCACGATTTTGTTGTCATAGAGGGCGACGAAGCAGCCGGTCGGGAAATTGTTGATCTGGCCGCGCAGCGTGGCCAGCGAATAATTGGGCATTCCGGGATAGACGCGGGCGATCAGCCGCTGGATTCCGCGCACGTCCGCCGGGACCGCCGCCCGAACCTCCAGGCGCTTCTTGGTTGTCGTCATCTGGTCGCCTCCTGGTGTAATCGCCGTTCGTTTCGAGCGAAGTCGAGAAACGTCATACGCAAAACGTTTCTCGACTTCGCTCGAAACGAACGGATGGCAGATTGCCCGGATATGGAAAAGGCGACGCCGGGATGCGGCGCCGCCTCGTTCCGTTACCGTATTGAACCTAGGAAGTGCGGATCAGTTCCAGAAGCTTATTTCCACTGACCCATGGCTTCTTCCAGGTTCACGCGGATCGCCTCGAAGAACTGCTCGGTGGTCATCCACGCCTGTTCCGGACCGATCAGCAGGGCCAGATCCTTGGTCATCGCGCCGCTTTCGACGGTTTCGATGCAGACCTTCTCCAGCGTTTCGGCGAATTTGGTGACTTCCGGCGTCTCGTCGAACTTGCCGCGATAGGAAAGGCCCTGGGTCCAGGCGAAGATCGAGGCGATCGGGTTGGTCGAGGTCGCCTTGCCCTGCTGGTGCTGGCGGTAGTGGCGGGTGACGGTGCCGTGCGCGGCTTCGGCCTCGACCGTCTTGCCGTCGGGCGAGAGCAGGACGGAGGTCATGAGGCCCAGCGAGCCGAAGCCCTGCGCCACCGTATCCGACTGGACGTCGCCGTCATAATTCTTGCAGGCCCAGACGAACTTGCCGCTCCACTTCAGGGCGGACGCGACCATGTCGTCGATCAGGCGATGTTCGTACACCGCGCCCACCGCCTTGAACTGGTCGGCGAATTCATTGTCGAACACTTCCTGGAACAGATCCTTGAAGCGGCCGTCATAGGCCTTGAGGATGGTGTTCTTGGTCGAAAGATACAGCGGCCAGCCCCGGCCCAGCGCATAGTTCATGCTGGCGCGGGCGAAATCGCGGATCGAATCGTCCAGATTGTACATGCCCATGGCGACGCCGGAGCTGGGGAAGTTGAACACGTCCTTCTCGATCTTCTCGCCATTGGCGCCGTCCCACACCATGCGCAGCTTGCCGGGGCCGGGGACCAGGAAATCGGTGGCGCGATACTGGTCGCCGAAGGCGTGGCGGCCGATGACGATGGGGTCGGTCCAGCCGGGGACCAGGCGGGGCACGTTGCGGATCACGATGGGTTCGCGGAACACCACGCCGCCCAGGATGTTGCGGATCGTGCCGTTGGGCGACTTCCACATTTCCTTCAGGCCGAATTCCTCGACGCGGGCTTCGTCCGGGGTGATGGTGGCGCATTTCACGCCGACGCCATGCTCCTTGATCGCGTTGGCGGAATCGATGGTGATCTGGTCGTTGGTCTCGTCGCGCTTCTCGACGCCCAGGTCGTAATATTTGAGGTCGATGTCGAGATAGGGGAGGATGAGGCGCTCGCGAATCCACTGCCAGATGATCCGCGTCATTTCGTCGCCGTCGATCTCCACGACGGGGTTCTTCACCTTGATCTTAGCCATAGCGCCTGTTCCGCTTTCTTCGTTCGGGTGGAATTTGGGTCCGCACTAGGCAAAGCGGCGGCAATGTTCAACCGGCTGTGTGCGGATTCGACCGGAAATGAGCAGTCTTGGCCCCAACTTCCCTGCTCTTGCGAAGCAGGAGCAACTATAGGTCTCGACCGGATGCCCCCTCGCTTGGGTCGGGATCATTTCATGACCCTCCCGCCAGCATCGGACGTTGTCACTCCAACCGACTGTGCCTAAAGACGATGCCATGGAAAATGACGAACTGACCGTCGCGCTGGGCGGCAATGTGAAATGGCGCTTCCCTTCGGTGCATCCGGAGGGGGTGAAATTCGGCCTGATCGCGGCGGCCATCACCGCGCTGCTGTTCCTGGTCGGCTGGGAAGTGCTCGGCTGGCTGATGGTGATGGCGACGATCTGGGTGCTGGCCTTCTTCCGCGATCCGGTCCGCGCCGTGCCGCAGGACGAGCGCGCCATCGTCGCGCCCGCCGACGGGCTGGTGACGCTGATCCAGCGGGTGCCGCCGCCGCGCGAGATGGCGGGGCCGGACGGCCTGGGCGACCAGCCCATGATCCGGGTGTCGATATTCATGAGCGTGTTCGACGTGCACATCAACCGCACGCCCATCGGCGGGACGGTGAAGTCGGTCGTCTATATTTCCGGCAAGTTCCTGAACGCCGACCTCGACAAGGCGAGCGAGGATAATGAGCGGCAGCATATCCTGGTCGAACGGCATGATGGCGTGCGCATCGGCTTCACCCAGATCGCGGGCCTTGTGGCGCGGCGGATCGTGCCCTTCGTGAAGCCGGGCGACATGGTCGCCGCCGGGCAGCGCATCGGCCTGATCCGCTTCGGTAGCCGGGTCGACGTCTATCTGCCCGCCGGAACCGCGCCCCGCGTCGTGCTGGGCCAGCGCACCGTCGCGGGCGAGACGATCCTGGGCCAGATAGGCGACATGCGGGTGATTTCGGGGATTCAGCAATAATGCGACGGCGGCGCGCCATTCCGCGAGGCCTGCGCCGGGGGATCACCCTGCGGATGGTGGCGCCCAACGCGGTGACGGCGATGGCGCTGTGCTTCGGCCTGACCGGCGTGCGCTACGGCATTTCAGGGGAGTGGGAGAGGGCCGTGCTCTCCATCCTGATTGCCGGAGTGCTGGACGGGCTGGACGGCCGCATCGCCCGGCTGCTGCGGGGCGAGAGCCGCTTCGGCGCGGAACTGGATTCGCTGTCGGACTCCATCGCTTTCGGCGTGGCGCCCGCATTGGTCCTCTATCTCTGGTCGCTCCACGCCATGCCGAAATTCGGCTGGATCTTTGCGCTGGCGCATGCGCTGTCCTGCGCGCTGCGGCTGGCGCGGTTCAACGCCAATATCGATGCGGACGTGCAGCCGCACAAATCGGCCGGTTTCCTGACCGGCGTTCCCGCGCCCGCCGGGGCCGGGCTGGCCTTCGTGCCGCTCTATCTCTGGCTGGTGACGGGCGAGCCGCTGTTCCGCGCATGGTATGTGGTGGCGCCCTGGGCCGGCTTCACCGCCTTCCTGATGATCTCCAACATCGCGACCTATAGCTGGTCGGCGCTGCGCCTGCGCAAGCGCATCAGGCTGGAGGCGATTGCCCTCGCCGGATTGCTGGCCGCGCTGCTGATCACCGATCCCTGGCTGACGCTGCTGGCCCTGTGCGCCTTCTACCTCGCCCTCATCCCCTTCGGCATGCTCTCCTACGCCAGGGTGCGGCGGCAGCGGGCGGGCGAGGAGACGGCCTGATCTTCAGGCGGCAAGGGCGGCGGCCAGCACCGGAACAGCCCGCCGGGTCGAAGGGGCGGCGCGCCGGCGGCTGATCCGCAGGCGATAGACCGGCACCTCCCGCGGGATGGGTTCGAACGTCAGCGCCGCGACCATCTTGTCATGATAGAGCATCAGCATGCCGACGATGGTTCCCGCCGCCAGCAGGAACGATCCGATGAAAACAAATGCTGCGACCAGTGCGAACATAAGCAGATCACTTTCTGTCTTGCCATTTTCACGGCATGGCTCACTATACCCAGCGCAAACCGCGTAAATCCGCTGTTTGTTCCCGATGTTCTCCTTATGTTCCATCCGGAACGGCAAGTCAAGCCCTTGCATTGCTTCTCCCGGCCCGCTAAAGGCGCGCCCATTCCACATGGGAATCGACATATCCGGTGCTGCGGCGCGACGCCCAGTTCCTGATTCCCAGAGGTCAAACCGGAAGGAGAAATATTATGGCGGCTCCTGTCGTCACCATGCACCAATTGATCGAGGCCGGCGCCCATTTCGGCCACCAGACCCACCGCTGGAACCCGCGCATGAAGCCGTACATCTTCGGCGAGCGCAACGGCATCCACATCCTCGACCTGTCGCAGACCGTGCCGCTCTTCGGCCGCGCGCTGGACTTCGTTTCCGCGACCGTCGCCGCCGGCGGCAAGGTGCTGTTCGTCGGCACCAAGCGCCAGGCGCAGGATCCCATCGCCGAAGCCGCCCGCAAGTCGGGCCAGCATTTCGTCAACCATCGCTGGCTGGGCGGCATGCTCACCAACTGGAAGACCATTTCCGGTTCGATCAAGCGTCTGAAGACCCTGGAAGAGAAGCTGTCGGGCGACACCCACGGCTTCACCAAGAAGGAAGTGCTCCAGATGACTCGCGAGCGCGAGAAGCTGGAACTGTCGCTGGGCGGTATCCGCGACATGAACGGCATTCCCGACGTCATGTTCGTGATCGACGCCAACAAGGAAGAACTGGCGATCAAGGAAGCCAACACGCTGGGCATCCCGGTCGTCGCGATCCTCGATTCGAACGTCTCGCCCGACGGCATCGCCTTCCCGGTTCCGGCGAACGATGACGCCAGCCGCGCCATCCGCCTCTATTGCGACGCCATCGCCGCCGCCGCCACCAAGGGCAACCGCGGCGCGCAGCAGGCTTCGGGCGTCGACCTCGGCGCTCTGGACGAGCCCGCCGCTGAAGAGGTCGTTGTCGAAGCCTGATATTTCCTTTCCCGTTCGGGCTGAGCCTGTCGAAGCCCTCTTCTTCATTTGAAGAGGCGCGGCCCCAGGGCGGACGGAGACGGGAAACGGAGACTTCGAACTGAAAGATTGACGGCGTAGGGCGCACTCTTCCGGAGATGCGCCCTCCCGCATATTTGAACCATCCGAAACATTTAGGAGCCGAAACATGGCCGAAATTACCGCTGCCGCCGTCAAGGAACTGCGCGACCGTTCGGGCGCGGGCATGATGGACTGCAAGAAGGCGCTCACCGAAGCCAATGGCGATATCGAGGCCGCGACCGACTGGCTGCGCGCCAAGGGCCTGGCCGCCGCGCAGAAGAAGTCCAGCCGCACCGCCGCCGAAGGCCTGGTCGGCGTGGCCGTCGCCGGGACCAAGGGCGTCGCCGTCGAAGTGAACAGCGAAACCGACTTCGTCGCCAAGAACGACCAGTTCCAGGATTTCGTCCGCACCGTGTCGGCCATCGCGCTGGAACAGGGCGTGGCCGATGCCGAAGCGCTGTCGAACGCCGCCTATCCGTCGGGCGGCACCGTCGCTGAAAAGCTGGTCGCCAACATCGCCACCATCGGCGAGAACCAGACCCTGCGCCGCGTCGGCCAGGTCGAGGTGAGCCAGGGCGTGGTCGTTCCCTATGTCCACAACGCCGCCGCTCCGGGCCTGGGCAAGATCGGCGTTCTGGTCGCGCTGGAGGGCGATGCCCCGGCTGACGTTCTGGAGCCGCTGGGCAAGCAGATCGCGATGCACATCGCCGCCGCCTTCCCGCTGGCCCTGTCGGCCGCCGACATCGATCCCGCCCTGCTGGAGCGCGAGC
Organism: Sphingobium indicum B90A; assembly: GCF_000264945.2. NCBI lineage: Bacteria > Pseudomonadati > Pseudomonadota > Alphaproteobacteria > Sphingomonadales > Sphingobiaceae > Sphingobium > Sphingobium indicum. Next base: position 593,742 of record NZ_CP013070.1, read on the forward strand.
GCGCCATCGCCGCCGAAAAGGCCGCCGAATCGGGCAAGCCCGCCGAGATCGTCGCCAAGATGGTCGACGGCGCGGTCGCCAAGTTCGCCAAGGAGCAGGCCCTGCTCAGCCAGCTTTTCGTGATGGACAACAAGACCCCGGTCGCCGATGTCGTCGCCAAGGCGGCGAAGGAAGCCGGCGCGTCGATCACGCTGAAAAACTATGTCCGCTTCCAGCTCGGCGAAGGCATCGAGAAGGAAACGAGCGACTTCGCCGCCGAAGTGGCCGCGGCCGCGGGCGTCTGATCCGATAGACGGTTCGCTTCGGGCGGTGTCGGGAGGCTGAGGCCGCTCGACAAGCCGGAAGCGAACGCTAAGGAAGTTCGGGACTTAAAACCCCGCTTCCCATAATGGCGCGCGCTGCTTAAGGTGCGCGCCATTTCCTTGCCCGAATATAAAAGGAATATTGCCCCGCATGTCTCGCCCAGCCTTCAAGCGCATCCTGCTGAAACTTTCGGGCGAAGTGCTGATGGGGCAGGGGCAGTTCGGCATAGAGCCGGAGACGGTGAACCGCGTCGCGGGCGAGATCGCGGCCGCCAAGGATGCAGGCTTCGAACTGTGCGTCGTCGTTGGCGGCGGCAATATCTTCCGGGGCCTGGCGGGCGCCGCCAAGGGCTTCGACCGGGCGAGCGCCGACTATATGGGCATGCTCGCCACCGTCATGAACGCGCTGGCGGTGCAGAATGCGCTGGAAAAGCTGGGCTACGACACCCGCGTCCAGTCCGCCATCCCCATGGCCTCCGTCTGCGAACCCTATATCCGGCGCAAGGCGGTGCGGCACATGGAAAAGGGCCGGATCGTCATCTTCGCGGCGGGCACCGGCAGCCCCTTCTTCACTACCGACACCACGGCGGCGCTGCGGGCGGCCGAAATGAACTGCGACGCGCTGTTCAAGGGCACCAGCGTCGACGGCATCTACAATGCCGATCCCAAGCAGGTGCCGGACGCGGCCCGCTATGAGGAGATCAGCTTCGACCGCGTGCTGAACGACAATCTGAAGGTCATGGACGCAAGCGCCATTGCCCTTTGCCGCGAAAACAATATTCCCATCGTCGTGTTCAACATCCGCGAAACCGGCAATCTGGCGAAGGTGCTGGCGGGCGACGGTGTGGCGACGATCGTGCAAAATCAGGAGCGCTGAAAGAAAATGGCTCAATATGACAAGGCCGACCTCGAACGCCGCATGGCGGGCGCCGTCGAATCGCTGAAGGGCGATCTGTCGGGCCTGCGCACCGGCCGGGCGAATATCCAGCTTCTCGATCCGGTGACGGTCGAGGTTTATGGCGCGCATATGCCGCTCAATCAGGTCGCGACCGTTTCCGCGCCCGAACCGCGCATGCTTTCCGTGCAGGTGTGGGACAAGAGCAATGTCGGTCCGGTGGACAAGGCGATCCGTTCGGCGGGCCTGGGCCTCAACCCCATTGTCGACGGCCAGACGCTGCGCCTGCCTATCCCCGACCTGACGGAGGAACGCCGCAAGGAACTGGCCAAGCTCGCCAGCAAATATGCGGAGGGCGCCCGCATCGCCGTCCGCAATGTCCGCCGCGACGGCATGGACAGCCTGAAGACCGACGAGAAGAAGGGCGAGATCAGCGAGGACGAGCGCAAGCGCAAGGAAACCGAGGTTCAGAAGCTGACCGACAGCACCATAGCGGACATCGACGCGGCGACTGCGGCGAAGGAGAAGGAAATTCTCGGTCAGTGATCCGGGGCTTTCCTTTCGCGGCCAAAGCACGCATTCCTGTCTGATGGCCACCCAAGCCAAACCCGATCTGACCAGCGGCGCGCCGGACCATGGCGCTCGTCATGTTGCTATTATCATGGACGGCAATGGACGCTGGGCGAAAAAGCGCTTCCTGCCGCGCATCGCCGGGCATCGCGCCGGGGTGGAGGCGGTGCGCCGCGTCGCCCGCGCCGCGCGGGAGCTGGGCCTGGAATGCCTGACGCTCTACGCCTTTTCCTCGGAAAACTGGAAACGTCCGGCCAGCGAGGTCACGGACCTGATGGGCCTTTTGCGCCATTTCATCCAGTCCGACCTCGATGAATTCCATGCCAATTGCGTGCGGCTGCGCATCATCGGCAATTATCGGGCGCTCGACCCTTCGCTCGTCGATCTGATCGACAATGCGGTGGCGCGGACTGCCGGGAACAGCGGGCCGATCCTTGCCATAGCGCTGAACTATGGCGCGCAGGACGAGCTGGTGCGCATGGCGCAGACGCTGGCGCGCCGCGTGGCCGCCGGCGAGATCGCGGCGGAGGAGATCGGCATCGCCGATGTCGATGCGGCGCTCTACACCGCCGACCTGCCGCCGCTGGACCTGATGATCCGGACGTCGGGGGAACAGCGGCTCAGCAACTTCATGCTGTGGCAGGCCGCCTATGCGGAGCTTTACTTCACGGACATTCTGTGGCCGGATTTCGATGGGCGGGCGCTGGCCGCCGCATTGGACGCCTTCCGCCTGAGGGACCGCCGTTTCGGCGGGCTGTGACCGGCATGTCGAGCGAGCTTCGCACCCGCGCGATCGTCGGCGTCGTGCTCATCCTCGTAGCGTTGGCAGCCCTGTTTTCGGGCGGTTTCCTGTTCTGGATGCTGCTGTCCGTGGCGGGCGTGCTGATGCAGGGGGAATGGGGCGACCTGACCGGAGCCACGCCGGAGAACCGCAGGCTGGCGATGTTCGCCGTCTCGGTGCCGCTGGCGATCCTTTGCCCCGTGGCGGCCGGCGTGTCCTGGCTTGCCTTCACGCTGATGGCGGCGGCCTTCTTCTTCGTCGCGCTGGTCGGTCGGTCGATCAGGCTGGCGCTGGGCGTTCCCTATATCGTCGTGCCGGTGATGGCGCTGCTGTTCCTGCGCGAGCAGGCGCCCAATCTTCAGGGGCTGCTGCTGACCCTGTGGGCGCTGGGCCTTGTCTGGGCGACGGACATCGGCGCTTATTTCGCCGGCCGGTCGATCGGCGGGCCGAAGCTGGCGCCGCGCGTCAGCCCGTCCAAGACCTGGGCGGGCCTGGGCGGCGGCGTGCTGGCGGCGCTGACGGTGGGTTTCCTGCTCCATCGGTTCGCCGACCTGCCGGTTCAGCTCGCGGCGGCGAGCGGCCTGCTGGCGGTGGCGGCGCAATTGGGCGACCTGCTGGAAAGCTGGATGAAGCGCCGGGCAGGCGTCAAGGACAGCGGGACGCTGCTGCCCGGCCATGGCGGCGTGATGGACCGGCTGGACGGCGTGGTCGCCGCCGCGCCGCTGGCAGCCGTCTGTTACATGATCCTGGTGCAACTGCCATGAGGAAGGTGTCGATCTTCGGCGCGACCGGATCGGTCGGCATGTCCACGCTGGACCTGATCCAGCGCGATCCGGACAGTTATCAGGTCGTCGCCCTGACCGCGCACAGCGATGTGGCGGGCCTGGCCGCCGCAGCCCGGCAGAGCAATGCCGCCGTCGCGGTGATCGGGGACGAGGCGCATTATGAGGTGTTGAAGGACGCGCTGCGCGGTTCCGGGACGGAGGCGGCGGCGGGCGAAGGAGCGCTGGTCGACGCGGCGGGCGCCGGCGCCGACTGGAGCATGGCCGCCATCGTCGGTTGCGCCGGGCTGCGCCCGACCATGGCGGCGTTGAAGGCGGGCGGCACGGTGGCGCTGGCCAACAAGGAATCGCTGGTGTCGGCGGGCGCGCTGATGATGGACGCCGTCGGCGCATCGGGCGCGACGCTGCTGCCGGTCGACAGCGAGCATAACGCCATATTCCAATGCCTTGCAGGCAGCCGCTTGGAGGATGTGGCAAGGATCACGCTGACGGCCAGCGGCGGCCCCTTCCGCACCCGCAGCCGGGAGGAGATGCGCGGCATCACGCCCGCGCAGGCTGTCGCCCATCCCAACTGGTCGATGGGCGCGAAGATCAGCGTCGATAGCGCGACGATGATGAACAAGGGGCTGGAACTGATCGAGGCGGCGCACCTCTTCCCGGTCGGGCTGGACCGGATCGAGATACTCGTCCATCCGCAATCCGTCATCCATTCCATGGTCGAATATCGCGACCGATCCACGCTGGCGCAGCTCGGTTCGCCCGACATGCGCATTCCCATCGCCCATGCGCTGGCCTGGCCGGACCGGATCGCCACGCCCTGCCAGCCGCTGGACCTCGCCCGGATCGGCCGCCTGGACTTCGAGGCGCCGGATGAGGATCGCTTCCCCGCGCTGCGGCTGACCCGGCAGGCGGCGGAGGCGGGGGGCGCCGCGCCGGCCATATTGAACGCGGCCAATGAGGTCGCCGTCGCCGCCTTCCTGAAAGGGGCCATAGGCTTCCTTGATATCGCCATGATTGTGGAGGATGTCCTGAACCGCTATAGCGCGCCTGTGCCCCGCCGGATCGACGATGTGCTGGAAGCGGATGCGCAGGCGCGTAATATGGCTGCACAAGTGATGGAAAGATTGACCGCTTGATCCAGAATCCCGGTTTCCTGTTGACCGTAGTCGCATTCGTGGCGGTCATCGGACCGCTCGTCTTCGTGCATGAGCTGGGCCATTATCTGGTGGGCCGCTGGTGCGGCGTGAAGGCGGAAGCCTTTTCCATCGGATTCGGCCCGGAAATCGCCGCCTGGACCGACAGGCGCGGCACGCGCTGGCGCCTGGGGGCGCTGCCGCTGGGCGGCTATGTGCGGTTCAAGGGCGACATGAACGCGGCGAGCCAGGCCGATCCGCGCTGGCTGGAAATGCCCGCCGCCGAACGGGCCGAGAGCTTCCCGGCCAAGCCCTTGTGGCAGCGGGCGGCCATCGTCGCGGCTGGCCCCGCGATCAATTTCCTCTTCGCCATCCTGATCCTGGCCGCCTTCGCCTTCGTCCATGGCGAGAGCCGCACGCCCGCGGTCGCCGGGCAGGTGCAGCCGGGCAGCGCGGCCGCCGCTGCGGGGATCGTCGCCGGGGACCGCATCGTCTCGCTCAACGGGCGGGAGATGTCGACCTTCGACGATATCCGCCTGTTCGCGCAGATCCGCCCCGGCGAACCCGTCACCATCCTGATCGACCGGCAGGGCAGGCTGTTCGAAAAACAGGGCAGGGTCGGCGCGGTCGAGGAAGATGACGGCTTTGGCAACAAATTCCGCATCGGACGGCTGGGCATCGCGCCGGGCGAGCCGGTGATCGAGCCGGTCAGCCTGGCGCGCGCGCCGGTCGTCGCGGTCGAACGCACCGGCCAGATCATCCGCACCATGGTGGAGACGCTGGGCCAGATCGTCGGCGGCGGCCGGTCGGTCAAGGAACTGGGCGGGCCGCTCAAGATCGCGGAGGTTTCGGGTCAGGCGGCGACGCTGGGCGTGGAAAGCTTCGTCTTCTTCATGGCGCTCATCTCGATTAACTTGGGGTTCATCAACCTCTTGCCAATCCCCATGCTGGATGGCGGCCATTTGCTGTTCTACGGGGTGGAGGCGATACAGCGGCGGCCGGTCAGCCCGCAGGTGCAGGAATGGGCCTATCGGTCGGGACTGGCGGTCCTGCTGGCGATGATGGTGCTGGTAACGTTCAACGATTTATCCTCTTTCGGTCTCTGGGATCGTCTGTCCGGCTTGATCGGCTGAGCCGTATCGGGCAGGAGGACGCGATTTCACGCCTTTTTTCCCGACGTGAACGATATGTTGCTTTTTTGTAGAAGGTGGAGCGGGTGACAGCGATGATGAGCAGCAACAGGCAGCGCCCGGTCGTCGTGGCCCTGTTGGCGACCACGATGATCGCGGGCATGTCTGCCGTGCCTGCGATGGCGCAAAATGCCCCGCCGGCTGCCGCGCCCGCGCCTGTTCCCGCCGTCGCGCCCGCGGGCACGATCCGCGCCATCTCCGTCACCGGCCAGCAGCGGCTGGAACCCGACACGGTGCTGTCCTACACCAAGCTGCGGATCGGCCAGTCCTTCACCCAGGAATCGCTCGACCAGGCGCTGCGCGACCTTTACGAGACGGAACTGTTCGCCGACGTCCAGATCCGCAACGACAATGGCGCGCTGACCGTCGAGGTGAAGGAAAACCCGGTCATCAACCGCATCGTCCTTGAAGGTAACAAGCGCCTCAAGGAAGACAAGATACGTCCCGAAATAAAACTGGCTCCGCGCCAGATCTATACCCGGTCGAAGGTGCGCGCCGACGTCGCCCGCATCATCGAACTCTATCGCCGCCAGGGCCGCTTCGCCGCCACGGTCGAACCGAAGATGGTGCAGCTCGACCAGAACCGCGTCGACATCGTCTTCGAAATCTCCGAAGGGCCGAAATCCAAGGTCCGCCAGATCAACATCATCGGCAATGAGAAGTTCAAGGACGGCGAACTGCGCAGCCAGATGGTGACGAAGCAGTCGCGCTGGTTCCGCATCTTCTCCTCCGGCACCAGCTACGATCCCGACCGGCTGGCCTATGACCAGCAGAAGCTGCGCCAATTCTACCTGACCGAAGGCTATGCCGATTTCCGCGTGATCTCCGCCGTGGCGGAACTGACCCCGGACAAGCAGGACTTCATCATCACCTATGTGGTGGAGGAAGGGCAGCGCTACAAATTCGGCGACGTGAAGGTCAACAGCGACATTCGCGACCTGTCCGGCGATTCGCTGACCAGGATGCTGCCGATGAAGAAGGGCGACTGGTACAACGCCAAGCAGGTCGAGGATACGGTCGACACGCTGAGCGAGACGGCGGGCCTGTTCGGCTACGCCTTCGCGGACGTCCAGCCGGACTTCCAGCGCGACAAGGACACGCTGACGATGGGGATCGATTTCCGCATCGCCAACGCGCCCCGCGTCTATGTCGAGCGGGTCGACATCAACGGCAACACGCTGACCCAGGACAAGGTCGTGCGCCGCGAATTCCGCCTGGCGGAGGGCGACGCCTTCAACAGCTTCCTCGTCAAGCGGTCGAAGGACCGCATCAATTCGCTCGGCTTCTTCCAGGAAAAGCTGGACATCGAGCAGAAGCCCGGCTCCGCGCCCGACCGCATCGTCCTGGAAACCAATGTGCAGGAAAAATCGACCGGCGAACTGTCGCTGTCGGCCGGTTTCTCCTCGCTGGAGCGCTTCATAGTATCGGCGTCGATCACCCAGCGCAACTTCCGCGGCAAGGGGCAGGAACTGCGCACCAGCGTCAACTATTCGGCTTATTCCAAGTCGGTGGAAGTGGGCTTCACCGAGCCTTATTTCATGGACAGGAACATCGCGCTGGGCGGCGACATCTACCGCCGCGACCTCAACAGCTTCCGTTATCTGAACAATAACGACCGCGACACCACCTATGAGCAGACGACGACCGGCTTCCAGCTTCGCGCTGGCGTGCCGATCACGGAATATATGTCGCTGGCGCTGCGCTACACGCTGAACCTGGACGACGTTACGCTCGACAAGGACAGTTACTACTCCGATCCCGACGGCGCGGGTCCGCTGGGGCTTCAGTGCGATCCGCTGCTCGCCGGCCGCTATCTTTGCGACGCCATCGGCAAGCGGACGACGTCGTCCCTTGGCTATTCGCTGATCTACGATACCCGCGACAACCGCATTCGCCCGACGCGGGGCCATAATGTGGTTCTGAGCCAGGACTTCGCCGGTCTGGGCGGCAGCGTCAAATATGTGCGCACGCGGTTGAACGGCTCCAAATATTGGCCGGTCGGCGGCGGGTTCATCTTCTCCGTCTCGGCGGAGGGCGGCTATATCCACAGCCTTGAGGGCGACCGTCGCGACGCTTCGAACGAACTGGTCGACAAGGTTCGCCTGACCGACCGATTCTTCCTGGGCAATCCGCAGATTCGCGGTTTCGACATTCGCGGCATCGGGCCTCGCGTGAAGCGCTATTACCTGCAGTCGCAAACCAACCCGGACGGCAGCATCACCTATGTTCGGGGCGAGGGGAACAATAATGTTTCCGACGACGCGCTGGGCGGCAAGGCCTATTATCTGGCGCGGGCGGAAATGGAAATTCCGCTGGGATCGGGCGCTCGCGAAATGGGCCTGCGCCCGTCGATCTTCGCCGACGTCGGCGCGGTCGCGGGATTGCGCAATCCCCGCACGACGGATTCGAACGGCATCTGCGCCGACAACACGACCGGCTCGCGCAGCGAAGCGGGTACTCCGGGCACATGCGGAACCGGCCAGACCCTCCTGATCGGGCCGTTCGAGGAAGAATATCTGGGCGATACGCTGAAACCGCGCGTCGCCGTGGGCTTCGGCGTCAACTGGAACTCGCCCTTCGGGCCGTTCCGCATCGACATCGCCAAGGCCCTGCTCAAGGAACCAGGGGACGACACTCAGCTAATCAGCTTCAACGTAGGGACTCAATTCTGATGAAGACCATTTTCAAGGCCGCCGCGCTGGTTCTGGCGCCGATGACCGCCATGGCGCTGACCAGCGTCCCGGCCGCAGCCCAGTCGAAGACCGGCATCGCCGTCGTCGACCTGCAACGCGCCGTCGCCACCAGCTCGGCCTATTCGACCGCGCGCACCCAGATCCAGACCACCTACAAGGCGCAGATCGACGGCTTCACCGCGCGCAAGAACGCCATCGACGCCGACCTCAAGGCCAAGGGCACGGCCCTGGAAGCCGCGATGAAGGCCGCCGGCGGCAAGCCGACCCCGGCGATCCAGACGCAATATGAGGCCTATCAGAAGGCCGGTCAGGACGGCCAGGCCGAATTGCAGCGCCTGGGCCAGCCGATCGCGCTCGCCAACGCCTATGTCGAGGAGCAGATTTCGGCCAAGCTGTCGGACGCACTGAAATCCGCCATGACCAAGGCCAAGGTCGACCTGATCCTGTCGCCCGACGCGACCGTGTCCTATCAGCCGACCGTCGACATCACCCAGTCGGTGGTGGCCGAACTCAACGCGCTGGTGCCCAGCGTCGGCATCACGCCGCCGGCCGGCTGGCAGCCGGGCCGTCAGGGCCAGGGCGCTGCCGCCCCTGCCGCTGCGCCCGCCAATCCGTCGCAGCAGCCGGCCTCGCGCTGATCGCCGGATGACGGATCAGGTTGACAATGCCGCCGCCGTCGGCCCCATCGATATTCGTGGGGTGATGGCGGCGCTGCCGCACCGTTATCCGATGCTGCTCGTCGACCGCGTGATTTCGCTCGTGCCGAACAGCACGATCCACGCGGTCAAGGCGGTTTCGATCAACGAGGGTTTCTTCCAGGGGCATTTCCCCGGCCGGCCGATCATGCCCGGCGTGCTGATCGTGGAAGCGATGGCCCAGGCCGCCGGCGTGCTGACGGTCGAGACGATGGACCTGCGCGGTTCGGGCAAGCTCGTCTATTTCATGAGCATCGATGGGGCGAAGTTCCGCAACCCGGTGGAGCCGGGCTGCCTGCTCGATCTGCATGTCGACCTGGTCCAGATTCGCGGCCGCGTCTGCAAGTTCACGGGCAAGGCGATGGTGGAGGGCAAGCTCTGCGCCGAGGCCAGCTTCGTCGCGATGATCGCCGACCCGCCGGTGGATTGAGACGCCGCGGCGCTCGGAATATCCCGTCATTCCCGCGCAGGCGGGACGACGGATCGCTGTGGTCGGGAAAGGCCGCTCCACCCCTTGCTTTTGCGCGCATTCCCATGTAACGGCGCGCCTTCGCTAGTTTTACGCATCCATGGCCGGTCGGAAACCGGCCCATAGACGGAGCAGACCCATGAAGGCCGATACGCATCCCGATTACCACTTCATCACCGTCCAGATGACCGACGGCACGACGTTCCGCACCCGCTCCACCTGGGGCAAGGAAGGCGACACGCTGGCGCTCGACATCGACCCCAAGTCGCACCCGGCCTGGACCGGCGGCACCCGCCAGCTTGAGCAGGGCGGCCAGGTGGCTCGCTTCAACAAGCGCTTCGGCGGCCTGACGCTGAAGAAGTAATCGGCCTTCCAAAGGCAGGACAGAAAAGGGCGCCTCTAGGGGCGCCCTTTTTGTTTGTGTGGGGGAGTGGATTGGTCAATTCCCGTCATCAGTTTTCCGTCACCCCGGGCTTGACCCGGGGTCCCGCTTTCTTTCGGGTGCACGCTTGGAAAGGCAGCGGGACCCCGGATCAAGTCCGGGGTGACGAATAGGGGGAGTGACGGCTAACCGCCCATCAGCCATCCCAGGCATCAAACCGCCGCCCGGTCCTCGTCCAGAAATGCGGCGACATCGTCCAGCACGACATCCTTCGACAGGAAGGTCCGCCCGATTCCCCGCGCCAGCAGGAAGGGCAGGGTGCCCGCCGCCATCTTCTTGTCGTGCAGCATGTGCGCGACCAGCGCTGCGCCGTCCGCCTTCACATGCGCGCCGGCAAGGTCGTGCGGCAGGCCGACGGCCTTCAGATGCGTCGTCACCCGCTCCGCATCCTCCGCCGGGCACAGGCCGAGCCGCGCCGAATAGCGGAAGGCAAGAGCCATGCCCGCTGCGACGCCTTCGCCATGGAGCAGAAGGTCGGAAAAGCCGGTGTCGGCCTCCAGCGCATGGCCGAAAGTATGGCCAAGGTTCAGCAAGGCCCGCCGTCCGGAGGTTTCCCGCTCGTCATCGGCGACAATCGCCGCCTTGGCGGCCACGCTGCGCTCGATGGCATATTCGCGTGCCTGGACGTCGCCGGCCAGCAGGTCGTGCCCCTTCGCCTCGCACCAGGCGAAGAAATCCGGGTCATCGATCAACCCATATTTCACCACCTCGGCATAGCCCGCCCGCGTCTCTCGCGCCGGCAGCGTGTCGAGCGTCGAGGGGTCGATCAGCACCAGCGACGGCTGGTAGAAGCTGCCGACCAGATTCTTGCCCGCCTTGCTATTGATCGCGGTCTTGCCGCCGACGGAACTGTCCACCTGCGCCAGCAGGGTCGTGGGCACCTGGATGAAATGGCAGCCGCGCTTCAGGATCGAGGCGGCGAAGCCCACCAGGTCGCCGATCACGCCGCCGCCCAGCGCCACCACATGGTCGCCGCGCTCGATCTCCAGCGCCAGCAGCGCGTCGAGCAGTTCCTCCAGGTGGCGCCAGCTCTTGGTCTGCTCGCCCGGCGGCAGGATCACCGGCTCCACCGCCACGCCCGCGCGGCGCAGGCTGGCCTCCAGCCGGGGAAGCTGCGCGGCGGCGACATGCCGGTCGGTCACGACCACCAGCCGTCCTTTTCGCGCATGGGGCGCCAGATGGGAACCCGCCCGGTCCAGCACGCCCTGTTCGATCACGATGTCGTAACTGCGCGAATCCAGCGCGACGCGGACTATGGCCATTGGGAAAGCTGCTCCATGATGCTGTCGACCGCGACGTCATGCGGCGCGGCAGCGCTTTTCACGTGAATGGGGCAGAGCGCGTAGACCGGGTTGCGGATCGCCGCCAGTTCGGTCAGCACGGCGCGCGGATCCTTGCCCTTCAGCAGCGGCCGCCCCTCGCGGCGCGACACCCGGTCGACCAGCGTGTCGATGTCGGCGTTCAGCCAGATCGCCAGCGCATGATCCAGGATCAGCGCCCGCGTCTCCTCCTGCATGAAGGCGCCGCCGCCGGTGGCGATGACCTTGGGCTCGCCGTCCATCAGCCGGGCGATCACGCGCCGTTCACCGTCGCGGAAATAGGCCTCGCCATAGCGCTCGAACATCTCGCTGATCGTCATGCCCGCGGCTTTTTCGATCTCCTCGTCCGCATCGACGAAATCCACGTCCAGCCGCGCCGCCAGCCGCCGTCCGACGGTCGATTTGCCCACGCCCATCATGCCCACCAGGACGATGGGGCCGCGCTTCGCTCGCGCATCGGCGGATTTGCTGTTTCGCTGCATGGCGAGCGGGGCTATACATCCCCGCGCCGACAAGGCAAATCGCAACTTTCCTTATGCCCAGCCCGGCCAGAACAGGACTCATGAAGCGCAATCGTTCCTACAGCAGCTTTGAAGGCAGCTCGCGCCGCCGCAGGGCATCCCTGCCGATCCTTCCCATCATCGCGGTCGCTGTGCTGGTCGCGATCCTCGCCCTGCTCTGGTCGCGCGGCGGCGAAAAGCCGCAGGCCCGCGTGGAAAAGGTCATTCCCGCCGAAAAGCTGGGCCAGTAAAGGGCATGCAGCGGCGGCGGGTGAATGCGAAATGGGCGCTGGGCACGCTCGCGCTCGCGCTGGCGCTGCCGGTGGTCGCGCAGGAAACGCCCGAATCGCTCCTGCCGCCCGGCTTCGGCGATGCGCCCGAAGCGCCGCAACCCGGCGCGCAGCCGCCGCGTCCCGCCCCCGGCACGCCTGCGCCGCCCGTCGGCCCCGCGCCCGCGACGCCGATCCTGCCGCCCAGCTTCTCCGTCACGGAAGAAGCGGGGGACAATGCGGCGGAAGCGATGAGCGAGGAGGAACTCGCCGCTGAAAAGCAGAAATATGACCTGCCCGAAAATGCGCGCCGCTCGCTCGACCGCATAGGGCCGCTGACGCCGGAGCGGCAGGGCATGGCGCCCAACGCCTTCGGCGCGCAATCGGGCCGGTTCCTCGCCACCCTGATGAAGGAGACGCGGGCGCCGATCACCTCGCGCTGGGCGTCGATCCTGCTGCGCCGGGCGCTGCTGTCCGCGACCGATACGCCCCGCGACATCGACGGCGCCGACTGGGTCGCCGAACGCGCCTGGCTGCTGCTGCGCATGGGGGAGGCGGACAGCGCCCGCCTGCTGGTGCAGAGCGTCGATTCCGACCGTTTCACCCCGCGCCTCTATGCCATCGCCATGCAGACCTATCTGGCGACGGCCGATCCGGCGGGCCTGTGTCCGCTGTCTGCGGGCGCGCTGCGGTTCAGCAAGGAGCCGGGTTGGGACATGACGCGGGCCATCTGCCCGGCGCTTTCGGGGGATCAGGGTTCGGCCAGCGGCGCGCTCAACCAGGCGCAGCGGCGCGGCGTGGTGCGCGGCATCGACTATCGCCTGGCGGAAAAGGTGGTCGGCACCGGCTTCAACGCCCGCCGCTCGGTCAAGATCGAGTGGGACGCGGTGGACCGGCTGACGGCCTGGCGCTTCGGCCTGGCGACGGCGCTCAATGTCGAGATTCCGGACGATCTCTATGCCACGGTCGGCCCGCATGTCCGCGCCTGGGAAGCGCGCGCGCCTGCCCTGTCGGCGGTTCGTCGCCTGCCGGGCGCCGAAGTGGCGGCTCGGCTCGGCGTCTTTTCCTCAAGGGCGCTGGTCGGTTTCTACAGCCAGTTGCAGTCCGACGGCGACCTGCCCGCCAATGCGGCCGACCGGGTGGATGCGCTGCGCACCGCCTATGCGGGGACGGGGACGGACGAGCGGCTCCAGGCGATGCGGACGCTCTGGCAGAATGAGGCGCGGCCGGATTTCGTCGGCTTGATCGCGACGGCGCGGGCTGCGGCGGCTCTGCCGGTTTCGCAGCTCAGCGCGCGCGATGCGGCCAATCTGGTCGCGGCCATGTTCACCGCGGGTTATGACCGCAGCGCGGCGCAATGGTCGCGCCTTGCGGCGCAGGCGGATGGGGACGGCGCGGCGGACCTTTGGGCCTTGCTGGCGGTCGGCGCGCCCAGCGCGGTCGTGGAGATCGGTTCGGGCCGGGTCTCCTCCTTCGCCAGGGATGCCGACCCGCGCAAGACGCAGATGCTGATCGCCGCGCTGGCGGGCCTTTCCCGCATCGATGCGCAGGACGGCGCGTCGCTGGCGCAGGATCATGGCTTCGACCTGGGGGCCGCCAGCCGCTGGTCCCGCGCCATCGACGCGGCGGCGGGCCGGGGCGAAAAGGGCAGCGTGGCCCTTCTGGCGGCGGTCGGCATGCAGACCGCCGACTGGAACCGCCTGCCCGCCTTCCACCTCTATCATATCGTCGCGGCGCTGCACCGCGTCGGCCTCGATCCGGAGGCGCGGATGATCGCGGCGGAGGCGATGACGCGGCTCTGATGGGCGACGACGCCGCCCTTATCGACCGTTTTCTGGAGATGATGGCGGCCGAACGGGGCGCGTCCCGCAACACGCTGCTGGCCTATCGCGCCGACCTGACCGGGGCGGGGGAGATTGTCGGCGGCCTCTCCGGCGCGACCAGGGACGGCCTGGCCGAGTTGACGACGGCCTGGGCGGAACTGGCCGCATCCTCGGTGGCGCGCAAATCCTCCGCCCTGCGCGCCTTCTACGCCTTTCTGGAGGAGGAGGGGCTGCGGGCCGACAATCCCTCGTCCGCCCTGCCGCGCCCGGTGACGCGCCGCTCCCTGCCCAAGATCCTCTCCACGCAGGAGGTCGATTCGCTGTTCGCGCTGATCGCGGGCAAGCTGGCCGTCGAACATCCCGCGCCGCTCGACCTGCGCCTGTCGGCGCTGATCGAGTTGCTCTACGGTTCCGGCCTGCGCGCGACGGAACTGGTGTCGCTACCGCGCCGGGCGCTGGCGTCCGACCGGCCCTTCCTGATCCTGAAGGGCAAGGGCGCCCGCGAACGGCTGGTGCCGATTTCGGACCGCGCTCGCGCCGCCGTGGCTGCCTGGCTGCATCATGTGCCCGCCGACAGCCTTTGGCTCTTCCCCTCCGGCAAGAGCCATGTCAGCCGCATCCGCCTCTACCAGATGGTGAAGGCGCTGGCCGCCGCCGCCGGAATCGCGCCCGAACGGGTCAGTCCCCATGTGCTGCGCCACGCCTTCGCCACCCATTTGCTGGAAGGCGGGGCGGACCTGCGCGCCCTGCAATCGATGCTGGGCCATGCGGATATCGGCACCACGCAAATCTACACCCATGTCGACAGCCGCCGCCTGGTCGAACTGGTCAACAGCCGCCATCCGCTGGCCGGCATGACGCATCGGCGCGTTGACGGCGACGTTTCTCCGCCCTAACGCCATGCCCCATGGTTAGTTTTCTCGAATTCGAAAAGTCCATCGCGGAACTGGAAGCCCGCATCATCGAACTGCGCGCCACCGCCAATGCGGGCGACATCGACATCAGCGGCGAGATCGACAAGCTGGAGCAGCGCGCTTCGAAAATGCTGGTCGACACCTATGCGAAACTGTCCCCCTGGCAGAAGACGCAGGTCGCCCGCCATCCCGACCGCCCGCATTTCAAGGATTATGTCGCGGGCATGTTCGACAATTTCATGCCGCTGGCCGGGGATCGCGCCTTTGCCGACGATCAGGCGATCATCGGCGGCTTCGCCACTCTGGACGAACGGCGCGTGGTCGTGATCGGCCATGAAAAGGGCGACGACACGGCCAGCCGCGTCCGCCACAATTTCGGCATGGCGAAGCCCGAGGGCTATCGCAAGGCGATCCGCCTGATGCAGTTGGCCGACCGTTTCGGCCTGCCGGTGGTGACGCTGGTGGACACGTCGGGCGCCTTCCCCGGCGTGCAGGCGGAGGAGCGCGGACAGGCGGAGGCGATCGCCCGCTCCACCGAACAATGCCTGGCGCTGGGCGTGCCGATGGTGGCGGCCGTAGTGGGCGAGGGCGGCTCCGGCGGCGCGGTGGCGCTGGCGGCGGCCAATCGCGTGCTGATGTTCGAACATGCCGTTTATTCGGTGATCTCGCCCGAAGGCTGCGCGTCGATTCTCTGGCGCACGGCGGAAAAGGCCAGCGACGCGGCGACCGCGATGCAGGTAACGGCACAGCATCTGAAATCTCTCGGCGTTATCGACCGCATCGTGCCGGAGCCGGTCGGCGGCGCCCATCGCGAGCCGGTGCAGGCAATCGCCAATCTGGGCGCGGCGATCGGGGAGGAACTGGATTCGCTGGCGGGCCTCAGCGCCGATGCGCTGCGGACCGATCGCGCCGACAAGTTCCTGGCCATCGGCGTCTGACCGCGCCATCCTCTGTTTCGGGGAACATCCGCCTGCTATTGCTCGTTACGCGAAGGTAACAGGGATGCAGGAGGCGCCGTGAAACGAATATCATCTCTTGCTGCCGCCGGGCTGGGCCTGACCGTCCTGGCGGCCGCGCCGTCAGTGGAAGGTCAGCAGCGGGCGATTCGCACCGTTTCGTCGATCAGCCCGCAGGAAAAGGAAGCCGGCGCCAAGCAGCATCCCCAGTTGCTCAACGAATTCGGCGGCGCTTACGCCGGACCGCAGGCGAAATATGTGGAGGGCGTGGGGCGGCGCATCGCGGTCCAGTCCGGCCTGTCCAATGCGCAGGGGGACTTCACCGTCACCCTGCTCAATTCGCCGGTGAACAACGCCTTCGCCATTCCTGGTGGCTATGTCTATGTGACGCGCCAGCTCATGGCGCTGATGAATGACGAGGCGGAGCTTGCGGGCGTGCTCGGCCATGAGATCGGCCATGTCGCGGCGCAGCACGGTCAAAGGCGGCAACAGGCGGCGCAGCGCAACGCCATTGGCGGCACCCTGCTGCAAGTGCTGACGGGCGCCCTGCTGGGCGATTCGGCGCTAACCGGCCTGCTGCAAAAGGGGATCGGGCAGGGCAGCCAGTTGCTGACGCTCAAATTCTCGCGCAGCCAGGAATATGAGGCGGACGATCTGGGCATCCGCTATCTCGCCTCCGGCGGTTACGATCCCAAGGCCCTGTCGTCCATGCTGGCCTCGCTGGCGGCGCAAAGCAGCCTGGATGCCCGCGTCACTGGGAGTTCCCGGTCGTTGCCGGAATGGGCAAGCACCCATCCAGATCCCGCCTCGCGCGTTGGGCGCGCTTCCCGCAATGCAGCCGCCAGCGGATCCAGGAGCACGGTCCGCAACCGCGACGCGTTCCTGAACGCGCTCAACGGCGTCCTCTATGGCGACGATCCGAAACAGGGCGTGATCGAGGGCAGCCGCTTCCGCCATCCCGATTTGCGGGTGAGCTTCGCCGCGCCATCGGGCTTCGGCATGGAAAATGGTGCGAGCGCCGTCACGATCGCGGGATCGGGCGGCCAGGCGCAGTTCAGCGCAGCACCCTATTCCGGCGATCTGTCCGCCTATATCGATTCTGTGTTCGCCAAGCTGGGCGGCGGCAATGGCGGCGTTCCGCCGGGCGAGATTCGGCGCACCACCGTTAACGGGCTGCCCGCGGCCTGGCGCACCATCCGCGCCAGAACCCAGTCCAGCCAGGTCGATGCCACCGTCTTCGCTTATGATTTCGGCGGGGGAAAGGCCTATCACTTCCTGCTGCTGACTGCGGCGGGGCAGGGGATCGGTCCCTTTTCCACCATGGTGCAGTCGGTGCAGCGCCTGTCGACGCAGGAGGCGGCCGCGATCAAGCTCCGCCGGGTCGATGTCGTGACTGTAAAGGCTGGCGACACAGTCCAGTCCTTGGCCAAGCGCATGGCTTATACCGATTATCCGCTGGACCGATTCCTGACGATCAATGCGCTGACGGCAAACAGCGTGCTGCGGCCGGGCCAGCGGGTCAAGATCATCACCTGGTAGACGTCGAGACCAATAAAAAGGGCGACGAAATTGCTTCCGTCGCCCCTTTTTCTTCAATGTGGTTCGAGCTTACTTCAGATTGCCCGAGACATTGTTGAAGGTGTTGCCGAGCTTGCCGCCCAGGCTGGTCATGGCGCCGATGGCGGCGACGGCGATAAGCGCAGCGATCAGGCCGTATTCGATGGCGGTCGCGCCCTTCTCGTTCGTCATCATCTTGCGGATGAACTGCATTGGAAGTCTCCTTGCGTCAAATTTCACGTTTAACTACCCGGCCGTCCCCCCGCTTGAAATGAAGGTCAGCTTCGGATGGTTTAGAGGGTGTCGGTTGATAAAGATTTAATGGAGCGAACCATCTGTCAGATATTGATGGTTAATGCGCCAGGACTTCCGTCGCGACATTGTTCCACATGCCGATGGTCTTGTTGGCAACGTTCGACAGGGCGCTGACAATGGCCAGGCAGATAAGGGCGAGGATCAGGCCATATTCCACCGCCGTCGCTCCGCGCTGGCAGTAGATCAGCTTCCAGAAGCTGAAATTTTTGAATAATGCCCGCATGCCGCACCCCATTTACACACAGCCCCTGATACCCTTGTAAAAGGGGCAGAGTTAACAAACCCCTCAAGCGGGACCATTATGACGATAAATTCTCCCCTGTTGGTGGTCGCCGCCGCCCTGGTCGACGCGGATGGCCGCGTGCTGTTGCAGCAGCGCCCGCCGGGCAAGCCGATGGCGCATCTCTGGGAATTTCCCGGCGGCAAGGTCGAACCGGGGGAGGCGCCCGAAACCGCGCTGATCCGGGAACTGGAGGAGGAGTTGGGCATCCACACCCATGCGAGTTGCCTGGCGCCTGCGACCTTCGCGAGCGAACCCTTGGGCGACCGCCATCTGCTGCTGCTGCTCTATGTCTGCCGTAAATGGCGGGGCATAGCCGAAGCGCGGCATGCGACCGCGCTGCGATGGGTCAGGCCGGCGCAAATGTATGCGCTGGAAATGCCGCCGGCCGACCTGCCGCTGATCGGCCTGCTCGATTCGCTGATCTGACGCGAGGTGAGGGGCCGGCGCGCCATATGAGCCAAGCCTGCGGTCGAGGAGGGCTTATTCCTCCGCAGCCTTGCTCTGTAGCTGGATATAATTCTGGATGCCCATGCGCTCGATCATCTCGAACTGGGTTTCCAGCGTGTCGACATGTTCCTCCTCGCTTTCGAGGATGTGCTGGAACAGGTCGCGGCTCACATAGTCGCGAATCGATTCGCAATGGGCGATGGCGTCCTTCAGCACGGGCAGGGCTTCATATTCCAGTTCCAGGTCGGCCTTCAGGATTTCCTCCACCGTCTCCCCGATCTTCAGGCGGCCGAGCAACTGGAAATTGGGCAGCCCGTCCAGGAACAGGATGCGCTCCGCCAGCTTGTCGGCATGCTTCATCTCGTCGATGGACTCTTCATATTCGAACTTGGCGAGCTTCTCGATGCCCCAATGATTGAGCATGCGATAGTGGAGGAAATATTGGTTGATCGCGGTCAGCTCGTTCTTGAGAACCTCGTTCAGATATTCGATGACCTTGGCGTCGCCCTTCATGGCGTTCTTCTCCGGCTGTAGGGAAAGTGCCGGGAGCATAAGCGTTTCGCTTCCGTTTGTTAATCCGGAAAGCCGCAGAAATCCGCCATTTTTCGCTGCGCTATTGCGTCAAGTTCGCGTCAATCCGATGCGCTTGATTCGCAATCACTTCAAATGGAGGCGCGTTCGGCCGCTATGATGGTGCGGGCGAAGGGGACGCACTGGCCGCATTTGGGCCGACGGCCAAGGCGCGCATAGGCGCTGCACGGGGTTGCGCAACCTTCGCGGGCGACCTGTTTCAGATCCTTCTCACGGATGGCATTGCAGACACAGACAACCATGCAAATCTCCTGAAAGGGGAGATAGCGCAGATGATAATAGGTCGCAATAGGAATTCAGTCGCTGTTGCGAATCTTTTGCGTTTGGCCCCTCGCAAGGCTGCGCCACAGCCACTCCGCCGGTCCCAGCGCGAATCGGCGCTGCCACAGCGGCGACCAGATCAGCATCATCGCCCATGCCGCGATCACGAACAGCGGCAGCCTATGGTGCGGAACATGGCCGAACAGCCCCAGTCCCCAGCCATAGAAGATCGCGCACATCAGGAGGCTGCTGCCCAGATAGTTGCTGAGCGCCAGTCGGCCCGCGGCGGCGACGCGCGCGGTCAGGGCCGCGCCGCGATGGCGCGTGAACAGCCACAGGATCAGCGCCGCCCATCCCACCGCCAGCGGAATGCGGAAGGGGAAGGACCATGCCAGCGCCGATCCCAAAGCCGTCAGCGGAGCGAACCGGCTGGAGATGACCCATGCCGCGAGCGCCGCCATCGGAATCAGCCCGATCAGGAAACAATGGCGCGCGGTCCGCCAATATTGCTCCGCCTCCCAACGGCCGGTCAGGAATCCGCCCTTCAACATCGCCATGCCCAGCAGCATGAACCCCAGCGTGTCGAACGCGACGAACGGCAGGGTGGTCAGCCACTGCCCGCCGAACAGCGCGACATGATGCAGGAAGATGCCGGCAAAACCGCCGCGATAGATTTCATATTCGCTGCGAATGGCCGGATGGTCGGGGTCGGAAAGCGACGCGATGAAATTGGCGAAACCCGCACCGACATGGCCGGGGGCGCCGGCGGCGGCGGCATGGCCCCATGCGTAGAGCGTGCCGACGAAGCCGGCGCAGATCAGGAAATGCGCGAGGAAGAAGAAAAAGGCCCATTTGACGAGCGACAGCGGATCCCTGCGCGCGAACGGCAGCGCCGCCAGCCCGACCAGCGCATAGATCATCAATATGTCGCCCCACCACAGCAGCAGGTAATGGGCCAGGCCGAAGACGAACAGCCAGCCGGCCCGCATCACCTGCGCCCGTCGTCCGTCGCGGCCGGCCATTTCCTCCCTGTCGATCAGCAGCAGCATCGACGCGCCGAACAGCATGGAGAACAGCGCCCGCATCTTGCCGTCGACAGCCATGAAGCTGACCGTCCAGAAGGCGATGTCTCCCCTCGAGAGCGGCCCCGCCGCCGCGGGATTGAAATAGGCCTGTTCGGGCAGGGCGAAAGCCGCGATGTTCATCCAGAGGATTCCCATGACCGCGCAGCCGCGCAGAACGTCCATGGCGGGAATCCGGGCGGAAGGGGCGGTCATCGGTCGGCGCTGTCCTTTGAAGGGCTGGAAAAGAAGGTGCGGCTCTGCCAATGCGACTAGCCATGAACGGCCACCGCAAGCAACGAATAAGCGACGCCTTCGGCGCGGCGGCGGGGCATTATGACGATCATGCCGGGCCGCAACGGCTGGCCGCCGCGCTGGTGGCCGATCTCGCGCAGCGGCAAAGGCCCGATGGCGTCGGCCGGATATTGGAGATCGGTTGCGGCACGGGCTTCCTGACGCGCCACATCCAGGCGCGCTGGCCGGGCGCCGAACTGGTGGTGACGGATCTTTCGCCCGACATGCTGGCCCGCGCCGCCACGGGCGGACTGGTCGCGGGCACCTTCCTGCCGATGGATGGGGAAGCGCCGATCTTCGAGGGCGAATGGTTCGACCTCATCCTTTCCAGCCTGGCCTTTCAATGGTTCGACGATCTGGAAAGCGCGGTTGCGCGGCTCGCGGGATTGCTGCGACCGGGGGGCAGCCTGCTTTTCTCGACCATGGGGCAGGGCAGCTTCGCCCGCTGGCGTTCGGCCCATCGGGCCGCCGGGTTGAGCGCCGGCATCCCCGACTATCCTTCGCTGGAAGCATTGCGATCGATGCTGGCGCGCCATGACGACGCCTTCGCTTTCGACGAGGAATATGCCCTGCCATGCGGCGGCGCGAGGGGGCTGATCGGCCATCTCAAGGGCATCGGCGCCGTGGTGCCGAGCGAGGGGCGAAAGCCGCTTCCTCCCCGCGACCTGCGCCGCGTCATGGCGGCTTTCGAAGAGGGCGGCGGCGACGACGTCTATCAGATATTGTTCGGGCGGGTGACGCGCGCGCCGGTCAGGTCTGGCGGCCGTCCGCCCCTAAAGACGCCACCAGCGCCTTAAGCGCGGGCGCTTCCCGCAGCCCTGCCGCCCGCGCGCCATAGAGAAATCCGACAGTCCGCCGCTCGCCGAAATCCTTGAGCGCGACCCGCGCCATGCCGGGCCAGCGATAGCTGTCCGGCATGACCGTGATGCCCAGCCCCGCCGCGACCATCTGCATCACGCGCTCGTCATTGGTCGAGCGCAAGGCGAAATGCGGGCGGACGCCGCGATCGACGAAATAGCGGCTGGTGGCGGAGAGCGCCTCGCAATGGCGGCGCACGATCATCGTTTCGGAGGCGAGTTCTTCGGCCGCCACCATGGCCCGTCCCGCCAACGGATGGTCGGCGGCCATGGCGATGCCATAGCCTTCCTCTATGATCGATTGCGTCGGGAAACGGTCCGCGCCCGGCCTGATCAGGGTGAGCGCCACGTCGATCCGCTCCGCGTCCAACCGCCCCAGCAACTCGCGCTCGCTGCCGGGAACGATCTCGATCCGGCCTTCCCTGGCCATGGCGCCGTCCGCAATGGCGCGGGCGACCAGCTCTCCCGCAATGCTCAGCAGCACGCCGATGCGCAGCACGGGGGCCTGCTCCGCCTTTTCCCCCGCCATTTCGGCCAGGTTGAATTCGCGCTCGATCCGCCTGGCATGGGTCAGCAGCCGCGCCCCCGCCTCGGTCAGTTCCACCCGCTGGTTGCTCCGCAGGAACAGCGGCGCGCCGACCGCCTGCTCCAGCTTGGATATGCCCACCGACAGCGTGGGCTGCGACACTAGGCAATGCGCGGCGGCGCGGGAGAAATTGCCCTGGTCGACGACGGCCAGGAAATAGCGGAGCAGATAGCGTTCGATCATAGACAGAAGCTATACATTATCCCGCGCCGTTTCAATTTTTCCTGAACGCCGTTGCACGTTAGGATGCGCGCCGAGGAGAGTTCGCCATGCCCGACTTCGATTTCGCCCTGGGCGAGAATGCGGAGATGATCCGCGACACGACGGCCCGCTTCGCCGCCGACCGCATCGCCCCGCTGGCGGCGGAGATCGACGCAAAGGATTGGTTCCCCCGCGACCTGTGGCCCGAAATGGGCGCGCTCGGCCTGCACGGCGTCACCGTGGAGGAGGCGGACGGGGGCCTTGGCCTTGGCTATCTGGAACATGTGGTCGCGCAGGAGGAGGTGGCGCGGGCGTCCGCCTCCATAGGTCTCAGCTATGGCGCGCACTCCAATCTCTGCGTCAACCAGATCCGCCGCTGGGCCACGCCGGAACAGAAGGCGCGCTACCTCCCCAAACTCATTTCCGGCGAACATGTCGGCTCGCTCGCCATGTCGGAGGCGGGCGCGGGGTCGGACGTCGTCTCGATGAAGCTGCGCGCCGAAAAGCGTGGCGACCGCTATATCCTAAACGGCACGAAATTCTGGATCACCAACGCGCCCTATGCCGACACGCTGGTCGTCTACGCCAAGACGGGCGAGGGCGCGCGCGGCATCACCGCCTTCCTGATCGAAAAGGGGTTCAAGGGCTTCTCCATCGGCCAGAAGATCGACAAGGTCGGCATGCGCGGATCGCCCACCGCCGAACTGGTCTTCGACGATTGCGAAGTGCCGGAGGATAATGTCATGGGTCCGCTCAACGGCGGCGTCGGCGTGCTGATGTCGGGCCTCGACTATGAGCGGGCGGTGCTCTCCGGTATCCAGTTGGGCATCATGCAGGCCTGCCTCGACGTGGTGTTGCCCTATGTGCGGGAACGCAGGCAGTTCGGCCAGCCCATCGGCGCCTTCCAGTTGATGCAGGCCAAGGTGGCGGACATGTATGTCGCGCTCAATAGTGCGCGGGCCTATGTCTACGCCGTGGCGCAGGCCTGCGACCGGGGGAAAACAACCCGCTTCGACGCGGCGGGCGCGATCCTGCTGGCCAGCGAGAATGCGATGAAGGTTGCGCTGGAGGCGGTGCAGGCGCTGGGCGGCGCGGGCTATACCAAGGATTGGCCGGTCGAACGCTATATGCGCGACGCCAAGCTGCTCGACATCGGCGCGGGCACGAACGAGATCCGCCGCATGCTGATCGGCCGCGAACTGATCGGCGCGTGAATGTGGCCCTGACCTTGCCCAAGCCTGTTACGTGTTCCTGCGAAGGCAGGAACCCAGTTCAGACGGCGGGACTAGGCTCCTGCCTCCGCAGGAGCACGCCGCACTCTCAGGATCGCCCCACGAACAGGAAGCCCACCGCCGCCATGATGCACAGGAAAGCGGCCAGATGGCGCCAGTGCAGCGGCTCGCCCAACACCGTCACCATGAACCCGCCGAAGACGATCAGCGCGATGGCCTCCTGCGCGATCTTGAGCTGGCCCGCGCTCCACCCATGGGCGAAGCCGATGCGGTTGGCGGGCACGGCGAAGCAATATTCGACGAAGGCGATGCCCCAACTGATCAGGATGACGGCGAACAGGGGTTTGTTCATCCCGCCCTTCAGGTGCCAATACCAGGCGGCGGTCATGAACAGGTTGGAAATGGTGAGGAGCAGGATGGTCGGCATGGATGGCCCTGGATATGCAACCGTGGGGCAGGGGAGCGCAAGGGCATGAGTGCGCCCGTTCTCGATACGAAGCTTTCGGCGGAGAGCGAAAGCTTCCGGGCCAACGCCGCGCATAACCGCGCCCTGCGCGACGAACTGCGCGAAAAGGTCGCCCACGCCGCGCTCGGCGGCAGCGAGGCGGCGCGGGCCAAACATGTCGCCCGCGGCAAACTGCTCCCCCGCGACCGGGTGGAGCGGCTGCTCGATCCCGGCAGTCCGTTCCTGGAGGTGGGCCAACTCACCGCCAACGGCATGTATCATGGCGAGGTGCCCGGCGCGGGCATGATCGCGGGCATCGGCCGCGTGTCGGGGCGGCAGGTGATGATCGCCTGCAACGACGCCACGGTGAAGGGCGGCACCTATTATCCGCTGACCGTGAAGAAGCATCTGCGCGCCCAGGAAATCGCGATGGAGAACCGCCTCCCCTGCGTCTATCTGGTCGACAGCGGCGGCGCGAACCTGCCCAACCAGGCGGAGGTCTTTCCCGACCGCGAGCATTTCGGCCGCATCTTCTACAATCAGGCGCAGATGTCGGCGCGGGGCATCCCCCAGATCGCCTGCGTCATGGGAAGCTGCACGGCGGGCGGCGCCTATGTGCCCGCCATGTCGGACGAAACGGTGATCGTGCGCAACCAGGGCACGATCTTCCTCGCCGGCCCCCCGCTGGTGCAGGCCGCGACGGGCGAAGTCATCTCCGCCGAAGACCTTGGCGGCGCGGAAGTGCACGGCCGCCGTTCCGGCGTGGTCGACCATGTCGCGGAAAATGACGAACATGCGCTGACCATCGTGCGCGACATCGTCTCGACGCTCCAGCCCGCGCCCGAAATCGACCTCAACCTGCGCGAACCGAACCCGCCCAGATACGACCCCGAAGAACTGTACGGCATCATCCCCCAGGACGTCCGCGCCCCCTATGAGGTGCGCGAAGTGATCGCCCGCATCGTCGACGGCAGCGAATTTCACGAGTTCAAGGCGCTTTACGGCACGACGCTCGTCTGCGGCTTCGCCCATATCTGGGGCATGCCCGTCGCGATCCTGGCCAATAACGGCGTGCTGTTCAGCGAAAGCGCGCAAAAGGGCGCGCATTTCATCGAACTCGCCTGCCAGCGCCGCATTCCGCTGCTGTTCCTCCAGAATATCTCCGGCTTCATGGTCGGCGGCAAATATGAGGCGGAGGGGATCGCGAAGCATGGCGCGAAGCTGGTGACGGCGGTCGCGACCGCCAGCGTGCCCAAGATCACCGTCCTCATCGGTGGCAGCTTCGGCGCGGGCAATTACGGCATGTGCGGCCGCGCCTACAGCCCGCGCTTCCTCTTCACCTGGCCCAACAGCCGCATCTCCGTGATGGGCGGCGAACAGGCGGCCAGCGTGCTGGCGACCGTCCACCGCGACGCCGCCAAATGGACGCCGGAGGAGGCAGAGGCCTTCAAGACGCCGATCCGCCAGAAATATGAGGATGAGGGCAACCCCTATTACGCGACGGCCCGCCTGTGGGACGACGGCGTGATCGACCCCGCCCAAACCCGCGACGTGCTGGGCCTCGCCTTCGCCGCCACGCTCAACGCCCCGGTAGAGGAGGCGCCCCGCTTCGGGGTGTTCCGCATGTGATCCAATCCCTGCTCATCGCCAATCGCGGCGAGATCGCCTGCCGCATCATCCGCACCGCCCGCCGCCTCGGCATCCGCACCGTCGCGGTCTATTCCGACGCCGACGCCAGGGCGCTCCACGTCCGCGAAGCCGACGAAGCCGTCCATATCGGCCCATCCCCGGCCCGCGAATCATACCTCATCGGCGACCGCATCATCGCCGCCGCCAAGGCGACGGGCGCGCAGGCCATCCACCCCGGCTACGGCTTCCTCTCCGAAAACGCCGCCTTCGCGCAGGCCGTCATCGACGCCAGTCTCATCTGGGTCGGCCCCAATCCCGCCAGCATCACCGCCATGGGCCTGAAGGACGCCGCCAAGAAGCTGATGTCCCAAGCGGGCGTCCCCGTCACCCCCGGCTATCTGGGCGAGGACCAGAGCGCCGCCCGCTTGCAATCCGAAGCCGATGCCATCGGCTATCCCGTCCTGATCAAGGCGGTCGCGGGCGGCGGCGGCAAGGGCATGCGCCGCGTCGACGCGCAGGCGGATTTCGCCGACGCGCTCCTCTCCTGCCAGCGGGAGGCGGCGTCCAGCTTCGGCAACGACCAGGTGCTGATCGAAAAATATATCCTCTCGCCCCGCCATATCGAGGTGCAGGTGTTCGGCGACAGCCACGGCCAGGTCGTCCACCTGTTCGAACGCGACTGCTCGCTCCAGCGCCGCCACCAGAAGGTGATAGAGGAGGCTCCCGCGCCCGGCATGGATGCCGCCACCCGCGAAGCCATTTGCGGCGCGGCCGTCCGCGCCGCGCAGGCGGTCGACTATGTCGGCGCAGGCACCATAGAGTTCATCGCCGACGCCAGCGAAGGCCTGCGCGCCGACCGCATCTGGTTCATGGAGATGAACACCCGCCTTCAGGTCGAACATCCGGTGACGGAGGAGATTACCGGCGTCGATCTGGTCGAATGGCAACTCCGCGTGGCGAGCGGCGAACCCCTGCCGAAGAAGCAGGAGCAATTGTCGATCAACGGCCACGCGATAGAGGCCCGCCTCTATGCCGAAGACCCGGCCAAGGGCTTCTTGCCCAGCCCCGGGCGCATCGACCGGCTGCTGTTCGACAGCGGCGCGCGCGTGGAAACCGGCGTGGAGTCAGGCGATACCGTCAGTTCCTTCTACGACCCGATGATCGCCAAGGTCATCTGCCACGGCCCGGATCGGGAGGCTGCGCGCACCGACCTGCTCCGCTGGCTCGACGGCAGCTTCGTCGGCCCGCTGCACACCAACAAGCCTTTCCTGCATGCCTGCCTGTCCATGGCCGACTTTGCCGAGGGCCGCCTCGACACCGGCCTGATCGAGCGGCAGGGGGAGGCTCTGACCGCCATCGATGGCCCGTCCAACCGCGTTCTCGCCGCCGCCGGACAGCGTTTCCGCAAGGACTGGACCGGCCGCGAGGACAGGGAAGGCCTGTTCGGCTTCCGCCTCAACGCAGCGCCGAAAACCCGGATCGACCTGTTCGTGGACGGCCGCCATGTCGTCGCGGACGCCGCGTCCGGGGACCTGCGCACCGGCCTGCGCTCCGCCATGGAGCGGGACGGCACGATCATCGTCACCCAGGCCGGGCAAAGCTGGTTCTTCAGCCAGACCCCGCCGGTCAAGGCGGGCGGCGCGGCCGCATCCGACGGCGCGATCCTCTCCCCCATGCCGGGCCGCATCATCGCCGTCGCCGTGGCGAAGGGCGACCGGGTCGCCAAGGGCCAGAAGCTGGTCACGCTGGAGGCGATGAAGATGGAACATAGCCTCACCGCGCCCTTCGACGGCGTGGTGGCGGAACTGGACGCGACCGAAGGCGGCCAGGTCAGCGAAGGCACGCTGCTGGTGCTGGTGGAACGGGGGGAAGACTGATGGCGGGCCGCTATTATGACGAATGGACCATCGGCGACCGGATCGACCATGAAATCCGCCGCACGGTGACGGAGACCGACAACCTCCTCTTCTCGACCATGACCCATAATCCGCAGCCTCTGCACCTGGACGCCGAAGCCGCGAAAGCCTCCGAATTCGGCCAGATCCTCGTCAACGGCACCTTCACCTTCGCGCTGATGGTGGGCTTGTCGGTGGGCGACACGACTTTGGGCACGCTGGTCGCCAATCTCGGCTATGACAGGCTGGTCATGCCCAAGCCCGTCTTCATCGGGGACACGATGCGGGCGGACAGCGAAGTCACCGACCTCAAGGAAAGCCGCTCCCGCCCCGAAGCGGGCATCGTGACATTCACCCATCGGCTCATGAACCAGCGGGACGAAATCGTCTGCCAATGCCTGCGCATGGCGCTGCTGAAGAAGAGGCCCGCATGAAGCTCCGTTCGCTGTTGTTCGTCCCCGCCGACCGCCCGGAACGCTTCGCCAAGGCGGCGGCGAGCGGCGCCGACGCGATCATTCTGGACCTGGAGGATTCGGTCGCCCCGGAACGCAAGGCCTATGGGCGGGACGCGATAGCGGAATGGCTGGCCTCGCCCCGCGACGGCGTGGCCTTCGTCCGCGTCAATCCGCTGGACGGCGACCACACGGCCGCCGATCTGGCCGCCGTGCTACCCGCCTCGCCCGACGGCATCATGCTGCCCAAGGCGGAGGGGGCGGCGAGCGTCCAGGCGATGATCGCCCTGTCCGGCGGCGCGCCTGTGCCGCCGATCCTGCCCATCGCGACCGAAACCCCCGCCGCCCTTTTCGAACTGGGCAGCTTCCGCCAGGTGCGCGACAGGCTGGCGGGCCTGACCTGGGGGGCGGAGGATCTGCCCGCATCCATCGGTGCGTCGACCTCCCGCGAGGAGGACGGGCGCTACACCGCGCCCTTCGAAATGGCGCGCAGCCTGACGCTGTTCGCCGCCCATGCCGCGGGCGTCCCCGCCATCGACACGGTCTTCCCCCGGATCGAGGCGATGGACGATCTCAAATCCTATATCGGACGTGCGCGGCGCGACGGATTCACTGGCATGATGGCGATCCACCCGGTGCAGGTCGCCGCCATCAACGAAGGCTTCACCCCCACCGATGCGGAGATCGCGCGGGCAAGGGCGGTAGTGGACGCCTTCGCCGCCAATCCCGGCGCGGGCGTGCTGAAACTGGACGGCAAGATGATCGACCGGCCCCATCTCATCCAGGCGCAGCGGGTGCTGGCCGCCGCCCAATGAAGAAAGGCCCGGCCTTGCGGCCGGGGCCCTCCTGTGCTTCCGGGCGACCTTATCGGTAGCGGCCCTTTTCGTAGGTCGAACCGCCAGCCCCGCTGAAACGGTCCTGGGCGTCATCGTCCTGCGATCCGAACAGGGCCTGCTGCTCCCGCTCGGTGCGCCATGCGGTCTGCGCCTGTTCCGCGGTCTTTTCCAGCGTCACCTTCTGCGCGTCCACCGACCGGATCCAGGATGACGGGATCGAATGATGGACGCCGCCCGACTCCTGGTCGTTCTTGGTCAGGATGATGCGGTCGCCGCGCAGCTTGTCGACCGTGCCGACATGTTCGCCGTCGCTGCCGACGACTTCCATATGCTCGCGCACCTGCTGGACCGCCTGACGCTGCTCGCCGCGGCGCGTGCGCCAACTGCCGAACTCATTGTTGAAGCGTTCGCGGTTTTCGCGCTGATATTCGGCATAGTCGCGGTCCAGTTCGTCGATCCGCTGCTGGCGCCAGGCATGGTAATTGGCGTCGTGATGCTCGCCATAATCATGGTTCGGGCCATAGGCGCGCACGCGATAGCCATGATCCTCGCTGCCGAAGCCGCTGCGTTCGCCGGTATAGGGCGCGTAGCCGCGATTGGGCAGGTAGCGGCCCGTATTGGCGGCGGAGGCATAGCCGATCCGGCTGCTCTGGTCCCGCGGATCGCCATAGGGGCGGTTGTAATAATCGTCATATTCGCGGCGGCGCTCC
Source organism: Sphingobium indicum B90A (assembly GCF_000264945.2). Lineage (NCBI taxonomy): Bacteria > Pseudomonadati > Pseudomonadota > Alphaproteobacteria > Sphingomonadales > Sphingobiaceae > Sphingobium > Sphingobium indicum. The sequence continues at coordinate 623,127 of NZ_CP013070.1, forward strand.
GCCTCCTCATCGCCGAACCAGCTCCGGATCTCGTCACCGGCGCGGTCGAGGAAGCCCCGTTCGTCAGGATCATAATCATCCGCCGGGCGCCGGTTGCCCGACCCGCCATATCCCGATCCCGGCCCGCCGAACTGGCCGCGCGTGCCATATCGATAGCTGCGATCGTCCCGCCAGTCGCGCCGCGCACGGTAACGGTCGGAATCCCGGTCCCAGTCCGTCCAGTTACGATCGCCGTCACCATAGCGACGTCCGCCTTGGTAACCCATTGTCCGTCTCCTTGTCTGCGTCTGCTTCTGCACGACGTCCCTTGAGATGCCGTCACCGCACCAATGAGCATGCCGCCGCATCGTTCCGGGCGTTACGCAGGAGTAATGTCCCGCCTTTGCCCCGGCAGACCGGCCGCGCCGGAGGATGGAGGGCGGCTCCGTTTTTTTGCGCAAAAAGACCGTTGCATGGCCGCAATCCGTCGCTTATAGGCAGCGCTCCTTAACGGGGCCGTAGCTCAGCTGGGAGAGCGCGTCGTTCGCAATGACGAGGTCAGGGGTTCGATCCCCCTCGGCTCCACCACTTTCCAGACAAGTCCTGGATTCCTACCCGACAGGCAGGCATTCGGGGATTTTTCGTCCATCTGCCGCATCGGTGCCGATGCGCAGGCGTGGAAGCCATGTCCGCGCCGCCACATGTCGCTGGACGGGCGAAGCCGATCTGCCGGGCAAGCGCGGCAGGTCAAAGCGGAAAGGACTTCGCGCCGATGGAAAGGCCGTCTCAAACGGCGCTTTCCGTCCGTTCAGGCATCCGCAATCGTCGGATCGGCCGCGCTCATGCGTCGAAGTCGGCTTCGGTGAGGGCGCGGACCTGATCGAGGTCGACGCCGGGCGCGCATTCGATCAGGCGGAAGCGGGCGTTTCGGTCGGCGCGCGCAAAGACGGCCAGGTCTGTTATCAGCATGTCGACCACCGCCGATCCCGTCAGGGGAAGGGTGCAGCTCTTGCGGAACTTGGGCGTGCCGTCCCGCGAGACATGGTCCATCAGCACGATGATGCGCCGGACCCCCGCGACCAGGTCCATCGCGCCGCCCATGCCCTTCACCATCTTTCCGGGGATCATCCAGTTGGCGATGTCGCCATTTTCCGCGACCTCCATCGCGCCCAGGACCGAAAGGTCGATATGGCCGCCGCGGATCATGCCGAAACTGTCGGCCGAAGACACATAGCTGGTGCCGGCGAGTTCGGTGATCGTCTCCTTCCCCGCATTGATGATGTCGGCGTCGACATGCGCGGCATCGGGATAAGGGCCAAGGCCCAGCATGCCGTTTTCCGACTGCAGCGTCACGTCCATGCCTGCGGGAATATTGTCGGCGACCAGGGTCGGAATGCCGATGCCCAGATTGACGTAGAAACCGTCGCGCAGTTCGCGCGCGGCGCGGGCGGCCATGTCGTTGCGGGTCCAGGGCATGTCAAACCTCCTTGCGCACGATGCGCTTTTCGATGCGCTTCTCGTTCCGTTCGGCAATGATCAGGCGCTGCACGAAAATGCCGGGCGTGTGGACATGGTCGGGATCGATCGCGCCGGCGGGAAGCAGCTCCTCGACCTCCGCGACCGTGACGCGGCTGGACGTCGCCACCATCGGGTTGAAGTTGCGCGCCGTCTTGCGATAGACGAGATTGCCCTTCTCGTCCCCGCGCCATGCCTTGACGATGGCAAGGTCGGCCGTCAGCCCTGTCTCCAGGATATAGCGCTCGCCGCCGAATATCTTTTCTTCCTTGCCCTGCGCCACGATCGTCCCGACGCCCGTTCGCGTGTAGAAGCCGGCGATCCCCGCGCCGCCCGCGCGCAGCCGCTCCGCCAGCGTGCCCTGCGGATTGAATTCCAGTTCCAGGGCGCCTGTCAGATATTGGCGTTCGAACTCCTTATTCTCCCCGACATAGGAGGAGATCATCTTGCGCACCTGCCGGCTCTGCAACAGCAGGCCCAGGCCGAAATCGTCGACGCCCGCGTTGTTCGAAATGACGGTAAGATCCTTGACGCCGCTGCGGCGGATCTCGTCGATCAGCGTTTCGGGAATGCCGCAGAGGCCGAAGCCGCCCGCCGCGATGGTCATTCCGTCGAAAAGCAGGCCCGAAAGAGCCTCGCTGGCCGTGTCGTGAAATTTTCTCGCCATGTCGTTGGACTCGCATGCTGCTGAGGTGGTGCCGCTATCGGCGGCGGCGATATGTGGGCGTCGGAATGCGGGGCGGCGATCGCGGGCGCCGTCTTGCTGCTAGGCACTCCCGGCCAAAGCATGTATGGAACATGATTGTAGAACAATCAAGAGGGGTCCTATGGAGGCCGGTTTGGAGTTCGAGCCTGCTGGCACGGCGCGCAAGGTGGTTCTGGGCATATTGGCCGGGCTGGACGAGCGGCAACTCGTCCCCGGCCAGCGGCTTGCGGAAACGGACCTCGCGCTTCGCTATGACGTCGGCCGAAACGCGGTGCGGGAGGCCATGCAACATCTGTCGGTGCGCGGGATCATCGAACTGGAGGCCAATCGGTCGCCCTCGATCCGGAAGCTCGACCTGGCCGAGAGCATGGAGGTGCTCGACGTCGCGGAGGCGATGACGGCGCTCGCCGCCCGCACCGCGGCCGGCCGATATGTGGAGCGCCTGCACGGGAAGCCCCTGCGCGACGTGCTGAAGCGCCTCGACATGGCGGCGGCCGACCGGGAGGAGGGGGCCTTCAACGCGGCGCGGCGTCAATTTTATCGCGTGCTGCTGCGGATCGGCGACAATCGCGAGTTGCGCAGGCTCTTTCCATCCGTGGGCATGCACATCATCCACGTTCAATATTCGATGCCCGAACTCCAGAAGGTCCGGCGCCGCGACTATGCCGATATGGCGGCCGCCGTCATGAAGAAGGATGCGGCGCTGGCGGAGGCGGTGGCCCGCCGGCACGTCGACAATGTCCGCGGCGCCATCGCCGATTGGCATGCGCGGCGGAGCGACGGCCATATGGGGGCGCGCTGATCATGCCCAAACCGGAAGGCTGGCGGCTCGACCCCGGCAATTACCCGGTGCGCGGAGACTTCCAGACGCGGTTCCAGGACCTGGACGTCAATGGCCACATCAACAATGTCGCCTTCGCGGCGCTGTTCGAGGGCGGCCGCGTCATGCTGAACCGGCAGGTCGACGCCCTGGCCAACCGGCCGTCGAACGAGCGCACTGTGGTTGGCGACCTCCACATAAGCTATCTGGGCGAAGGCAATTTTCCCGATCTCGTCCATATCGCGTCGGGCTTCGGCCGCCTTGGCCGCACGAGCTGGACGATCCATCAGGCGATGTTCCAGAACGGCCGCATCATCGCGACCTGCGATACGGTCATCATATGCCGCACGGACGGGCAGGCAAAGCCGCTGCGCGACGAACTGAGGGCCGATCTGACCGCAAGGATGGCGAAGCAGGCATAGGGTTTTCAAGGCGGCCGTCTAGGTCCGACAAGCCCCGGAAGCGCGGCTCCCTGGTCTCCATCCGATTTTAGGGAAACGAACGTCCATCCGCCCTGCGGAAAACGGCCGCCGGAACGTTGAAGAGCGCGCCGCCGCCATTGATCCCGATGTAACGGCAATGCTCTCGGCGGAAGCGGGAAGGGGCTTCGTCAGGCTGGCAGCGAAGATCGCGCCATGTGCGCGGCAGGCAATGGGCGGCGGCTCCTTTGCCCTGCTTTCATGCGCAATGTTAATTTAATATATCGTCGAAATCTCTTTGACAGTTTCGATATATGAAACTATAAACGATAGAAAGTTCATTTTATGGATGAACGCCAAGGCATTTTTTGCGCATTGCCGCCGAAGGTCGGCGCGGCGCCGGTTTTCCGTCTGGAAATGCGCGTGGCCGCCTTGGGGCCATGGAATAATGTATAAAGGGGAAGTGGGAGATGGACATGACTGAAAGGGCGAATCTTCATTTGCGGGGCAGGCTGGTCTTTGCGGCGGCATCGGCCGCGATTGCACTGGTGGGCGCCATGCCGGCCCATGCGCAGTCGGACGCCGTTCCGGGCGGCGCCGATGCCCCCAGGGATTCAAGCCAGGACATCGTCGTCACCGCGCAGAAGCGCGCGTCGCGCCTGTCGGACGTTCCCGCCGCGATCTCGGCCTTCAGCGGCCAATATATTCAGGAGCGCGGCGTCAGCGACTTCGAAGGGATCGTGGAGCAGACGCCCGGCGTCAGCATCACGTCCGACTTCGGGGGCAGCGCGTCCAAAGTGATCTCCGTCCGCGGCCTGGGCGGCAGCGACGATTATCGCCCGAACGGCAGTTCGTCGGCGGCGCTGCATATCGACGACGTCTACCAGACGTCCAATCTCTTCCTCTCGCTTCCCTTTTTCGACGTGGAGCGCGTGGAGGTGCTGAAGGGGCCGCAGGGCACGCTCTATGGCCGCAACAGCACGGCGGGCGTGATCAACGTGCTCACGCGCGATCCGGGCAAGGATCTCGACGGCTATGTGACGGCCGAACTAGGCAGTTACGAACGCTATCGCATCGAGGGCGCGGTCGGCGGTGCGATCACGCAGGATATTTCCGCCCGCATCGCCGTCCTGCGCGAATGGGGCGGCGGTTACATGAACGGCAAGGGCGCCGGCTCGCTCGCCGGCACGCGGGTCTTCGCGGGCACGCCGGTGGTTCCCGATCCGGGCGCTCGCAGCGGATGGGGCGACCGCGACATGCTGGCCCTGCGCGGCACGCTGCTCTGGACCATGCCCACCGGCGGCAAGTTGAAGCTCAAGGCCTTTATGAGCCGCGACAAGGGCGAGAACCAGATCACCGACAGCGTCCAGGGCATCAACAACAACGGCTGGCTGGAGCCCGACAACGATCCCTACACCTTCTACTCGTCCCGCTATCCGATGCGCGACATCCGGATGCATGGCGGTTCGCTGAACTATGAGCAGCCGCTGACGGATGACATCACGCTCACCACCATCCTGGGCTACCAATATGGCAAGCGCTTCGTGGAGGGGGCCACCGGCGGCCCTGCGCGCGTATTCGATTGGGATTTCAACGACCGCGTGCGGCAGAAGTCGCTGGAAGCCCGCCTGGCGGGCGACCTTGGCCCGATCGACTGGGTGGTCGGCGTCTATGCGATCAACGACAAGGTCAACTTCATGACCGATCTGGACTATACCGATGTCGCGGCGACCCGCGTCCGGACCAATTATACCCAGACGCGCAAAAGCCGCGCCGTCTTCGGCCAGGTCGAATGGCCGATCACCGACAAGTTCACCGTTACCGGCGGCCTTCGCTACACGGACGACAAGGCGCGGTTCGCCGGATCGACGATCGACCTCAATCCGTATGGCATCTCCCAGGGCGCCAGCCGCTTTCCCGCGGTGCCCGTGTTCTTCGACAACCGGGCGCACGACAATAATGTGTCGGGACGGCTGACGCTGTCCTACAAGCCGATCGAGGAGATCAAGGTCTACGCGTCCTACGGCACGGGCTACAAGGCCGGCGGCTTCGACGGATCGTCGATCTTCAGCGCGGTGGAGGCGCTGCCGCTCAAGCCTGAAAACGTCAAGGCCTATGAGGCAGGCTTCAAGGTTTCGACCGCCGCCGGCTTCTATGCATCGGTCGACGGTTTCTATTACGATCTGTCGGAACTGCAGGCATTCACCATCGTTGCGCCCAACACGCCGAACGTCCGCATCAATGTCGGCAAGTCGATCCTCTACGGCGTCGATTTGCAGGTCGGACTGAGCCTGTTCGACAATGATCGGCACAGCCTCCGCCTGGAAGCGGGTGGGACGCTGCTCGACAGCAGGATCACGGAATTCCAGGGCACGCCCGCTCAGGTCGCCGCGAACCTTGGCAACGATCTTCCCGCCGCGCCGCATCGCACCGCCAACGCATCCCTGGTTCACAAGCTCCAGCTCGGCGGGGGGCTGGAGTTCACGACCACGTTCGACGCCCGTTACAAGAGCGCCGAATTCAAGCGCCTGAACAATGTCGCGACCTCCAGGGTGCCGACATATGCCCTGTTCGGATTGCGCGGGGAACTGTCGTCGGATGCGGGCTGGTCGGTATTCGCCTATGTCCGCAACCTCACTGACGAGGTGTATGCGATCGACCGCAATCTGGCGCAGCGCCTGGTCGGGTCGCCGCGGCTGTTCGGCGGCGGCGTGCGGTATGAATTCTAAGGCCCGCTCCGCTTCGCTTGCAGGGAAATCGGCGCCCTGGAATATTGTCTGAATTGGCTTTCCAATCCGTCCGGCGCCCTGTGCGCCGGGCGGCCCGGAAAGCGCCTTGGGAAGGCCGGAACATGTCGATCAAACGCATTCTGATCTTGTTGCTTGCCATTGTCGGCACGTCGGTTGCGCAGGCCGAGGACGGGAAATTCACGATCGCCGTCATTCCGGACACCCAATATTACACCGATTACCGCCATCAGACCGAGGAGGGCTTTCCCTTCGATGCGCGGGAACTCTTCTTCGACCAGATGCGCTACATCGCGGAGAACGCGGAATCGCACGGCGGCGACATCGCCTTCGCCACGGCGCTCGGCGATGTCTGGCAACATGCCAGCCAGCGCATGACCCCGGAATATGCCGCCCAGGGGTACAAGCATATCCAGACATATCTGACCAGCCTGCCGCAAATCCATCCGGATTCCCGCGTGCTCACGGTCGAAATGCCGACGGCGCGCCGGGGATATGAGATGATTGCCGGGAAATTGCCCTTCTCGGTCGTGCCGGGCAATCACGACTATGATTCGAACTGGGCCGATTCACGCTGGCCGGAAGGCCAGGGGGGCCTGCCCAACGGCATGCTCGCCTATGGCGGGCTCAAGAACTGGACGTCCATATTCGGCGCGGACACGCCCTTCTTCAGGAAGAAGTCCTGGTATGTCGCCAGCTATAATGGCGGCGCCGACAGCGCCCAGCTCTTCGATGCGGGCGGCTACCGCTTCCTGCATATCGGGTTCGAGATGGCGCCGTCCGACGCGGTGCTGAAATGGGCAGAGGGCGTGATCAAGCGCTACCCCGGCCTGCCCACCATCGTCAGCACGCACAGCTTCCTCAACCGCGCAGGCGAAAGGCGCGAAAATCCCGCCGTGGATTTCAAGGCGGTCAATCCCGTCCACAACAATCCGCAGGACGTGTGGGACAAGTTCCTGTCGCAGAACGACCAGATCTTCCTGATGCTCAGCGGCCACCAATATGGGCAGGCCCATCGCGTCGACCTCAACAGGTTCGGGCACAAGGTCTATCAGGTGCTGTCGGACTATCAGGGGCGCCGGCAATCCTTCGTGACCGCCGCGCCCGCGCGAGCGAACGAGCGCGAGACGATCGGCGACGGATGGATGCGGCTGATGCAGTTCGACCTGTCGGGCCCGAAGGCCAGCGTGCAGGTGAAGACCATCTCCACCTATTACAAGTCCACGGCTTCCAAGCTGCCGACCTATTCGGCATTCTACAAGGAAAAGGAAAAGCCGACTGCGACGGACGAGGAGTTCATCGCGTCCGACGAATTCGCGCTGGATCTCGACGATTTCCATGCCCGCTTCGCGCCGGCGCGGTCCGCGCGCGGCGACGGGCGCAAGTGACGGGCCTGTCGAAGCGACAGTCTCCGGAAGTCATGGCGGGCGCCGGGCCGAACGCGCCGAAGAAAACGGGAAGTCGCGACCCCATGTGAAGCCAGTTTTGATGGGCGCCGCGGGGGCAATCCCGCCGCCACATCCGCGCCCCTGGCGCCGGGAGAGAAAAGTGGATGAAACCAATCAAGTTGCGACTGCTGCGGCCGCCGCCGAAGTGCGGAACAGGTCGGGCGCCCGGACGATGCTCTGGATATTGCTCCTGGTCTATATTTTCAACTTTCTCGACCGGCAGATCGTCAACATCCTGGCAGAGCCGATAGCCAGGGATCTTTCGCTGTCCGACACCCAAATCGGCTTGATGACGGGCCTGGCCTTCGCGCTTTTCTATACGGTGTTGGGCATTCCCATCGCCCGGTTCGCCGATCGCCCCACGACCAATCGCGTCGGGCTGATCTCCATCTCGCTCGCGACCTGGGCCGGGATGACGGTGCTGTGCGGCATGGCCCATAATTTCATCCAGCTCCTGCTCGCCCGCATCGGCGTCGGCATAGGGGAGGCGGGCTGCACCCCGGCGGCGCACTCGTTGATCAGCTCCACGGTCGAACCTTCGAAGCGTTCGTCGGCCATCGCCTTCTATGGCCTCGGCATTCCCATCGGCACCCTGTTCGGGCTGGCCATAGGGGGCTTCGCCAACGATCTGTGGGGATGGCGCTTCGCGTTCATGCTGGTGGGGGCTCCCGGCATCCTGATGGCCATGGCCCTGCCCTTCCTGATCCGGGACGAGCGCAGACGGCCGGCGGCCGCTCCTCCGGCGCCTGGGGCCGACCTGACCGTCGTCGGCGCCCTGCGGGAGGTGTTCGGCACGCGCACCTTCCTTCACCTCGCCATCGGAGCCTCTTTCACGGCCTTCCTCACCTATGGCAAGAATGTCTGGGCCTTGATCCTGTTTCAGCGCTCGCACGGCCTCAGCGTGGGAGAAACGGGGCTGTTGCTTGGCATCGCCATCGGCGCGGCGGGGATCGTCGGCACCTGGCTGGGCGGTTACATGGCGGACCGTTTCGGCCGCGTGGACAAGCGGCATATGCTGACCACGCCCGTGATCGGCATGGCGCTCGGCGCTCCCATTCTCTTCCTCGGCTATTGGATCGACGAATGGCATATCGCCCTCGTGCTGATCTTCATACCCACGGTGTTCAACGCATCCTATTACGGCCCGACCTTCGCCTGCCTGCACGGGCTCGTGCGGCCGGAGGCGCGGGCGATGGCCAGCGCCATACTTCTGTTCATGCAGAATCTGGTCGGGCTGGGACTGGGGCCGCTTCTGTTCGGCATCTTGTCGGAAATGCTGAAGCCCGCCGTCGGGACCGAAAGCGTGCGATATGTCCTTTATGGCGCGGCATGGCTGGGCCTGATCCCCGCCTTCTTCCTGTGGCGCGCAAGCCTGCGCCTCAATAGCGAACTGAAGTCGGGCTGAAGCCGGGAAACGGCTCCTGGAAATGCTTGCGCGGCCAGGCTCCTGCTACGCGCCGCCGGCAAGCGCCCTGATCCGGGCGGCAAGTGAAACGAGGCGCGGCCCGACATCGTTCCGCATCTCATTCTCATTGGTCCGGAAAGCCGGAACGGCGCACACCAGCGCCAGGCATTCCCCATCGGCGGTCCGCAGCAGCGGAGCCGCCACCGCCAGCGTTTCGGCCCGCCAGGACGAGGCGAAGCAGAAACCGTCCGTCTTGCAGTCCTCCACGCCCTGGTCGGCCTCCGCCTTTCCGTCGGCCAGTTGCGGGGCGGTCTCCAGGGTCCGCTGGTGAAGCGCGGCGCGCTCCTCCGGCGACATGAGCGACAGGATCGCGCGGCCGATGGCGGTGCGATAGAGCGGTACGGAAAATCCTATGTCGGAAATATAGTCGGGCAGCGCCGTGTCGTCCGATCGCGTGACGTCCAGCATGATGGCGTTGAGGTCGTTCGACATGGCGATCGACACGTTGCCGCCGGCCCGCACGGCGAAATCGCGCATGAAGGGGCGCGCGATCTGCCGGATCTTGAACCGCGCCAGCAGCGGATAGGCCACGGAAAGAACCTGGGAACCCACGCGATAGGACCCGCTTTCATTGAGGCCCAGATAGCCCAGTTGGACCAGCGTGTTGGTCAGGCGCGAGACGGAGGATCGCGGCATTCCCGTCCGGGCGGAAATCTCCGAATTGCTGAGCCACGCGTCATCCGGGCGGAATGCCGCAAGAACCCGCAAGCCCCGCTCCAGCGTCGTGGCGAAGAAGGGGTCGGAATATTTGGAGGAACGCTGTCTCGTGATCGATCCCTGGTCTTCGGCCGGCACAGATTTTCCCACTTCCATCCCCTCGCGTCCGATTCGCCTGTCGGCGCCCGCGCACCAGCTTCCGCAATTACACAGGAACTGGAGCGGCCAAAAGCATCCTCCTGATAGGCCATGCCGAGAAAATTTAAAAGTTCCGACATACCGACGATAATCCTTTGACAGTTTCGATATATGGAACTATTATGACTTATCATTCAAGCTAAACCGTGGGGGAGGCGCCGGATGCAGCAAGCCTGCATCCGGCCCGGCCTGAGCCGCGGGTCGCACGAAATGGAATATTCCCAGCATGAGCATGGCGCATAACGATGTCCGGACTTCGTACGATTATATCGTGATCGGCGCTGGATCGTCGGGATGCGTCGTCGCCAGCCGGCTCAGCGAAAGCGGGGAACATTCGGTGTTGCTCGTCGAAGCGGGCGGCCCGGACACGCTGTTCTGGATGCGGGCTCCGCTGGGGACCGGGCAGATGCTGCGCCGGACCGACGTGATCTGGCCCTATGAGACGGAGGGGGTGCCAGCGCTCAACGGCCGAAGGCTGAGCTGGCCGCGGGGCAAGGTCGTCGGCGGTTCCAGCTCCGTCAACGGCACCATCTTCATCCGGGGCCTGCGCGAGGAATATGATCGCTGGCGGCAAATGGGCAATATCGGCTGGGGCTATGACGATGTCCTGCCATTCTTCAAGAAATTCGAGAATTTCAAGGGCGGAGACCCGCGCTACAGGGGGCGGGGCGGCCCGATTTCGGTGGAGCGCCTCAGGCTGGATCTGCCGGTCACCGGCGCGTTCCTGGATGCGTGCGCGCAGGCCGGCATAGCGGCCAATGCCGACTATAACGGCGCGTCGATCGAGGGGGCGAGCCCGTTGCAGTTCAACACCCGCTATGGACGGCGGCAAAGCGCCGCCGTCGGTTATCTTTCCCCGGCCATGAAGCGCAGGAACCTGCATGTCCTGGCGAACACGCGGGTCAGGAAGATCGATGTCGTCGGCGGAAGCGCCAGCGCCGTGGTCTTGCAGAACGCCGGCGGGGAACAGACCATCCGCGCCGATAGAGAGATCATCGTCAGTGCAGGCGCGATCGGTTCACCGCAGTTGCTGGAGCTTTCCGGGATCGGCAACGGGTTCATCCTCAAAGATGCCGGCATCCCTGTCGTCCACCATTTGCCCGGCGTTGGCGAGAATTTGATCGATCACCTGCAAACCCGCATCAGCCTGAAGGCCAGGAATACCGCCGGCCTGAACGAACTGGTCCGCAATTACCTGTTCCGCATGAAGGTGGGGGCGGAATGGCTGTTCCTGGGCCGGGGGCTGATGTCGACCCCGCTCGCGTCGGCGCATGCCATCGTGCGGTCCCGTCCGGATGCTCCGATGCCCGACCTGAAGCTCCAGCTTCACCATTTCAGCGGCCAGGATCGGATGGCCTACAGCAAGGATCTGGGGATCGACCCGCATCCCGGCCTGACGATAGGCGTCGTCCAATTGTCGCCGCGATCGCGCGGCCATCTCCACATATCCTCGCCCGACGCGAATGCCGCGCCCCTCATCTACCCCAACCAGTTCGAGGACGAAGAGGATGTCCGGGTTCTGACCGCGGGGATCAGGATGGCGCGGACCATCGCGTCGCAGGATGCGCTCTCCAGATTCGTCGTGACGGAATTGCGGCCCGGCGCGGCGGCTTCCTCCGATGAGGAGATCAAGGAATATATCCGGCAAAGCGGCCAGACCTCCTATCATCCGATCGGCACGTGCAAGATGGGGCGCGACGACTGGGCGGTGGTCGACGATCGGCTGCGCGTCAGGGGGGTCGACCGGCTTCGGGTTGTGGACGCCTCCATCATGCCGACCATGCCGTCCTCCAACACCAATGCGGCCGCCCTGATGATCGGGGAAAAGGGCGCCGATCTCATCCGCCGGACGGCGGCGTGAGGCAGCCCCCATCACGCATTCTCAATCCTGGAGAGGATCATTGGCAGAGATCGTTCGGCGTTGCGAGGAAGCAATATCGCTCGGCCTGAAATGGCTTGTCGAGCGCGTATCGGACAGCGGCGAGCTTGAAGGCAGCGAGTCCATATTGTTCGGCTATTACAAGGCTCTCCTGACATTGACCGTCGCCGGCCGCTATCTGGAGGCGGAACGCGTCGCGCGCAAGATAAAGCGGGACTTCTACCGGGACGGGCAGTTCGGGGGCGAGCAATATCCGGCTGCGACGGTCGGACCGATCTACCGGGATTCGTGGCTGACCTGGGGAGCCCATCTGGCCGGTCGCTACGACATGTCCGTTCCGGCGGCGAACGCCATAAGCCGGCAGCTTTGCCCGACCACGGGCGGCGTCCTTGTCGACGGACAGGGGCGGGTCGTCGATGTCGGCCTGACATGCTGCGCCCTGACGGCGCTGCTCGCCGCTGGGAGGAGCCATGAGGTCGCGAAGGGAGCCGATCTGGTTCGCGCCCTTGTCGAGGACCAGCCCGAACCCAGGGAGGCGTTATATTTCCGGTGGTCGCCTGAAAGGGGATATGTGCGGCCGGCGGCGGGGGAGGATGGCAGGGGCTGGACGGTCCGGCGGTCGGAAAGCGGGCAGATATATTGGTATATCGGATATGCTCTTGCGTTGATGGCGCAGATGAACCTGCTGACGGGCGAGCGCAAATGGGTCGATGCGGCGGAAAAGCTGCTGGCGTTCGTGAACGGATGCCATCCGGAAATATCTGAATCGACCTCCAACGGCAAGATCGCCTGGGGCTGCGCCGAGCTGTTCGCCGTGACCGGGGACAACGGGTTCAGGGATGTTTCCGCGCGCATGACGCAATGGATATGCGATGTCCAGGCGCAGGACGGCCGCTGGTATAGATCGCCCGACCAGTCGACCCCCGTCGCGTTCGACGCCACGTTCGAGCGCGTCTTCTATCTCAGCCGGATTGCGCGGGCGCTCCAGCGGTAGATAAGGGAAACAGCATCCGCGGCGCGCCGGGGATATGGGAGAATGGCCGTGATGAAGCTCAAAGACGTCTATCCGCTCTATCTCAATAACCGGGCGGCGCAGCCCAATGCCGACCTGGCGGTGACCGACAAGTTCACCGGGGAGGTCGCCTTCCGCACCGCGCTCGCGACGCCGGAGATCATCTCCGAAGCCATCGCCGGGGCCGCGCGCGCAGCCGAGCCGATGGCGCGGCTGGCGAGCTTCGAACGGCGAGACATACTCGCCCATTGCGTCACCCGCTTTCAGGAGCGCTTCGACGAACTCGCCTATGCCTTGTGCGTCGAGGCGGGCAAGCCCATCGCCGACAGCGAGGGGGAGGTCGGCCGCCTGATCGACACCTTCCGCATCGCTGCCGAGGAAGCGACCCGCAATTATGGCGAGGTCCAGCCGCTCGACATTTCGGCCCGCGCCAGGGGCTATATGGGCATGTGGAAGCGCGTGCCCATCGGCCCGTGCAGTTTCATCTCGCCGTTCAACTTCCCCCTCAACCTCGCCGCGCACAAGATCGCCCCGGCCATCGCGATCGGCTGCCCCTTCGTGATGAAGCCCGCGTCGCTGACGCCGCTGGGCGCGATCATCATGGGGGAAGTGCTCGCCGAATGCGACATATTGCCGGAGGGCGCGTTCAGCATCCTTCCCGCATCGCGCGCGGGCGCCGACCTGTTCACCACCGACGACCGGCTTAAGCTGCTCAGCTTCACGGGTTCGCCGGACGTGGGCTGGGACTTGAAGGCGCGGGCGGGCAAGAAGAAGGTCGTGCTGGAACTGGGCGGCAACGCGGCGGTCGTCGTCGACAAGGATGCCGACCTGGACCATGCGCTGGCGCGGATCATCTTCGGCGGCTATTATCAATCGGGCCAAAGTTGCATCCATGTGCAACGCGTGATCATCCACGAGGATATTTACGACAGGTTCCGCGACATGCTCGCCGCGAAGGTCCGGACCCTGAAATCCGGCGATCCCAAGCTGCGCGACACGTTCATAGGCCCCATGATCTCGGTCAACGAGGCCAGGCGGCTGAAGGGCTGGATCGACGATGCGGTCGCGGTGGGCGCGACCCTGCTCGCAGGCGGCGGATGCGAAGGCAACATGCTGGAAGCCGCCTTGCTGGAAGACGTCCCCAACGACACCGACCTCGTGCGGGAGGAGGCCTTCGGTCCGGTGGTCATCCTGTCGAAATTCTCCGACTGGAGGGCCGCGCTCGCCGAGGTCAACGACAGCAAGTTCGGGCTTCAGGCCGGGCTGTTCACGCGCGACATCCACAAGGTGCTGGAGGCGTGGGACCATCTCGACGTCGGCGGCATCGTCGTCAACGACGTGTCGAGCTACCGCGTCGACAACATGCCCTATGGCGGGGTCAAGGACAGCGGGCTGGGGCGCGAAGGCGTGCGCTTCGCCATGGAGGACATGAGCGAAATCCGCAACCTGGTGATCCGGCGAAGCTGACGCGGCCGTGGCATTCGGGTCGACGCGGTCCGATCAATCCCCGGCGCTCGACGGAAGGGCCTTTACCGCCGGCGATTTCGGCGCTTATGCCGGTTCCATGACAGATATGCTTCCCACAGGCCGCGCCGCCGCGACGGTGGTCATCCTGCGCGACCGCCCCGGCGCGGACGCGGAAATCCTGATGGTGGAGCGCGCATCCAGCATGGCCTTCGCAGCGGGCGCGCTGGTCTTTCCGGGCGGCGCGGTGGATGCCGGCGACCATGCCCTGGCCGCGACGATCGCCGACGGCCTGCCGTTGGACGAAGCGGCGGCGCGGATCGCCGCCGTGCGGGAGACGCTGGAGGAAAGCGGCCTCGCCATCGCCTTCACCTCGCCGCCGGGGCCGGACCGGATCGCCGTCATGCGGCGGGCGCTGGCGGCGGGGGCGGGGCTGGGCGACATACTCGACGACCATGGGCTGGAAATCGCGCTGGATAGGCTGCTGCCCTTCGCCCGCTGGCATCCCGCGCATCTGGAACAGGCGCGGCGGGTATTCGACACCCGCTTCTACATCGCCCGGGCGCCCGAAGGACAGGTAGCGAGCGTCGATGCGACAGAGAATGTGGCGCTTTTCTGGAGCAGCGCGGCGGACATGCTGGCGCGTTGCGACCGGGGGGAGGGGCAGGTCATCTTTCCGACGCGGCGCAATCTGGAGCGGCTGGCCCGATTTGCCAGCTTCGACGATCTGGCCGCCCACGCCTTGTCGATCCCGGTCGAAACCGTGACGCCCTGGCTTGAGGAAAGGGATGGAAAGCCGCATCTCTGCATCCCCGATCATCTCGGCTATCCGGTGACGGCGGAACCAATCGGGACGGTCCGGCGTGCTTGAGCCATGCGACGAATCCATGTCTTCCTGCGCCGCCTGGTCCATGTCGCGGCGATATTGATCCTTTGCCTGGTCGGTTATGCCTATGTCGCCCGCCAGCCGCAGAATCTTCCCTGGACGCGCCTAGACCTCTCCCAGCCCGTCGGCCTCTTCACCGGGCGCAAGCTCGCCATGCTGGCCGCCCGTCCGGCCGAATGCCGGGCCCTGCTGGATCGGGCGGGCGTCGCCTATGCGCGGATGAAGCCGGGCGGCGAGGGCCGTTGCGCCTATGCCGACGCCGTGCGGCTGGCGCCGGCCGACGGCGCCATCGCGCTGGAGCCGGCGGCGGTGGCGCCATCCTGCCCGGTTGCGGCGGCGCTCAAGCTCTGGGAATGGCAGGTGGTCCAGCCCGCCGCCCAGCGCCATTTCGGCCGGGCGGTTCGGAAGGTCACGCATTTCGGCGCCTATAGCTGCCGCCGCCTCTATGGACGCAGTGCCGGGGATTTCAGCGAGCATGCCACCGCCGACGCCATCGACGTGGCGGGTTTCATCCTGACCGATGGCCGTCGGATCGGCGTCGCGGCGGACTGGAAGGGAGAGGGGAAGGAAGCGGATTTCCTGCATGAGGTCCGCGACGGCGCCTGCGCGCTGTTTTCGACGGTCCTGTCGCCCGATTACAATGCGGCGCATCGCGACCATCTGCACCTCGACCAGGCGGAGCGCGGCGCATGGGGCGCGCGCGCCTGCCGTTGAGGGCCTGGGGCCATCGACATTCAGCCCTAATCCAATATCGCCCTCGAACATGGGGCATGGAGGGTCTATGATCCCCGCGCCTTTCAGGCAGGAGAGGACGCCATGCCGCAATTCGTGATCGAACGGGACATGCCGGGTGTCGGTGGATTATCGCCCGATCAGCTCAAGGACGCGTCGCAGGGATCCTGCAATGTCCTGCGCCAGCTTGGCCCGGACATTCAGTGGGTTCACAGCTATGTGACGGACGACAAGATTTACTGCGTCTATCGCGCGCCCAGCGAGGAACTGATCCGTCGGCACGCCGAAATGGCGGGGTTTCCGGCGAACAGCATCGCCCGGATATGCGCGACGATCGATCCGACGACGGCGGACTGATGCGTCGGGGAAGTGGGGATGCAGGGTGAGGCGCCGCCGCGCCCCTTCGCGGAAGCAGGCGACGGCGGAACGATCGCCGGGCCGAACCCTATTGTCGCAGCCTTTCGATCGCCTGCGCCAGCGCGACATAGAGCTTGCCCATGTCGGAGGAGAGGATCGCCACGCCCAGCGCATTGCCGTCGCGGGCCGACAGGATGATCCGCAGCATCGATTCAAAATCGTGGATATAACGGTTCACATGCTCCTGAAATTCAGGATCATTGTCGTAATGCAGGGCGATTTCGCGGGACTCGCCCGCGTCCAACAGCTTGACGGCGCGGCGGGTGAAGACGCCGCGGTCGCCCTTCAGATAGGCTGACCAGGCCGAATCCGTCACATCGTTGGACAGGATCTTCGAAACGTCGATGGCCGTGCTGTTGAGCGATTCGATGATCAGCGCGGACCGTCGCGCGAAATGGTCGCGGTCGCGGTCTTCGGCGGCGCGCTCGGCCTCCTCTATCCGCGCCTCCACGCTGGCGCTGGTGTCGGCGATGGTCAGTAGCTGGCGCGTCAGGCGGTCGGATGCCTGATGCGCGGCCCTCACCGCTTCCTCCGCCACCCTGGCGACCATTTCGATCTGGGCCGTGACCTTTTCGTCGATGGCGCGCTGCATCGCCTGCTCGCTGGCGTCGGCAAGCGCCTCCGCCGCTTCGGGAATGGCGCGGCTCAGCGCCTGGCGGGCGCGTTCGGCGGCCTGGTCGGCGGTGTCCTTCACCCGCAGCAGCGCGGTGACGAGCAGCGGACCGGCTCCCTCGGTGATGCGGGTGGCGTCCTGATGCGCATTGTCGAGCGCGGTGCGCAGCTTCTCCACCAGTTCGCGATTGGCGTCGACGCCGCTCTGCGTGCTTTCCAGCCATTCGGTCAGGCGTCGGCCCTGTCCGCGCAGCAGTTCCTCGGCCTCCTGGGTGCGGCCGAGCAGCGCTTCGGAGATCGCCTCCAGCCGCTCCATTTCCGGCGCCGCGCTGTCGAGCAGGGTGCGGCTGGTCTCGATCCGCCCGTTGAAGCGCTGGAGCGCGGCGGGGAAGGTTTCGTCGAGTTCGCGCACGCTGGAATCGAGCGCCATCATCAGCGTTTCCGCGCTGCCGATCAGCTTTTCGGCGGTCATGCCGCCAGCCCCCAGCGCGGCGTCGATGCGCTGCGTTTCGGCGGTCAGGCGCGACAGCGCTTCGGTCAGCCGCTCATTGCGGGCGAGGGCGGACTGTTCCATCGCGGCAAAGCGCGACTGGGCGGAATCGACCGCCTCGTCCAAGCTGCTTTGCAGGCCGGAGACAAGCGCCCGCTGGCCCTCGACCAGATCGTTGATCTGGTGCAGGCGGCTTTCGATCTCGCCCACATGGTCCGCGAGATGGGCGACGGTGTCATCCCCGATGGCGGCGATGCTGTCGCGCGACCGGGCTATCAGCGCCTCCAGCGCCTCCTCGTGGCGGGCGATGCTCTCGTCGCTCAGCCTGATGCCTTCATAGGTTTGCGCAATGGCCGCTTCCACCCGGCGGCGCAGTTCGGCCTCCACGGTCTCGGCGTCGCGCGCCAGTGTGGAAAGGGCGGATTGGCTGGTGGCGGCGATGCCGGCCTGCGCGCCCTCTATCAGCGCCTTGAGCGACGCGGCCTGCGCGGTCAGATTGGCATCGACCGCCGCCATGGTTTCCTGCGCCCGCCCATGGGTGGTTTCCAGGCGGTGCAGCACGTCGATCTCGACGCGGTTCAGTTCCTGCGTCAGCAGGGCGATGACCGACTGGGCGGTCTCCGCTATTTCCGCCTTTGTCCGGTCGGTGAGGCCGCTCAGCAGGATCGACTTCTGTTCGATGTCGAGCCGGCTCTCCTCCATCGCCTTGCGCGCGCTCTGGGTCGTCGCCTCGATCCGGCCCGAAGCGACATCGGCCATGCCGGTCACTTCCTGCGCGGCGGAGCGGGTGGCTTCCTGAAGTTCGGTGAGCTGGCTGGACAGGCTCTTGGTCGCGGAAAGCGTCCGGCTGCGGGCGTCGTCGGAAATCTCGCCCAGCGCATGCAGCCGCGCCTCCAGCATGTCGATGCGTTCCGCCAGCGCATGACCATTGTCCATGATCTGCGCGGACATGCGGGTTGCGCGATCCTCCAGTTCCGGGATGGCGGCGACCAGCGCCTCCATGCGCTGCACGAGCGCCAGCCCGGCGCGTTCGGCGGCCTCGGCGCGTTCGGCGGTGCTGTTGGCCCGGCTCGCGATCAGTTCGGCCGAAGCCTCCATATTGCTGCTGGCGGCGGCGCCATAGCTGTCGAGCAGTTCCGCCTGGTCCTGCATGCTCTGGCGCGCGGTTTCCAACTGGGCGGCGATTCGCGCGACCCGCAGTTCCAGCAGTTCCGCCTCCGTCCGGAGGGCGCGGGCGGTGTCGCGATAGCGGCGGGCTTCGCTCCGGCTGTTCCGCAAGAGCAGCAGGTAGCAGACGCCCAGCAGGATAAGCGGGACCAGGATGGTCGCAACCAGCCCCGGCCACGCCGCAGGCCCGGCGCGCCATTGCCCGGAGGACAGCGTCGCCCAGCCGGAAAAGCCGATCCAGCCAAGGCCGGCGGCGAGCAACGCCCAGGTCGGGGCGCGCATGCCATGGCCTTCGCTTTCCGCGGGCATGCCATCGTCCTCCAGGTCCAGGACGGCCTGTTTCAACAGCAGGGCGTCGTCCGCCCGCGCCGCGTCATCGATCGCCGCGTCCTTGTCCCGCCAGAATTCGACGATTGTGCTGCCCCCGTTCATGCGGCCCATCCTAGCAGCTTTTGCGCGTACGAAAATGCCCTGTTACCAAAACTTAACGCAAGCCAGATAGCGTTGACCCCATGTCCTATGATCCAGGCGCCCTGAATGCCGCTCTTGCCGCCGCTGTCGGCGACGACAGACCGCTGATAGAGGATCTGCGCGTCGCCTTCATCGAAAGCGCCGAACGGCAGGTCGATCTGCTGGGGCGGTCGCGCTGCGACGCGAACTGGCAGCTTGCCGCCTGGCGGCTGAAGGGGCTGGCGGCCAGTTTCGGCCTGACCGGCCTGATGGCGATGGCCGATGAAGCGGCCGACGCCGCGCCGGGCGACCCGCGCATATTGCGGCGGCTGCGCGCCGCGCTCGACGACCTTACGCAACGTTGACGCGTCAGGCTGCTTGCGCGATGCCCTCCGCCTTGTAAAGGTGGACTGAACAAGGATCGGGTCGGTTTCATCACGCATGACTTTTGCGGCTATTCTCAGCGCAAGCCGGGCTGGCGGCGATTCGACCGGGTCGCTGCGCGCCAGCCTGCATTTCGCCGGGCAGACTCTGGTGGAATATCAGGCGCGGCAGGCGGTGCGCGCCGGGGCCGACCGGGTGATGATCCTGGTCAGCGTCATCACCCCGGCCCTGTCGCAGGCCGTGGACCGGCTGTCGGCCGACGGCATCGCCGTCGCGCTGGTCCGCGACATGGTGTCGATGGTGCGCGACGCGCCCCGCGACGCCGACGCCCTGCTGGTCGCGGACGGCGCGATCATCGGACAGGCTTATTTCGAGGCTATGGCCGCCCATCAGGGCGATGCCCTGCTGGTGACGGACGACAGCCGGGCGAGCGCGCCGTTCGAACGGATCGACGCCGGGCAGCGCTGGGCGGGCCTCGTCCGGGTCAGTCCGGACCTGCTGTTCAACACGCTCGACATGATCGGGGACTGGGATCTGGCGCTGACGCTGGTGCGGGGCGCGGTGCAGGCCGGCGCGCGCCGGATCACCGTGCCGCAGGACGACCTGATGGAGGGCCGCGTCGCGCTGGTGGAGACGCAGGAGCAGGCCGATCTGGCGGCGCAGGCGGTGCTTGCCGGCGGACCGCGGCTGCGGCGCGTCCGGGGCGCGGCCGAACAATATCTGCTGGGCCCGGCGGCCCGGTTGATCAGTCCGGCGCTGATGCGCATGCAGGTTCCGGCATTGCAGGTGCGGATCGCCGCCATGGCGCTGGGCGCGATCGCGCTGGTGCCGATCGAACTGCTCTGGACCGGCACCGGCTTCTGCCTGCTGCTGCTGTCGCTGCTGCTGGCGGAAACGGCGGACAGGCTGGACGAAATGGCGTTGCGGCCGCTGCCCATGGGCTGGCTGGCCTTCGTCGCGCCGGCCTTCGCGCTAGGCGGGATCGCCTTGGCGGGGGGAGGGACGACGGCGACCTATCTCGCGCTGATGCTGGTGATCGTCCAGATGGCGGATCGCTGGCAAAAGGCCGGGCCGCTGCGGCCATGGATGATCTTCACGCCCGCCAGCGCGCTCATTCCGCTGCTGCTGGCTTCGGCGACCGGAGCGTTGGCGCCGATGTTCGACCTGGCGATGCTGTGCGCCATCGCGTCTGTGGGAACGATGATCCTGCTCCGCCGGAATTGAACGATTTTGCTCGTTACGGTTTAGTGCATTTTAACGACGTGCCATTATGCTGGCCGGCATGAGCGCCTATTCGTCCCTGATCGGATCGACCCGGGCGGACTGCTGGCCGATGGCGCAAGTCATGGCGGGCATGTCCGCCGTGCCCGTCGGCCATGCCATTGATCTGGCGTTTTTCTTTCCCGACGACGGACGGGAACGGCACGACGCGCTGGTGGCGGAGACCCGGCGGCATCTGGGCGGGTGCCTGACCGCGATGGAGATCGGATTGCGCCTGGCGCTGGAGGAAACGCGGGAAATCGCGGCGGCCCTGGCGCAATGGCCGCAACCCGTCTGCTGGCCGACGCTGCGCGCCCAGCCGACCCTGCTGGGACCGGCGCTGCTCGCCCATATGCAGATGCGGGGCGGGATCAGCCTGATGCTGCGTCAGTTCGGCGGGCCGGACGGCGGTTCGGGCGAATCGGAAGCGGACTCGCTGTTCCCCGCCGACGATCCCGCGCTGGGCGAGGCGCTTGCCGCGCTGATGCTGGCGGAGGGGCGCTGGCTGCTGACGGCGGCGGAGGATCAGCCGATGCAGCCCGATCTGCCTGCCGGTTTCTTCGCGGAGCTGTTGTGGACAGCGGCCGCCTGCCTGGCGGCCATCGTCCAGCGGAGCGGCCTGAGCGAGGCGGAATCCGTGGTGCCGCTGGTCGAGGCCGCGGCGCAGCGCCAACTGGCCCGGCATGATGAGGCGACCGGGCCGATCGCCGCGGCGGACCGGCTGGTCGGCCGATTGGGCGATCGCGCCGATGCGCCCGAAATAATGGCGGCCGCCCTGCAGCACAGGCATTTCCTGCTGTTCGCCGCGCTCGCCGGGCGGCGGTTGCGGATGGAGAGCGCGCAGGTCGCGGACATCCTGGTCATGGGTCCGGTGGGGCAGGTTGCGGCGCTGTGCCGCGCGCTGGGAGGATCGGACAGCGATTACCGGCAATTATTGCTGGCGCTGCGGCCGGTGCGGCCCTCCTTGTCCGATGCGACCATCGTTGGAGAAGCCATGCGCTATCAGGAATTGAGCGTGGCGCAGGCCGATGCCGCGGTGGGCGCCCTGCGCGCGCCCGCCGCGCTGCGGGCCAAGTTGGATCATCTGCGGCGGATCGCCGGTTGATGAACATGCCGGCGCATCCCGCCATCATCCGAGCGACGGTCGCCGCGGACGGCCGGCTGCTGAGCGCGGATGCGCCCGTGCTCGCCTTGCAGCAGGAGGCAGGAGGAGACCTCGGCAGCGCGCTGGCGATCCCGCAACTGGCGGCGATGGCGCGGCTGGCGGCGCATCTGGGCATCGCCCTGTCCCGTCCGGTCGTCGCCGCGGCGGAGCGCGGCGACATCGACATGTGGGTGCGGGCCAAGCCGGAAGCCGAACGGGTGCAGCTTTCCATCATCGATTGGCATGAGCGGCAGGCAGTCGCGGCGCCGCTCGATCTGGCGCGGCGGGAAACAGACATCGCCGCCCTGTCCGACGGCTGGACATGGCAGATCGACACCCAGTTGCGCTTCCAGATGGTGCTGGAGGGATTGGGCGGAGAGGGCGCCTTGCCGTCCGCACCGCCCCTGCCGGGCAGCCGCTTCACCAGCTTTTTCGAGCTGCGCGCCGATGCGGACGGCGACCTGGCGATCCTGCGCGGCTTTGCCCAGCGGCGCGCCTTTCGCGACCAGGTGGCCGGGTTGACCAGCGATCCGGCGCAGCGTTTCATCCTGTCGGGCTTTCCGATGTTCGACCTTGCGGGCCAGTTGGTGGGCTATCGCGGCAAGGCGCTGCCCGTGGACCGCGCCGTCGCCGCGCCGCTCGCCACGCCGGAGCCGCTGCTATTCTACCCCGCCGAATTCGGGAAACGGCTCGACCGTTACCTGCGTCGGCCCCTGGGGCGTATTATCGCCAATGCCGATTCGATCGGCGCCCAACTGGAAGGGCCGCTGCGGCCGGATTATCTGGGTTATGCCGGCGACATTTCGGCGGCGGGGCGGCATCTGATGGCGCTGATCGACGATCTGGCGGACCTGCAGGCGATAGACCGGCCGGATTTCAGCGTGGCTGCGGAAGAGATCGACCTGGCCGATGTCGGGCGGCGCGCTGCCGGGCTGTTCCTGGTCAAGGCGCGGGACCGGGGGATCGGCATCCTCGCGCCCGCGCTGGAGGAGGCGGAGCCCGCCATCGGGGAATTCCGCCGCGCCTTGCAGATACTGATGAACCTGGTGGGCAATGCCGTGCGTTATGCGCCCGAAGGATCGACGGTGCGGATCGAAACGGGCCGGCTTGGCGGCCAGGCCTGGATCGCGGTGCTGGACCAGGGCGACGGCATAGCGGCCGACAGCCGGGAGCGGATCTTCGACAAGTTCGAACGGCTCGGCCGCGGCGACGCGGGCGGCAGCGGCCTTGGCCTCTATATTTCGCGGCGGCTGGCGCGCGCCATGGGCGGCGACATTCACATCGACGACGCGCCCGAAGGCGGCGCGCGCTTCACGCTGCTGCTTCCCGCTTTGCAGAACTGAGGCAAGGGACGGCGGGCATCACCCCCTTGCTTTCAAGCGCCCCCAATCTGAGCGCTTGCCGATAGCCCGATCCGCGCTATGTCCGTCCCGGATCATCAGGGCAGGAGACGGCATGGGCCGCATCGTCGGGAAAATCGTGAAAGGCCTGGGCGTCGCGCTGCTGTTCCTGACGGTCGCCCTCTGCCTGGCGGTGACCATCGTCCCGCCCTTTCTCGACCGCATCTATTATGAGGGGCCGGTCAGCCGCCATTATGACGGCGCGCGCTTCTTCAATCCCGACGGGGAAATCCGCTCTCCCGCGCCGCCGGGCAGCAACCCGCGCGGCTTCATCGCCCGCTGGCTGCTGGGCCAGGACGACCGGCCCTCCTGGCCCGACATGGTGGCGGTCAAGCCATCGCGCCCGCCTGCCTTCGCCGCGCCGCGGGGCATGGTCGCCACCTGGGTCGGGCATGCGACCGTGCTGGTGCAGGCGGCGGGCCTCAATATCCTCACCGATCCGATCTGGTCGGACCATGCCAGTCCCCTTCCGCCGCTGGGGCCGAAGCGGGTGGCGCAGCCGGGCGTGCGCTTCGACGACATGCCGAAGATCGACCTTATCCTCGTCAGCCACAATCATTACGACCATATGGACATCCCCACGCTGAAAAGGCTTTGGGAACGGGACCGGCCAAAGATCGTCACCAGCCTGGGCAACGACGCGATACTGAAAGCGAACGGCATCCCGTCGACCGCGCTCGACTGGGGGCAATCGGTCAGCGGCGCGGCGCTGGGCGGCCTGGGCGACGACACGGTGATCCAGTGCGAAAATTACGAACATTGCCCGGATTATCGCGTCCATGTTCTGCGCAATCATCATTGGAGCAGCCGCTGGGGCACGGACCGCAGCCGGGCGCTCTGGTCCAGCTTCTTCATCAGCACGAGGGCGGGAAATATCTTCTTCGCGGGCGACACGGGCGCGGGCGACATGGCCTGGCCTGACGAAGCGGCGCGGCTGGGGCCGATAAGGCTGGCGCTGATTCCCATCGGAGCCTTCCGTTTCTGGCCCGGCCAGATGCAGTCGGACGCGCATGTCGGACCGGAACAGGCGGTGCGGTTGTTCGGGAAGCTGGAGGCCTCCACCGCCATTCCCATCCATTGGGGGACGTTCCGCCTTTCCTATGAGAAATGGGACACGCCGCCCAGGATGCTGGAGCTTTATCTGCGCTGCGCGGGCATTGAACGGCGTCGCTTCGCGCCGCTCAGGGTTGGGCAGTCGATCCAGGTGCCCGGCTGGTCGCCGGTGCGGCGCGGAGAGCGGCGGTGCGACCGCCGCGCGATCGCGGGACTGGAGTAGCTTGCCGCCGCCGGGATGGCCGCTGCCGGCCGTTTCGCGTCATCGGCCTCTTTCGGGCCAGTGGAAGGCCATGCCGCTTTCCCCCGATTGCGCGCCGTCCGCGTCAAAGCGGCGCTCCGCGATGACGCCTTGCCCCTGCGCGTCCACCGCGACGATGGTGCTGCATCGCGTGCCATAGACGGGATTTCGGATGAAGATGGGCGACACCATCGCCTCGGCCGGAACGTCAGAGGGCGCGTCGGGGGCGATGCCGGCATGGGGCAGGCTTTCCGCGCGGAGAGCGTCGAACAGCGTCAGCGGATCGTCGGCTCCCGCGACCAGCCAGTCGAGCAGGGCGGATTTCAGGG